>JBBSDG010000008.1:0-31214 GCA_038249635.1 Bacteroidales bacterium | reverse complement strand
GTTGGAATGTTCATCTTCATTTTGTTTAATTTCGTTTTTAACGTTTTGGGAATCTAGTCTTTCAAGTTCAGTCTGTAAATAAATAACCAACATATCATTGGCCAATATAATGGCAACAGTTGGATCATGAATGGTTGAAAATTGTTTGTCAATAAGAGAATGAAGGTTCTCAGTACAAATCCTAATACTTTCTATTCCTCGCATAAAATAGCGATCATCCATAAAGGCGCTATTGCTGCGATAATACTCGGTAAACTCCAGATTGTCATGTGCAAAAAGCTGAAGTTTATCCTGTTCAGCGATTAACAGCCTTCTTTGCGCTTTTATACTGCCATGTATACGTTTGCTCTCAATACTATAAATCTTGACATAAAAAACTATTTTACTGTAAACTTTTGGCTTGATATTTCTAAAAAAATCGATTTCATCACGAGGACTGATGAAACCATTCATAAGAACTGCATTCTTCATTAACTGAAGGATTGAAATACAAAGGTTAACCGCTTTTTCAGAAAAAACCAAAATAGGATCATTTTCTGATTTTAACTGAACCAGATTTTTGTCCAGATCTTCGGTGAGCCTTTTATATTCATTACAATTCATGGGTTTCAAGTTTCAGTAAAATGTATTAATATTCTTTCGATGTTCACCAACATTACGAATTTCCATACGCCTTATTTTCAATTATTTACGTTATAAAGAAAAGTTTTTCAATTTCGGCAGCACAAATATTCAAATTCTAACTGTAAAATTTTTTGATCAATTTCTGGTGCAATAATCACAATTTCAGTATAATATGTATTCTCAGCCACAGGTATAATTTCAATATGTTCAAAACTGGTCTGTATGGCTACAGGTCCCTTATCAGTAGTTGCATAACCTTTAATGCGATAAGTGATTAAACTATATTTCCGAATAAACAGATCCAGATTTTCAGTCGAAATTGGCTTCATCACTTTGATGACAGCAGAATCAACATCGGGCCTTCCTTCGCTTTCGGTTTTCCCTGTTCCCATCACAATAATCGGCATATGAAATGCCGGTCCTGCAAGGCTTGTATTATTGCAATAAGATGTCTCAATTATCTTCGCAAAAGGATTAATCGACAATATTTTATTTCTGATATCCGGTATAGATTCCGGAGCCAGATCACATTTATTCAGCACGATTGTGTCTGCCACCCGAATCTGGTGAATATTACGTCCGACCCTTTCGATTGTTTTCTGGAAATTCAGTGCATCAACAATAGTATAAGTATGTGCCAGCCAGATGATGTTGTGAAGTGCCGGCACTGAAATCATCTGGCTGATACTTATAGGATCTGAAAGTCCCGATGCCTCCAAAATAATCAGATCGGGGTGATGCTCATTGATAAAATCGGCCAATGAATGGACAAAACTTCCTAACAAACAGACGCAAAAAACCGAACCATTATTCATTTCTAGTAACTCAAAGGATTTCTCTGTTTCTCTTAATTCCCGGCTATCGATATTAACCTCGGCAAACTCGTTCTGAATGATGGCAATCTTTTTCGAATCAGCATAGCTCTCAATAAATTGCTTTATCAGTGTTGTTTTCCCGCTTCCTAAAAAGCCGGTTACCAGATAAAAAGGGATTTTCTTCATTACACGAAATTTTTTAAATTGTCATAATTCCTTTAGCCATTCCGTAATAACATCCACCGATGGCACTTTTCCCTGTGATTTAAGGGTGTGCTTTTTTAATACAATTGTCGGAGTTTGTGTAAAACCATATTCCATAAGCTTAACTGGATCAGTAAAATACGTAACATCGATACGTTTGCCGGTCTGTAAAAAAGCGGTATCAATACGTAATTTCAAAGCCCTGGCTTCGTCTTCATCCTTACAAAAAGCAATGAACTCCCCCTTTTTCGACTGGATTTTAAGTTTTAACTTCTGGTTAATTCTTTTTTGGATAGCGGCAATTAGCTCATTCTTAGGCGGTATCTGGCTCACAAATGATATTTTTCCGTCAATGCAAATAGTAGGAATATTTTTAACCATCAGCGATGCCATGAAAGTTACTCCGGCCATTTGTTTAATTGCATGTTCACGCCATTCCACTATTCCCTCAAAATGCGGTGCAATTTTCTTTACCGCTTCAACCATATACTGGCAAGGCGCACACGATTCCGAATCAAGGGTTATAATATCGACGATCACTTTGTCGCTTTGGCCATAGTCTTTCATATTCAACAATTTAAGACTATCACTTTTCCGTGTCATCGCTTTCACAATTTGCTGCTCGTAGGGATCTTTCACCAATTTTGTTACAGCAACCAGGTTTTCGGATGGTGTAGCCATTGGAAGATCACAGCCCGGAGACAGAATAAATCCGCGATTACCGCCTGATTCAATGCAATCGAGGGCATTAAACGCAGCATCTTCAGGAGTTCCCATTAACAGAACAACAGTTAGCTGAAGATTTCCTCCGAAACTAATGTTATGCTGCAGCGCAATATCTTTCACATAATCGAGCGGGATGTTTTCGTCGATACTTATATTATCTGGTTTACATCCGCACATCACCTCAATATTCTGCTGGGCATGACCACAAACAAAGAATGAGCTAAGCGCCCCTTTTGCCCTGATGTGTTCAAAGATTTCAGTCATTGGCGGAGAAACAAACGTTTCGAAAGTTACAGGATCGATTTGGCTTGTCATCGGATCGACAACGGCAATCACATCACAGCCGGCTTCAATATAATAATCAGCCATTTGCGTTGCCACCTTTTTGCAAAAGACAAATAGTTTTGAAACATATTCAGGATCTTCGAAAAGTTTCATGAAGATATCGGTACCCAACAGGTGAAGGGCCAGAGTAAATGGTCCGGCAATTAATCCATAAAGTGCCAGATCGGGATATTTAGCTCGTAATCGTCGGGTTGCTTCAAGTACTAACGGCATTCGTCCCTCATCCATTCCAGGAACTACCAAATCTTCAATCGATATTCCCTCCAACAAAGGATGCGAAATAACCGCAGGCGGATTTTCATCAGCCCATTTCAGCTTGCAACCGAGCAGTTCGGCTTCGAGTTGTAAATCGAATAGAACGGGTATCCCGTCGGGTTGGTATAATTCAACAGCTTTGGTAATTCCATCCACAATATGGTCTGCTGAATGAAGGAATTCAGTGGCATTAACCCCTATCAGGCTGCCTCCATGAACACCCACAAAAGGTACCCATGGAATTGAATCAGTTGGTTCAAGTTTAAAAGTCTTAAGAATTCTCTCTTTTCCGGTCATCATCATCCGATTAATTTAAATTGTTTAAATTATCAATAAGGCCTTGTGGATCAGCTGAATAAATGTCCATACCGATTTTATCGCTAAAATCCTTCGTAACCGGGGCCCCACCAATAGCTATAATGGTCCCTGGAACAGCCTCTTTAACAGCTTTACCAATCTTTTCCATATTCACCATCGTTGTCGTTAGTAGTGCCGACAGACAAACGACAGCTCCAGGATTTGCTTTAATCGCCTCTACGAACTTTTCTGCCTTGACATCAGTACCCAGGTCGATCACTTCCCAGCCACTGCCTTCAACCATCATCCCAACCAGGTTCTTACCAATATCGTGAAGGTCGCCTTCAACAGTGCCAATAATAATTTTTCCCTTACGGACCACTGAACCGTCGTTAAAAAACGGCTTTAGGTGAGCCATTCCAAAACTCATTGCTTTGGCGCTCATCAATACTTGGGGAACGAACACTTTGTTTTCACGGAATTTGACCCCTACTTTTCCCATACCGATTACCAGGCCTTTATTCAGGACTTCAGTCGGCGCAACTCCCATCTCCAGAGCCTTTTTAGTCAGTTCGTCAGCACCTTCCTGCCCGCGCATATCAGGGGGATAAGGTGAAGTCAGGTTAATTTTACCAAATTCGACGCAATACGCCAGTTTTTCAAGAATCTCTTCCATTTTTTTTATTTTATATGATACGAATAATTAAATAATTTAAATATTATATTGCTATATTAGATGGCTTTGCTGATTTTCAACAAGCAATACTTCAATTCGACAGGCCATCATTTCATAAAAAAACCTTAATTACTACTGTCTTGTTAAAAAAGACTTATTAACAGTTGTGCCAACGATTTTTAGTACAAAAGAGCGATTTCAACGGATGTTAAATCAAAATTGTTCGTCAAGAATACAAACTCTAAATCCGTTTCGCGATCATAGTACTTGATTCGGTGAAGCTTCTCGGGATATCGACCATATGATCTTGATTAGCTAAAAACTCCTACCTGGTCGTATTTTACACCTGATTGCTTATCTGTATTGTTGGAATACATTCTGTCGAAGTTCAGGTTATTTCTTGCACGAAGAACAAAAAGGCTTCAAGTTTATTGATTCTGTAAAGCCTTTCAAAATCGTTGTATCCCCGGTCAAGCATGTAGTAATTACGTCTTTCATAAGGAATTTGATCCATCGCATTAACATTATTGACAGATGCAGGCGTGAAATATATAAGTTTGATTATTTTAGTCTTAACGTCATAGAGCGAGTGTATTTTTATACTACCATTTTTCTTTCGGAATTCGGCCCACCAGAATACGCTCAAACATATCTATTATCGTAGAATCAAACGCATAAACATTACCATCGACTTTTAATTCAAAATCATTACATGCCCACACTCTGCAAGAATAGTCGATAAGATGACAAGCAAACTTGATATATTTTATATGGCCTGCTGATATTTGCGGTTGCAAGTTTTGGCCGGGAAACGTTTAAGCCAAGTCCCAAATGAAATGATTTAGCCTTATGAGCATCAATTGCAACAATCAAATCACGCGGACTATCCCATACAGTAATTTAGCCCTAAAATCATATGTTTATTCAATCGAAAAGTATACCAGTAGTTCAGTCCAAAAGTATACCATTTTACTTAAATAAAATGGCAGGACTCTTCTGATCGGGTTAACCCGATCAGAAGAGTCCTGGCGAGCGGATTTTTGGCTGATTTTTTATTTTTTCATCATTTCTTAGGTTTCTCTTAACCGGTAAGATTCCCTGTTCATATTTACCAGATGTGCCTAGTGTGTTAGCCGCTCAACTAAAGCAGGCATATAGTGCAGGATCACCAAAGATCTCTTCCCAACGATCGAATCCAAGGTTGGTAGTGATAATGGTTGACTTGCGACCAGCCCGAAGAGAGAGGTGGTTAAAGAACAGTTCGGCTCCTGCTTTATCAAAAGAGATGTAACCAAAATCGTCACGCTATAAAAACCGCTGCAAATAATTGATTATCAAAATTTCAAAGAACATTTTTAATATTTAAACGAGACACTTGTGGTATAACAATACTTTGATACTCGAACGATTTATGTGCAGGATTGCTATCAACCCATGCAGTGTAAAAAATCAAATTATTGTTAAAGAACTATTGGATTATGGCAAAATTACCGCTTCAAATTTTATGGAGTATTGTATTTTAAATTCCGTATTTGTACCCAGTTTCATACATGACAACAATATTTTCAACCGGAATATCGTCCTGAAGTACCGGATGTCCAGGCGAAAGAATATATCCACCACCGGGTTTCAGCGCTTCCACAATTCGCTTGGTTTCGGCTTCTACTTCTTCAATGCTTCCCCTTGAAACTACGTTTTGCACACTAATTCCACCTCGCAAACAAATTTTATCACCATATTTCTCTTTGATGGAAATCGGATCCATGCTTTCAGGCTGAATTGGGTCCAAAATATCAACGCCAAGTTCAATAAGCCTTGGAATCAATATTTCGATGTTTCCGCAGGTGTGTAATAGTAATTTTATGTCATAGCTGTGAGCAAGTTCGGCCATTCGTTTAAGACGGGGTGCAACAAATTCTTCAAACATCTCAGGACTAATGAGCAAAGTATTTTGCATACCTAGGTCATCTGCCAGCGCAAATACATCGATCAGATCGCCTGCAACTTCAAACAAGCGACAGTAATATTCATAATAGAAATCACAAAATTTATCGAGCACAAAATTTGCCATTTCAGGATCAGTCATCATGTCCATCATCAATGTGTCCATCCCTCGGAGATAGGTAGCGTGCTGAAAAACTGAAGCACCCGTCGCCATAATTGAAAAATCCTTCCATTCCTCTAATTCATTGCGAATATTCGAGTAGTCGAACCAATCGTTCTCTGGCCATGGGTATGCCTCAAGATCCTTGATAGAAAGTGCGCTTGACAATTGTGGAGATTCCATTTCGTAATTCCAGCCAGCAGAAGTCTGATTTTCAAACTCGTGGATACTCCAAAAGCTGTTTATCGCGCCTCCCCAATCGGATGGAAAAAAATCATTTCGAGGACCAATATATTTAGGTGCGACACCTGAGTGCAGATCGATTCCTCTCATATCGTAAACATCAATGTGCAATGCCTCCAATAACTGCTTATCGGAGGTAATCTTTAAGGCAGATTTCAATTTAGCTACTACCCATTTGGTAGCGTTGATATGAGCCGGAACTTTATCGGGTTCAGTGTGGCAAACAGCTTTTTGAATGCGTTGTTTTGGGGTCATAATTCAATGCATATTAAAAAATTCAGGTATGATTCGCCTAGCCTTTTCTTTGACTCCGGCTAAATAACTATCTGGTATTGAACGATAAGGCCATCTAAGTTTTGCCCCAACATCGGCCCATCCGCCAACAATGGCCATAAACCGGTCGCAGGCATGATTGGGAAAATGGAGCTCTGTTATAAATGGTGCGATCAGTTCACTCATAAACGTATTGATCCGAATTTCGAGCTCCAAAGCAGCAAATAAGTCAGTTTGAATCAACTCAAACCATTTTTGTGCTGCAAATGGATTAAGGCATGCCATATTCGAATAGGCTCCATGCGCGCCATTACTTATACCGGTTACCAACCGATGTCCGGGTATAAAAACGGAAAGACCTTCCATATTTTCATTAACTCTATTGTACCAGTCGGAATCAGCATTCTGATCAAAAACCTTAAGACCGACTAACGTAGGAATCTTCTTTTTCAAAATTGCCCATTCTTCCGGTTGCAACTGTCTTTTTGCATGTGGCGGATTATATAATATCAAACTGATGCCCTGAGCTTCTTCTTCCATTCTTTGAAGAAAAATTATGGCTTCCTCCAATGTCACCGGAAACCAATCCGGCAATATTACCTGAACTGCCCCAGGCTTCAAATGTCTGATACGTTGAAGACGTTCAAGTGAAATATGTGGACTCATGTGACTTACTCCGATTTGAAATGGAATATGATCCTTTTCGCATTTTTCCGACAAAATCAAACTAATTTGATCAAACTCTTCTTCTGTTTGGGAATAAAACTCTCCAGCAGTACCATTAGAATAAATTCCATTCGGACGAGATTCTATCAAAACATCAATTTCATCACCCAACTTGAAATAATCAATGATTCCATTTTTATCAGTGGCTAAAAGCAGCGTTGCCCAGTTGCCATATATTTCTTTAAAATTCAAATGTTTCATATTCTCAGTTTATATTAGTTTGATTTATCTTCTACTATTGATTGAATTTATAGTCAGGGATTCCAGTTCCAACTAAACTGAGACTGTGGCTTTCGTAATTATAGTCGTTTATTAAGCCAAGTATCTAGTCCCATCGGATCCATATTCAAAATCAAGTCAATTCTATAGTGATGATGAATACATCCTAATCAATCAGACTTAGTTTTACAGTTGTCTTCGTCATTTTAAACTTGAACCGTTTTAATATGAACAACCTTCCAGTTTATCAATAGTATGATCATCCATCCAGTCCCAATCGATTATTGTACCAAGTCCAGGTCCTGTAGGCAAATGCTGGCAGCCATCTTCGTGAACGTTAAGAGGATCACCAATCAGTCCAAACCTAAACATGGGATGATGTGCCTCAAGAAACTTCGACAAATGGGTAGTACAGCCAATTTGCAGGTTAGCCATATCAAGAATAGGGCTGGCCGCTGTGTGTATTTCCAGTTCATACCCATGTATCTCGCAAAAGCCAAGGGTTTTAATCATTCCGGTAATTCCTCCCTTCAAATGGGTGTCGCCTCTCAAAATGTCCACGGCACCGCTGTTTACGTACTGCGGAAGATCGAATATGGTGGCCGTTTCGGCTGCCAGGACCGGTGTTTTAAGGATGTCAGTAAGCTTTTTAAGATGTTCGATATCCTTATCAGGAACCGGTTCTTCCAACCAATCATATTCCAATTCATCCAGAACACGTCCTATTTTTAAGGCATCCAAATAAGAATAAACTCCTGAACAATCCAGCATTAAAGGAAATCCCTTTCCAGCAATTTCGCGCGCCAATTGCAATTTAGGGATTTCAACATCAGGTCTTCCCGTCAGTTGTAATTTCCAACCTGAATAATTTTTCACCTTACATATCCTCCCTTGATTTTTCACAGCCTCAAGTGTTTGAATCTGTAGCGGCGGACTGGTCATATATAAAGGGACTTTAGTTCGAACCTTTCCCAACATTTCTGCCACAGACATGTTCGCTTTTTTCCCTTTAATGTCCCACAAAGCAATGTCTAACTCAGCTTGAAATATTTCGGACAAGATATACAAATGTCGATTTTTAAACCGGATAGTTTGCCATATAGCCTGTGTATCCAGCGGATTTTTTCCGACCAGATCATAGTAAAACACGTCATGAATACTATGAAAGTTAGCCTTCCCTTGTCCCAATGGAGCATAGCCCATAGTATAGCCCTCAATCCCTTCGTCGGTCTTTACGGTTACCAGTGGAAAATCAAAATAGGGGGTGTTTCCTGAAGGTATTTTTCCATCAGGGTACCATGCTTCAGCACTTAACCTAATCAATCTTGATTCTATGTCAGTTATCTTCATGAGTTGATCCTTTTATTAATCCAGTCTAATTCATTCTTTAATTTTTCACCTTCAAGATAATTCTCAATATTAGTACATATTAAGTCTATCAATCTTTGTTTCCAACCTCCGGAAAGCCCCCCGCTGTGACCAGTAAGAATCACGTTATCAAGCTTATATATTTCTTCATCTTGAAGTGGCGGTTCAGGATCTGTAACATCCAGACCAGCCCCCTTCAATTTTCCATTTTTCAGGAATTCGATAAGTGCAGCCTGATCGACTGTACTTCCGCGTGACATGTTATATAAACAAGCGCCTTCTTTAATCTGTGAAAGCAGTTCCCTGCTAATCAATTTCTGATTGGATGCTTCTCCTGAAATGGTTATAAAAAAATGATCAGCTAATGCTACAGCTTTGCTAAGCTCATCCAGGGAAAACCACTGATCAACATAACCTAAATCACGATGGTAATGATCGACTCCTAAAACTTTCATGCCCAAGCCAAAACACTTCTGTGCGAGTGTTGCACCTATTTCGCCTACTCCAAAAACACAGGCTGTCGAACCGGTGATTTCTCCATAAGGCTCGTGACGTTTAAATATTCCCTGGGCCTTATCCTGAAAATGCTGATTGATGTTGCGGGCAAGCCCAAACATCATACTAATTCCTACCTCGGCTACACCAATGGAATAAACTCCTTTTGCAGTGCACAATCGTATTCCACGCTCTTTGAGTCCCTTTTTCTCATAAGAATCCCAGCCGGAACTGCCAATCTGCAAAAAACGCACTGACGATTTAATTAGTAAATCAGTTCTGGGCCAACCAACAAAAATCTCAGCATCTTTAATGTGATTTAAAAAATCATCATCAGATAAGAATTGGTCAACAAAAGACAAGTTAATCAAATGACCAATCTTTTCTTCAATCTGTTTTAGATGATTCGCATTAAAATCGTTAACGGCAATAACTGCTTTCATAGTTCTATTATTTGATATCCTGCTATAATTCCGCTTTGGTTGGAAATTTATTTAGAAGGGTCTGCTGTTAAACACAGGCTCTAATTATCAAATTCTGATTTTTATATAAGATATTGGACGATGTCCATTATCTTATACTAATCATATTTTCCGTCCATTACTTTTTTCACTGCATCGAGGTATTGATAGCCATATTTTACATCGGGCAATAAATACCCTCCTTCAATCCATTCGTTCCATGAAAAAATTGTAATGAGCCTGGGTTGGTTTGGATGTTGCTCGCAATACATTTTTGCTTTTTGTAAAAATCCGGCAAATGCTTCGGGCGACTTATTGTAATGCACCACATCCTTTTTCCCTTTTGCTGGAAATCTAGGCGAATCGTCCCACCCGATAGAAGCATTTGGAAAATATGGAATCGAAAGCATTTCATCCCACTGTCGTCTTCTTTCCATCGATTCCACCCCCCATTGTATATAATCCTCAGAATGCTTACCCCCCCAGTTGTATTTTGTAATGCTATTGATTCCCAATACTTCAATTTTTTCAATTAAATCCGGATTTGGTGCACCATTGCCTATCAGTTGGATATGTAGACCAGGGAAGCCTGCCTTTTTCGTTTCATCCTTAAAATATTGAAGTGCTTCTTTTGCTTCGGCAAGACCGCCAAGACCTTCGAGTAGATTGTCAAGGCTAAAAATTGAAAATACGGGTTTATTGTCAATAGTGTAATAATTGGATTGGCTGAAATATTGCTTTATCACCCGGTGAACAATTATTTTAAAATTTTCCAAATCAACTGCGCCGTCCCATAACAGTGAAGTGTCGTCTTTAAATTTGTGAACATTCCAGTAATTTTTTTTTACATCGTGGTTTGCCCACATCACATAAAACTTCATTTTAACGTTATTCTTTGCTTTAAGAAAACCGTTATTCAATGAACTTTCAAGAAAAGGGCCTCCATCAAACCAGTACCAATCGAAAATAAAAACGTTTATTCCATTGTCTGTGGCACTGTCAATCCACTTTTCCATCACTTTGGGGTCATCATCCATTCCGTAATTCCATAAGGGCACTTTGGGCTGGTAATGTCCCTCAAAACGGGGTGTTCCCTTTTTAATTATTTCCCATTCGCCAGTACCTTCGGGCCACAACATATCCCCAAACCGATCATCGTGATGGCATGATGGCCAAACATAAGCAGCCACATCATACAGTTTCACTTTTTTGACTGTCGTGCCATTTTGCTGGGAGGATGTGTATGCTGTTATGAAAAATAAATTTATCAGAGTCAAAATCACTACTTTCATTTTAAATTTGGTATTATCTGTTTTCATAGATTCCTCTTACTTTAACTACCACTTTTATTACAGGCATTGACCCTCCAGAAATCACTTTAGGCATATGTAAATCCTGAGGATACAAAACCGCAAACATTCCTTTGGTATATTTTAGGAGAGTCGGATTGCCTTTAAACAACCAGTAATCTTCATTTTCGTGGTAGGGTTCCGAAATTTCCTGATAATCAAATGGCTCATAGCCAATATATTCCTCGCCATCAGCCATAAACTGCACATCGATGTATTTTTTGTGTGCCTCCAAGGTACATTCTGAAACTGGCATGGTTGTATATACCTGAACCATGGCATAAACGTTATCGCCGTCAATATCGTAACGACCTGGAGCCATTTTCGCGAAATCTGTTTTCGAAAGATATTGCAAGGCCATTTTCAGTCTTTCACTTATCGGAAAATAAAGAGCTGCGTTTGAAATGTGATCTGTAATCATTTTCTAATTTTTAAGTCGTTAATTGTGATTAATTTATCTTTTTACCAAAAACTTCCCTTATAGCTTCCAAATATTTGTATCCATTACGCAAATCAGGTTCAAGATAACTACCTTCCGTCCATTCGTTCCAGCAATTAATATTAAAAGTGTTGCCACTTTTGGGATTATTTTTCAGGAATGTCTTCATCTCAACCAATCCTGCTTTAAATGCCTCAGGTGTATTTTCACCCATTTTGGCCATAAACGGGTAACCTATATTTACCAATGAATCCCTCTGATCGGCACGCGGGCTTGAATCCCAGCCCATGGTTGAATTCGGATAATATGGCAGGTCCGATTCGTTGGCAGCCTTTGAAGCATATTCGAAATACTTTTCCTGCACTTTTGTGTAGGGTGTTACCGGGAATTTATCGAGCTTGACATGATGAATCCAAACGTAGGAAGTGATCGAATTGAACCCTAAATCTTTTACTAACACATTGATATTTTCCACAATTTCTTCGGACGGAAGTATAGTTCTCCCCCAAACCACAGCATTGAGATTCAGGCCTGAAAAGCCTGCATCAATTACCTTTTGACGAAATTTTTCAATGGCTGATTTCGTATTTTCAACACTCCCGAAAATATCAATAAACCTTGAAAGGTCGTAAATCGAAAAATAGGGTTTGCCATCAATCTTCCAATACGAAGGGTTCTTGAAATACTTTTCGACCACATATTCTGTAATGTGCTCCCAGGTTTCCAGCGTCACTTTACCGGGATAGAGCAATTTTGGCCCTGCTAATCTAGCTCCTTTGGTACAAGGGTGAATATCAATCCAGTCGTGGTTGGCCCACATCAAACTGAATTTTACCCTATTTTTATTCCTAGCTTTCAAATAGCCATCTTCAAGGCATTTTTCGAGAAATGGGCCATCATCGTAATAATACCAGTCGAAGATAAAGGCATCGATGCCATAATCGGCCGCAGCATCAATCTTCATTTCCATTACCAGCGGATCCGATTCGTTGGTGTAACCCCATGCTGGAATGTTGGGCTGCTGATGCCCTTTAAAACGGGGTTTAGCATTTTTCACCAGCTCCCACTCGCTCCACCCATACCCTTTAAATGCATTATTCCGATTGTCGTTCATGTGGTAATTGGGAAAGTAATAAGAGGCGATATTGTAACCTGGAGAATTATCAATACTAAGTTTTTTGGATGAGTTGTTACAGCTGTAACCTGAAAAAAGTGCAATAACAAGAATTGTAAAAATTTGAATTTTCATTTGTTCTATTTTTTAGTTCATCTTTTTATTCTGTAAAACATTCCTCAACGCTTCCAAATATTGAAAGCTCAGACGCAAACCGGGTTCAATGTAACGACCTTCAACCCATTCGTTCTTTGCATTGATCAATATCAGCTTAGGTTTAGCCGGATGAGCATAAGCATTATAAACAAAACCCAGTGCTTTTCTTGTTCTGATATTGCTTTTAAAATTATCTGCTCAGTGTATTGTAAACGAGTGATGAACGAGCATATCTATTTCCAAATATCATCATCAAGCATCGGGGCATGTTTTAATAAACAGTTGTATAACGCATCTTGCCGAAATGCATATTTTTTTTCGATTTCCCTGGTAAGGCGAACACCTAGTCCCGGGACATCGGTTAAATACAAATTCCCATCCCTGACATCCCATGGCGATTTTACCATTTCATCTCTTAATACAAATTGAGGCATTGGCCATTCTGCCAAAGTGGCATTAGCAGCAATAGCTGCATGATAATTGGCCATCATACATACTGCACCGCCCCAATTATGTACGACAGTATTAATATTCTTCTTGCCAGCAGCTTCAAACACGCGCATGACAGACCTGATGCCTCCTAGCACGGTTGCATCAGGTTGGACAATCTGATAATAGCCAGCGTTAATTCGCTTGATCAACTCACCTTCTGTTGTGACAATTTCACCACCTGCTATGGACGATTTTGCCTTTTGACTTAATTCAGGAAACTCTTCGACATGAGCCATACCTAAAACTTCCTCAAGGAAAAATGGAATGTCGCCAGTTTGTTCAATTAACTTCTTTTCAAAACTAAGTACATCATCAATTGTCTGGCCAGGATTGGCAAGATTTTGCGTCATATCAACAGCCACTTGAATATCAAAGTTTCGGGCCTCTTTTATTGTCCATACCGCCTTATTAATATTATTTGACCTCGCCCTTATTTTAAAGTATCGGATACCCAGTCCTTTGAGATACCTCATTTCTTCATTCATAGCTTTTGGATTGATAGAATCTCCACCGCTACCGTACAGCGGTAAAGCCTTATTTTTACCACCTAAATACTCATAGGCAGGTACTTTTCGCTGTTGACTGGCACAATCAATCAGTGCAATTTCAAATGCGCTTAATACATGTCTGGCAGCTCCCTGCAAGCTCCAGTAACCCGAGGCGGTTACTAAGTCATCACTTATTTCATCAACGTCTGCAATCTCTCTTCCAACAACATACTTAGCCAACAGATCAACTGATGATGTGAATACTTTAGGGGCAAATACTGCAAGGTAGCCTTCGCCAAGCCCTTTTATCCCATTCTCCAACTCAATCTCTACCATTCCACAAGTGCGGTATCCGGATGTTAAATGCCAAATTACTTCTGCATTTGATAAGGGATCGGCATAGGGTGCACTTAGCAGAACCGGTCTTACAGATTTTATCTTACTCATATTTTTACTACGTTTTTCGGGGTTCCTTCTACATACTTTTGAAAGCTATCTATAAAAAAATCAAGCTTTTTGTCAACTTCGTCAATTGTTCCACCTCCGGTATGCTGACTCAATAATAAGTTTGGAGTTGACCATAGTAGGCTATTCTTGGGTAAAGGCTCCTGGGCAGTTACATCCAGAAAGGCACCCAAAAGCTGACCTTCGCGAAGTGTTTTCATCAAAGCGCCTTCATCAATTAATGAACCACGACCCACGTTGATAATTACAGCAGATTTTTTCATTTGACTAAGCCTTTGGCCATTAATCATTTGCTTAGTTTCATCGGTTTCAGGCAAACAGCCAATCAATACATCATAATTCGCCAGTTTACTATCAAGATCATCCAAACCGGAAAAATCTGAAAAAGGATTATAGGTATCGTAAAACATGATGTCACAACCAAATGGCTCCAGATACCTTTTGATCATTTGACCAATTGAACCGGCTCCCAGGATAAGTACTTTCTTTCCTTCAAGCGATCGACATTCGTAACGTAGAGTGTTTTTCATCCATTGATGGTTATTTTGTGCTACCCCAAGTGAATGAATTTTTCTGTAAAAGGTAAGAATGCCTGCAAGTACGGTTTCTGCCACTGGTTTGCTGAAAAAACCTTTAGCATTCGAAAATGCTATTTCGCCTTGAGCAATTATTTTCTGATAGGGGTCTAGTCCAACAGATTCTAATTGTATCCATTTAATCTTTGAAGGATGTTGGAGCCATTGCAACGGTGGATTTCCAAACACAACTTCACATTCCTGGATTTGCAAAAAACCTTCAACCTCATCCATATCTTGCTGAAATATAACAGGAAGAGCTTTAAGGTTATTTTGCAACCATTTCTTTTGATTATCTGAGACAACAACAGAACAAAAAATTTTCATCAGAATATATTTATAAATTACGAGGCGAACTATAAACACTTGAATATAACATAAGAATAGTATTAAACCTGATCTACCCTTGGATAAATAGGGGGAAGGGCAGATTTGTCAATAATTGCCCCTGCTTTTCTCAATCCTTCCCTTAGTTTGTGGATATCTATAGTGCCAAAAGATTTACCGTCCTTTACAACTTGTTCGGCAGCCATTCCTGAGGCTTCCCCCATGGCCATACATGGCGCCATTACACGCACGGGCCCTAATACTTGTCCCTCAACTGATACCGCACGACCTGGATTAATCAGGTTTTTAATGCGTTTTGGTACCATAATATGATAGGGTAAGGGTGTGGAAAGTCCTTTCTTCATCTTGTGCTTATAACCCGCCACAGAATCTTCAGCAAATGGTTGGATGCTGGGTCTATCCGGGTCGGGCAAGTCCCAACCATACATGCTAAAGCCAATGTTATCTTCAAATTCCACATCCCTGACAAGGTGATCGGTAGTAAGAATAAACTCACCAACGATGCGCCGTGTTTCACGAATGCCTAACTGCGGGGCTACCGATTTTATGCGGGCATTTTCAAAGCCCGGAACATACTTATTAAATATTTCCATAAGCTTTTTTATCTCCTTTCGGCCGCGTCTGAGGCCTTCAGATATAGATTCACCATTCGTGCCATCCACCCCTGTCAATCGGGTTGTGTTAACGAAAAACTCATCCTTTTTAAGTAATTGTGATGCAACAAATATGTCATAAGGAAAATCCCACTCACCGCTCACTTTCAACTTATTAATGATATCCCTGAGTTTGGGGTCACGGCTTTTTTCTATATGCGCATGAAAGGCATCCTGGTCCACATTGTACACATGAAAGATTAAGGAGGCCGGGGTCATTTTGCCATCTTCAGGTCTGCCTTTGATTGTCTCGCATCCCGACATGAATGCAACATCGGCATTGCCGGTAGCATCGATGACTGCTTTGGAAGGGATCGCCTGTAAACCGGTTCTGTTATAGATTATTACATGGCTAATTTTGTCACCTTCTATGAGTGTATCGACGAAATTTGTCTGGTATAAAATCTCCACACCTGATTCTATCATCTTTTCTTCAAGATAAATATCGATATAATAGGGATCGAGTGGCACACCATGTACAAACCAGTTATAAAAACCATATGGTTGGTATGCTTGCCCTTCCTGCAAGCTTGGTAATAGTGCATATCCTTTAGCTGTTGCTTCTTCGGACATTTCCTTGAAAATACCACCAACTACCCATTTTCCTTCCTGAGTTCTACCTCCAAGCCATTGTGATACCAGAGCTGTTACCGCCATTCCACCCAGCTGACCCATACTTTCAATAAGCAGCGTTTTTAAACCTTGCCTGGCGGCAGATAGTGCAGCCGCGCATCCTGCAGGACCTCCCCCACAAACTACCACATCGTATTCTTCCGTTACCGGGATATTTTCATAAAAACCTATTTTTGTCATTATCTATTTCGTTTAGTATTTATTTATCATTTAAAGTATATATGGTTAGTCCCTTCATTGATTTTTCTGAAGTAAAAAACAAGCTTGCCAAATAGCCAATCACAAAGCTTGATATCAGACCAATAGCTCCGTATAAAAAGAAATGTAATGGAGTGTTGTTTTTTACGACGAACATGATAATTGCACTGGCAATTGCTCCGATTATCGCACCCTTGCCATTCGCTTTAGTGGTAAATATGCCAAGTACAAATAATCCGGTCATTGCACCTCCAAACAAGCCTGCAATTTCAAGAATGATATCCCATATTGAAGTAATATTAAAAAAAGTCATTCCAATTGCAATTAATGTTCCCATTGCTCCCAGTCCAAAGGTGATATAACGTGCTATGGCAACTTTCCTTTTCTCTGTAAAATCTTCTGTTGATCGGCCAAAAAAATCGCGCATGATTACTGTAGTTGAGCTGTGGATAGAACTATCGACACTCGATAAGGCCGCTGCAAAAATGGCTGCAATAATTAATCCGCTTATGCCGGTCGGAAGGTTTTGTCCCACAAAAAATGGCACTATTCCATCAATAGTCATATTAGGATCAAGTAATTCAGGCCGTGATTTATAGAATACGAATAAGACTGTTCCCAAAATAAAAACGGAAAGCGCCCAGGGAATAGCTACGGCAACATCAGTCCACAATGCTTTTGCAGTTTCCTTTTCATTTTTGGTAGTTAAATACCGCTGTACAACCGACTGATCAGTGGTCATTGTTCCAAGACGATTGAATACGTTACCAACAACAATGACCCAAAAAACTGCCATAGTTAGGTTTAAATCAAAACTGCCCAGACTGAATTTATGGTCGGTAATCGCTACACTTGTAAATTCGCCAACCCCTCCATCGAGTTTTAAAAAAACAAGCACAATGCAAAGAATAATGCCACCGAGTAACATCAGGGCCTGCAATACATCTATCCAGATAACTGCGAACATTCCGCCTACCGCGGTATAGGTAGTCGCCAATACTCCGATAATCAGTATACAAACTATGGTGTCGATATTAGTAACAGCCGATAATGCGATGGACGGGAGAAAAATAATGGCACCCAACCGTCCTAGTAATTGAAATAAGAGATACAAAGCAGCAACGAATATTCGCGTAATTCGGTTAAAGCGAACCTCTAAATATTCGTAAGCACTGGTAACATTTAGCCTACGGTAAAAAGGAACAAAGCCATAAATTACAATAGGAATTACCAAAAACCAGGTAAAAATTCCGGAAAAATAACTCCAGTTGGTTGCAAATGATTTAGCCGGAATAGTCATAAATCCAATCGCACTAACCTGAGAAGCCATCATGCTCAGACCAGCCGCCCAGAAGGGAATTTTTTGTCCACCCAAAAAGAAATCCTTGGTTGATTTGTTTCGTGACGAAAAATAAAAACCTAACCAAATAATTAGACCCAGGTAACCAAACAGGGCAATGTAATCGAGCACCTGAAAATTACTTGTACGACTTTTATTATATGTTCCTACAAATACAAGAGGTGTTCGCACCCCCGGTCTGATTTCACCTCCGGGAATGATAATTTTATCCTTCCAAAGTACTGAAGTGGTTGCTGCAACTCCTTCAGGCAATTTGCTAATTGTGTACCACACATCGGTGATAGTATTGTAGGAAAGAATATCTGTAACGAAATGATAACCTTTTTTAAGTTCTTGAATTCGGTCTACATCGTGCCCATCAGAACCACTAATCAGCAATATCTGCGAGTTCCCGGCGGCAACAGAAGGGGCGACATAAGCTGCCCGTGGTAAATCTGCCAACTTTTTCCAATTAGTTTTTGCATCAAACTGATGGGGATTGAAAACAAAAGCATCTTTTAAATAAGCACTATCCGTTTTGCCGCTAAAAAGATACAGACAATCGAATTCGCCGTTGGATTGTTTAACAAGGCTTACGCCATGTCTTGCTGCTCCGGGCCAGACTGGAAGCTCTTCCCATGAATTTTCTTTATTAGTAAGTCCAATGTCTAACTTCCAGAAATTTTGCAATTCAACATCCTTGGCCTTTGCATCCCCCAATCCCCCTGCAACATAAATATTTTTTTCTAGAAGGGCTGCTGCTATATGAGAAGCTGGACGTGGCAGCGGTGGAAATTTTTTACCAACAATTACTTTTTTAGTTGCCTGATCCCATTGAAGCATAAAAACAGCGTCTGACTTTCCAGTGTTGTTTTGTCCTCCGATACAAATCAAACCTTCGGGAGTAATAACAGCAGCACCATGAGCCATTGGAAACGTCAATAAACCAGCAAAATTCCATTTGTAACCAGCATTTGGTTCGTTGGTACAAACAAAAATAGAATCGGAAAAAACTTTAGTACCACCTTCCCATGATGGTTTATCGAAATTGGAACCACCTGCCACAATCAGCACATCGCCATGTATTCCGATGAAAGCCCCGGAAAGTCCTTTACGAACTGGCAATGACTGAATACTCGTAGTATCCCATTTTATCCAATGTTCATTTAAATCTATATCAGCAGAATAACAAGGTTTTGTAATTGAAAATATGAATGTTAGTAAAATCAGAACAGTTAGAATTGTTTTTTTTCTCATAAGGTTACTTATCAATTTATTTCGTCTTTTTATATTCCTGAATTAAATATTTTGCTTCTTCAAACGATTTGGCTTCATAAAACAGCGATACGCCTGTTGGAAATTTCGTACAGATTGACCCGGTTTCCAGTTCTTCAATTGTGGGCTGTACGCGAATCAATGGTATTTTTCTTTCCTCGGCCACTGCATAAAATTTTTCCACATCGTTCAGATATGACTGACCAAGGTCAAAACTCTTAATGCCCGGTGTGTTTATGAACGATTCGAATACATGATCAATTTTCCCACAGGAATGAATCGCTCCACCTCCCATGGATTGCATGACTTTCTGATCAAAAGGTGCCACATACGCTTCATAGAGATCATTCGATAGCATCATGGAAGAATCGTTTCGAATCAGTAAATTTCCTTTGATAGTAAAACCATGCTGATGACTATAACCATCTTCTTTTTCAACCACAAGTTTTTCGAGTTCTTTGGCTATATTTATCTGTGCCCTGGTAATTTTCGGTAACGATTCGGTAATTAATTCCGGCGCAATAAAGAAATCAGAAAAAATTTCGCTTCCCCGAAGAAGTTCCAAAGTATCAATTGGACCCTGAAGATCGGGTAAGGTAATATTCAGGCAATCTTTCAGATTTGAATAATCTGAAAGTACCTGATGGTAAAAAGTGTAAAGGTCAAATACTTTGGGTATCCATCCTTTGTAAATGTCGTCCGGGTCACTTTCCAATGAAGCATGGAATTCTTCCAAACTTTTAAACGACCGAACCCAGGGCGGATTATCTTCAACCTGCTCAACCCTTGCTCCAAACATCGAAGCTACCAAAACGGTCCCATAATTAGCCCTGATACTAAGAGGCAAATCATCGTTCAGTTCCTTTCTAAGCGCGATGCTGGTTCCCCAGGCTGATGTCAGCTCGTTGAAGAGCATTTTTTCGGGATTATCAAATATTTCTCTGTGGGGAAAAGGCTGAAATAATGCTTCCTGGGGATATGGGAATGCCATAACTATTGGCAAACGTTCAACCTCTTCCCAATTTAGAACCTTTTTATGCAGATCCTCAATCTTCCGCTGTCTTTCAATATCGAGCGTATCGTTTAGGTAAGACAACAAATCTTTTAATGCTTGTATCATATATTGTTTTTTACCAATCCTACTTCATCAATTCCTTTTCTGTAGTAATGTATGCCCTGATAAACGGCATGTCTGTAGGCGTTCCCCCATTGCCTCCTACCGTGTAATCTGCAATGATAATTTTTCCATCTGCATCCTGCGAAATTGACGGATATCCGCAATGACCAGGTGCTGAAGCTATTATGTCCAGACCAATTAATCGGTCCCGTCTAAACTGATCGGGATAGCCCTTTGAAGGATTCCATGACCAATCAATATCATAATCCTCCTTATTATCTACCGATACATGCAGTGCTTTCCAATGCGAAATTGAAGCTTGCTCAATTGAAGATTCATTTTTTTCATCTCCAATATGATCCCAGGCAAAGTTCTTCACCTGTCGGCTTCCAATTGTCACCAGGCGATTTTCCAAACCATTTATCGGAGCTTTTAATTTTTCTTTACCATCAACCAAAATGGTAATTTTTCCATTACCTCTTACAATCTTATAATCGTGCCATTGGGTGGCATCAACATCAAAACCAATCTCGGGCTTTTCGGCGAGGCAAACCCTGTTTGGCATGAAACGAACCCAACAACCTGCCCCAATGTTGCAACCATCTATATCAGCTTGATCCACTTTCAGAGAAGCTTCAATTGTGACAATAGCATCTGGAGATTGAGCCGGGTAGAAACCAAAAAAAGCATAGTCGGTGACCTTACTGCCCGTTTTTAGGGTCATAACGCCATCTTTCAACAAACATCTGTCTTCATTGTAAATAAAAGTCGTGGGTGTGTAATCAAACTTTTCCTTCTGGTCGAATAGAAAAGCGTAAGTACCGGATGTACCGTAACAATTTCGATATACCGTCAGCAGCTTTCCTGATTTAAGTTTGCGAACAATTGGTCTTTGCGCATAAATTGGCGAAAGAAATGGTTTGTCCCATGCTGTTCCACCATTGTAACTGTATACAAACCTGCTTGGTTGCATAATATAACCACCACCAAAACCAACCCGGGTTATTGCCAATAAGGTATCTGGGCCAAGTTCGGCAGTACCAACCTCGCAATCACCAATAAACGGACTATCTGCCAAAGTTACCGGATTTTCCCATGTCTTTCCGCCATCGAGCGAACGGGTTGTTTGGCTCAAATAGTATATGTCGCCCCAAGGCATAGGTGGATTCCAAAGTTTATCTGTCTTTTTGGAAACTGTACGGGTATAAATTAATTTTCCATCTTGCATTTCGGTTATATAACCGGGCTCTCCTCCCACATTATCACATTGTTGTGGCGCAGACCAGGTTTTACCGTCATCATCGCTCCAAAACAGATGATTTGACATGCCTCGATTTGGTTTTTGCCAATCGGAAAGCATTGGCCAATCCTGCCCCGAAGTTCGATTACCTAAGTCACATATTATAACCAGCTTACCACTACGTAATTTTGTTATTTGTGGGGCAATCCAAACGCTATTCTCGTGCCAAACATCGGCATGCGCGATACTGTGATGCCCTGACCAGGCGCGGCCATCCTTTGAATAGGCCACCATTATATCTGTGAATGTGGCCGTATGAAAGTCGGATCGCCTGTAAGATGCTACATATCCTGAAGGGGTGGATACAATGCCGGCTACTGAATAATACCAGCCCTTTCTGCTTAAAGCTTCCTTCGCCGGGAATTTATCCTTTACTAAATTGAATTTACTGCTATCAGGGAATATCCGCATTGCATGCCGGAAATCCTGGGCTTGCATTGTTGCATAACATATGAAAAATAAGATTATTGATAATACTGTTGTTTTCATTTTTGATTCAAAATTAGTTGTGATTTTTTTAGATGATTTCAAAATAATTTACAAATATGACTCGTAACTGGCAACTTCATCAAATCGTGTATTACCTGAAAGTAACCGCCCCAGGCGAGGGTTACGGTTATTGTAAACTTCAACGGCATTGGCATCGGCATACCTGAGGAATAGAATTCTTCGGTCACGTGTTTTTGATTCGTTTCCTCTGGAATAATGCAAAGTCCAACAATGAAAAATAAGCGTTTCGCCCGGCTTCATTGGCATAGGAATCGCCTGAGATTCATCAACTTCCAAATCAATCGATTCCTGATTGTTTCTGTCTCTAATATGCTTTAGGGGTATTTGTCCCAGTTTGTGACTTCCCGGGATTAAACGTAAACAACCATTTTCTTCATCCACTTCTTCAAATGCAGTAAGAGTTGTAAGGGAATTGTAGGGATCAAGTTCACCGTATCCGTTGTCCTGATGCCATCCAAATGGGTTGATATTTCCACGCATTTTGAAGGTGAGCTGAGAAGTGACGCCCTTAATATCTGGACCTATAATTTGGTTGGCAATTGGCAATAATGGCCCTTTGAAATAGAAATCCCTGATGATAGGGGCTTTGTGATGAATATTCACAAAAAGTGAATTTTGCAACCATGACTTATCCTCACGAAATTCTTCTTTTTCCTTATTCCAGGCAAGCATGGCCTGATCTCTCATTTGTATTACACCGTCATCAGTTAGGGTTTTACCCAGATTGAGATAACCAAATTCATTGTAAAACTCTAATTGTTCTTTTGAAAGCGATTGATAAATAAACTGATCACTGATTTTCATAGGTATTAAATTTTAATTTAAACATCCATAATTCTTATCTTCACAATTATCTAATATTCAAAAAAATCATTTCCGATATCCTGTTCTTTTTTATGCTCATTATATACATCAAGCATGGTCTGCCTACCCGAATCAATATGTTTATGAATGAGCTGACTCATATCTGCTGTATTTTTATTTTTGATCAGCTCAATGATTTGATTGTGTTCGTTCATCGCAGTGACCAATCGCCTGCCACTGGTATAGATTTTTCGCCTGCGGTGAAATCTGGTAACCAGGTGAAAATCATGAAATATTTTCACCATGCGTTTATTGCCAGCCATACTAATAAGAGCCAGATGAAACTGACGATCGAGTTTGATAATATTTTCAGCCACCTCACCCATTATTTCCCCAGGCTTCAGATCGACGATTTGTCCAACCATTACAGCATATTGATTATTTATTTCCTGCAAAGTTTGTATTTGAACCTCTGTGGCGAACAATACTGCCTTTTGTGCAGCATAAGTTTCAAGCGCCTCTCGCAGACCATAGATCTCATTTATTTCCGAAACATCAGGATTAGCAACAAAAAAGCCCAATCCTGACTGTTGTATTACAATGCCTTCGGAAACCAATTGGCTGATGGCCTCACGGATAGGGATAAAACTTATACCAATTTCCTTTGCCAGCGCCCTGTTCGATAAACGGTCACCTGGTCCAAGTTTGCCTTCACCCAGCATTTTTCGGATGTGTTTGTAAGCCTTTTCTTTAAGCGATTCAGTCATCGTTTTTAAGTCTATTTTCAAACATTATTGTTTTACAAAGTCATTTATAACAAATTTTCAATTCATATATAACATGTTATAACACTCAAAGCAGGTCACCAAGATTTTTCAACTTTTCTGACTTAAGAGCTTTGCTTATACGTTTAATTAAAGATTAACAATAAAAAAGGTTTATTGGATTGATCATCATTTGAGCCTTGATCTCTCAATTCATGATGTGTTTGTACTGAAAAGTCAGAAAACTAACCGGAACAGGATTTTATTTAACCTGTTCCGGAAAATTCATTCTTTATTTTCGCTGCAATTGATTACCAACCTGTATTTTGGGTGAGTTTACTGCCTTTTAAATCAATTTGATCCTTTGGTATCGGGAAAAGCAGGTTTTTGTCAGTAACACCATATTCAGGATGTAGTGTTTGATACAAGGATACAAGCCTATTGGTCCTGACAAGGTCGTACCAACGGTGTCCTTCAAAGGCCAATTCGATCATCCGCTCATCCAATACGGCATCCCTGAAAGTCTCCTTGGTAAGTCCGGCAAGGTCGGCTGGATATCCGTTGGTTGATAAACCATCCCTGTTTCTAGCACGGGTTCGTATAGCATTTATGGCACCATAGGCATCAGTTGTAGGTCCGCTAATTTCGTTTAAGGCTTCAGCTTTCATCAAATAGACATCGGCCAACCGAAGTACCTTCACATTCCCTTCGAATGTATATCCCGACCTATCAGTGGGCTTGTTCCGATTGATGTATTTAAATGGGCAATGTGGATATGGAACAACAAATTTAGTGTAATCAATAGGCGCCCCCCCTTTAACTGCCGTCCAAACAAAAGTTTGATCACGTCGGTAGTCAAGCGGATTGAACCGATTAAAAAATTGAATTTCACTCACAAGATCTGCATTGCCGTATGTGGCAGCCTGGCCGCTATAAGCGGCATTTAATGTCGGGAAAACCGTTGTCCATGGATCTTTCGGCATCATAAATACACCAAAATTGCCCAATTCGTTGGGGAAATTCTGACGCTGGAACTCAACCTCAAACATTGACTCCTTATTATAAGCATCTTCTTTTCCAATGGCTTTTTCAAAATTTGACATAAGACTATATGTTCCGCCTGAAATAAGCTCTGAGCACAAAGTTGCACATTTCTGATAGTCATCAGCCTCCTTGGCAGTTGATGAGGCGCGGGTGAGGTGAACCTTCGCAAGAATTCCTTTAGCTGCTCCGCTTGTAGCTCGTCCATTTTGATTCGTAGCTGCCAAATTATCTTTAGCATAAGTTAAGTCACTAATTATAAATTTATAAACATCAGCAATGGGACTCCGCTCCTTATAGGCATCAGAAAGAAGGGCGGTTGGCTTATCCTGTAAGGGGACATCGCCAAATGTTCGAACCAAATTGAAAAAAGTCAAGCCCCTTAAAAATTTCAATTCGCCTTCGAACTGTTTGGCATCAGCCTCGCTCATAGCTACTTTTGGTATATTTGCAAGAACAACATTCGCCCGGTTGATTAAATTGTACATCGATGACCAGCTATTACTAACATTCGTTTCAGTAGCATTGAAAGTGAAATTATCAAGATTCTTATCTACCAGGGATATGCTTGTAATCTCATCTGAACAGAAGAAATTGAGATACATAAACCGACGTCCGTAATAATTTGCTCCTGCACCATTACCTAATGCATCATAAACAGCAACTGTTCCGGCAAAAATGTCATTTTTTGTATTAAATACGGTTTCCGGAGAAAGAAATGTTTTTGGGCTTTCCGTCAAATAGTCTTCACAGGAGACTGTAAAAGTTGTAAGAATTATCGCAATAATCCTAAATATTATATTTCTATTCATGATTTTCCAATTTAAAAAGTTAAAAGCCTAAATTTATACCCATTACAAAAGTCGTTGAAGTAGGATATGCACCCATATCAATTCCTGATGCGCCAATGGCAGCAGGGTCGATACCCTTGTACTTGGTAAAAGTGTGTAGATTTTGACCTGAAACGTAAATTTGTGCACTTTTCAGCCAGGTTGGGAATTTCGCTAAATTGTAAGCCAATTGTATGTTTTGGATTTTCACAAAAGAACCATCTTCAATAAGGCTTGATGAAGGAGACAAATAATTCCCAAAACCTGCACTTGGAATGTCACTGCTTGTATTAGTGGGTGTCCATCGGTTTAACAATTCTCCTAACTTGTTACTGCCATTAAATCCGGGGTTCATTATTTCTGCGCTTGCCCCATTTATAACATCTTTACCCATCTCGCCCCTGATAAAGATACTCAAGGTGAAACTTTTGTACGAAAAATTGTTCGATAAGCCAAAAGTATAATCAGCGTATGGTTTCCCAATAATTACCCTGTCGTTGGCATCGATTTTCTTATCATCGTTTGTATCACGGTATTTTGCATACCCCGGCTTTAAACCAGCAGTTGTGAAACCTGCGGCTGTTGCTGCATCAATTTCTTCCTGGGTGTGCCAAACGCCATCACTTATATATCCAAAAAATGCTCCAAAAGGTTCTCCCTCACGCACAATCCTTGCAGCACCTTGAAAAAATTCACTGTAACCACCAAAATAAGATTCAGTGCTATTTCCCAGGCTTACAACTTTGTTTCTAAGTGATGTGAAGCTAATTTCAGAATTCCAATTAAATTTGCGCTTAGCAAAAAGATTTGCGCTAAAAGAAATTTCAACACCCTTATTTTGGACGGAACCAGTGTTAAACAAGCCACTGCCAAACCCCGAATTTTGTGGCAAGGTAACGACAAACAACATATCAGAGGTTTTTTTGTCGAAATAATCAAGAGTTAAACGAACAGCGCTTTGCCACATAGCCAAATCCAACCCAATATTAGATTGAATAGTTTCTTCCCATCCCAACTCCGAATTGGCCAAAGTTGATTGTGTTACACCCGTATATAACGTATTATTAAATATGTATTGGTCGCGGTAAACCATTTGTGCAAACGACTGATATGGTCCGATGGCCGCATTCCCGGTAATACCATATCCGGCTCTTATTTTCAAATCATTAATGACTTTAATTTTGGCCATAAAAGGTTCTTGAGACACGCGCCATCCTGCTGAGAAGGAGGGGAAATTCCCCCATTTGTTCTCCTGAGCAAAGACAGAAGCACCATCTCTGCGCAAACTGCCAGTTAAAAGATACTTTTCCTTGTATTGATAGTTTAGTCTGCCGATAAATCCGACAAGTCCTGTCTCTATCGTTCCAGAACTTATTATCGGGACACCGGAAGCACTTCCTATGCTGTTAGTACTTATAAAATTACTCGGGAAATTCGATCCCTCCATATAAGATTGAAAATCATTGTATTTTTGAGCAGTTGAACCTGCCATTGCAGACATGTTATGGTCGCCAATTATTCTGGAATAGGTTACAGTATTATCATATACGATCGATGTTGATCTCTTGTTTGAAATAAATCCCCACCCATTCTTCAGTCCTCCAATGTAGGTCGAAAGCACTGGGAAAAATAACTCAGATGATCTGTTGTTAATATCCATACTGACGGCAGTTTTAAAAACTAAACCCTTCAGGATGGCATAGTCAACCGAAAGGTTACCGAGCAAATTGTCGCCAACAACATTCGATTTGGTTACTTCAAGGGATTCGACAGGATTCTCAGACTTATTGGCGCCATTCCAGGTTCGGATGTAGTTTCCAGCTGCATCCTTTAAAGCTATGGTAGGCGAAGCTGAATAGATTCGCTGCAGGGCTGTTGTATAATTTGGGTCAAGACCTGCATCCTGTCCTAACTTGTTGATCGACCGACTATATGTAAATGAACTTGTCAATTTGAATTTTTCTCCTAAACGCTGTTCGATGTTACTTCTGAAAGTATATCTTTTCAGCCCCGAATTTAATGCTATCCCTTCCTGATCTAGCAAAGAGCCTGAGAGAAAATAATTTGTGGCTCCAGAACTACCAGTCACAGATAATTGATGTGATTGAACCGGAGCACTTTTGAAAACTTCTTTTTGCCAATTGGTCCCTTCACCAATTGTGCTAATATCTGTAGCTGTGAATGGGGCTGCCAATCCTTTGTTCACCATATATTCATTAAGAAATTCGGCATGTTCTCCTCCGTTCATTAAATTTAAAGTATTACTCATGGATTGCATACCATAAGATGAACTGAGATTTATGCGGGGTTCCTGACCAGTTTTTGCCCTCTTTGTAGTAATAATAATAACACCATTTGCACCACGGGCACCATAGATAGCCGATGATGAGGCATCCTTCAGAACCTGAATCGATTCGATATCCTGTGGGTTCAATAAACTCATTGGATTAACTCGCGGAAGGTAACTGGCTCCTTGTGACCCATCATTAAAATCGCGCGAACCACCCCCGGTTTGTATACCATCTATAACATAAAGCGGATCAGTACCGGCTGATAAAGAGCTACTACCCCTGATGTTCACATCTACCCTTGCTCCCGGTGCACCAGATATGCTGCTAATTTGCAATCCTGCAACTCTTCCCTCAAGAAGTGACTGAAAGCTATTTTGTACAGGTTGCTTCATTACATTGCCCATATTTACTGAGGCGATTGCCCCGGTAATATCTTTTTTCAGCTGTGTTCCATAACCAATTGCAACCACCTCTTCCAATCCTATTGTCTCTTCATTAAGTACCACATTAATCTTCGTACGTTGATTTACAGGAATACGTTGACTGGTCATACCAACAAAAGAGAATATCAGTGTCGATTTCCCGGAAACTTTGATTGTATAAAAACCATCATTATTCGTAATTGTTCCGTTGGTAGTTCCTTCCTCGACAACTGTGACCCCGGGCAACTGATTCCCCTGACGGTCAGTAATCAATCCGCTTACAGTATTAGAGGTATTCTGTGCATTTGTCTTCCCGGTCAGACAAAAACACAGGAACAAAATTAAAAGCCGCAGACATATTTGATAATGCAGCCTTCCAAAATTAAACTTTTTCTTCATCTTTGTAAATTGTTTGGTTAATACTAAACTTGATTTTTTTGTTAGGGATGGGGAACTCGCACTTTCCCATCCTTTTTTATATATGGTTTGTTATCTGAATATTGCGGTTTAGTTTATCGTTAGTATTTATAGGTTTTTGTTCCAAATTAAAAAATTCAATTTCTTCAAGTTCTTTTCTGTATTTCGTCAATTCAGCTGCAGTGAAATTATGGGCAGGAGCTCTTAACGGACCGCAATCTAAACCAACAAATTTCATAATTGGTTTTCCCCCGATTACTCCTCCTCCATAACGAATCAGTATGTCGATAAATTCTACAGATTTGAACTGGTATTCGCGGGCTTCTTCCAAATTCCCATTCTCAAAAGCCTTAATCAATTTGAGATAAATAGGTGCCAAATAATTGAATGTACTGCCAACAGCTCCTTTTGCACCAAGACTCCATCCACATAAAAGCTCTTCATCAAATCCGTGAAGGATGTCCCATTTCCCGCCGTCCGCCTTCAGGCACTGAAACATTTCCATCATATTCCTGTGCGTGAATTTGATCCCTGCAAGGTTCGAAATAACTGACTTTGCGTTATTCAGGAAATCCGACATGGACAAAAAGACATTTGACACAGAAGGAATATGGTAATAATAGAAGGGTAAATCAGGAGCACCGGCTGCAACCTCCGCACAAAAAGCAACCAAATCATCTACAGTCGAGGGTTTTAAAAACATCGGCCCCATGCATGCGGTTGCGTAAGCACCTGCTTTTTGGGCATGAACGGCAAGTTCTGCAGATTGTTTTGCTGAAGTAGTCCCGACATGAACAATAACTCTAAAACTATCGTTCTGCTGTTCAATCCATTTTTCAGCTACAAGTTTGCGCTCCTCCATGGTCATTAACATTCCCTCGCCTGTGGTACCGCATACAAATGCACCTTCAACTCCGTCTCTCTTTAACTTATCGGCATACTGAACCACCATTCCAAGATTCAATGCTCCGTTATTTTTCATTGGAGTAAATGGCGCAGCTACCAGTCCTGTTAGTTTTTGCATTTTTCTATATTTAATTAAACCACTCATTTTATTATTAATTATTTTTATTTTCAATTTATCAGGATTTCAGACTTCAGCTTAAGTCTCCGCTAAAATGAGAATCATTTTTTGTGAGAAATAAAATCCATGTAAGGTTGAAGGTGAATTTTTATAGCATTCCGATAGCTCTCCATATCCCTGTTCTTTATAAATCTGAAAAGATCCTGATGCGTAATAATTTTCCCTTCGCTCAGTAACTTATCATTTACCGGAGCGAAGTGGCTATCGTAATTAGTTTTTGCAAACTGGAAAACCGGATAAATAATTTTCTGAAATTGAATTATGAAATTGTTACCTGAGATCTCATATATGCATGTGTGAAATTCCTTTTCCTGCTCCACCGTTAAATGATAATTCAATGCCTCCTGCGTGAGGATAATTCTTTCCAGTTTATTGATTTTCTCATCAGTAAGATTTATAAAGAGAAAATCAGTTAGTCCAATTTCAAGCACAATCCGCATTCCCAACATATCAATAATTGCCTGTTCTCCTAATAGGTATGGTTCAATTACCTTCTCAAAACTCGACAGTAAGGATGGCTCCTGAATAACGATTCCGGTTTTGGTTCGCGACTGGATTATGCCTAACATCTTCAACCTGCTTAAGGCTTCACGCAACACATTCCTGCTGATTCCCAATTCATCAGCAAGTATTAACTCATTGGGCAAAGTGTCTCCAGGGACGAGTTTTCGTGACTTAATGTACTTGAGAATTGACACTTCTACCTTATCAACCAGCGAATTAGTTTGATTATCAATTTTTTTAAAACTCATAGCTTTATATTTTCCCTACAATTCTATTATACTATTGTGGTATTTGTAGGACAAATGTAATATGAAATAAATAAATACAAAGAAAATATTACATGTTCTTAAACATGTGCATTGAAAAAATAAAGGATAATACTTTTAAAAATTTGGCTCTGTTACGAATTGTATGGGTAAAACACATTCAAGCAAAATCAATCTCTACTTAAGCTAATTTGGAAGCCCTGTAGGTGGGGTCATTGACTGTGTTAAAACTCAGATCAATTATTCTAAAACGTATTGGTAATGATTCCTTAATCTTACTATTCATCCCTGAGCCAATAAAATATACGACATTATATCTTTCGTATAACTTAAATCACCAATTTCTTTCAAATAACTATTCAATTTTTGGTGGCTCTATTCAATGATATGGTTGAAAGTTTAAAGATAGGCATTGCCACCAACTACTTTTTTGTTATTCAAGTTGGATGACCAGCTACGTTTTGTAGGACACCTGTATGTTCTTTCTGACTGATTTACAATGAAATCCT
>JBBSDG010000007.1:0-31341 GCA_038249635.1 Bacteroidales bacterium | reverse complement strand
TGCAGTAAATACTGCAAAAACTTTTAACGACCGGCTCGATTTCGATGGTGTGATTCTTACCAAACTCGATGGTGATACACGTGGCGGTGCCGCTCTTACCATTCGTTCGGTTGTTAACAAACCAATTAAGTTTGTTGGTATTGGCGAAAAGATGGATGCCATCGATATGTTTTATCCCGAACGTATGGCCGACCGTATTCTCGGTATGGGTGATATTGTTTCGCTGGTTGAACGCGCGCAGGAACAATATGATGAGGAATCTGCACGGAAGCTTCAGAAAAAACTTGCCAAGGATCAGTTTAATTTCAACGACTTTATCGACCAGATCCGTCAGATCAAGAAAATGGGTAATGTGAAGGATTTGATGAGTATGATACCTGGTATGGGCAAAGCCATTAAGGATATTGATATTGATGAAGATGCTTTCAAAGGAATCGAAGCCATAATACAGTCGATGACACCACTTGAAAGGGAAAATCCATCAGTACTTAACGGAAGCCGCCGTAAGCGGATAGCTCAGGGCAGTGGTAATGATATACAGGAAGTTAACCGCCTGATCAAGCAATTCGACGATACCCGCAAAATGATGAAAATGCTTACTACCGGTGGCGCTCAGAAAATGGCGCAGCAGATGAAAAATGCAAAGAGAAGGTAGCGTTTAAAGAGTTTATCAGGAAGATTAAGTGACTGGGTGAGGATGAGAAACGGAGAGTGGGAGAAAGTGACTATTTATTTTCGTTGAATCAATTTCAATAATCATTTGTGCCAATTCGTGCATTCATTTGTGCCATTCGTGGATAAAAAATTAAACATAATACAACCATGCAAATAATCGACGGCAAACAGATTGCTTCCGACATAAAAAAAGAACTTGCAGCCAAAAGTGCGGCTATCATTGATAAAGGCGATCGCGCCCCTCATCTGGTGGCTGTTTTGGTAGGCGAAGATCCAGCCAGTCAAACATATGTCAGCAGTAAGGAGAAAGCTTGTGCCCAGGTTGGATTTACTTCAACCATTTACAGGCTTGAGGCCGATACTACTGAAAAGAAGTTGCTCGAAATCATTGATTTCCTTAATAAAGATGATGAAGTTGACGGGTTTATAGTTCAGCTTCCTTTGCCGATTCATATAAATGTTCATAAAGTTATCCGAAGCATTGATCCTTTGAAGGATGTGGATGGTTTTCATCCGGTTAATCTGGGTCGTATGATGCTTGGTGAACCAACATACCTACCTGCCACTCCTTATGGAATCGTCCAGTTACTTGAAAGAAGTAATATAGAAACCAGCGGGAAACACTGTGTGGTGCTTGGCCGAAGCAATAATGTCGGTACACCCGTCAGCGTAATGCTTTCGCGAAAAGCCAACCCAGGTAATTGCACTGTAACTGTTTGCCACACCGGCACAAAAAATCTGAAAGAAATTGCACTCACAGCAGATATTCTGATAGCCGCTATGGGACAGCCACATTTCGTTTCCGCAGATATGGTGAAGGACGGAGCCGTGGTTATCGATGTTGGAATTCATCGAATGGAAGATGAAAGCGAAAAAGGATATCACATTATCGGTGATGTAAAATTTGACGAAGTTGCACCAAAATGTTCGTTTATAACCCCTGTACCTGGTGGTGTCGGGCCCATGACCATTGTTTCGTTGCTGATGAATACATTTAAGGCATATAATAAGGAAGTTTGATTTGGGATTAGTTAATAGTTAATAGAAAAAGATAAATAGAAAAAAGTGTTCAACCACTTTGAACTTTGAACGCCCAAAGGGCATTGAACCTTGAACCTCGACAAACACTTGATAATTAAAGAAATCCCAACTCCTGTGAAACCTGATCTTACTCAAAACGGCAAATTACTTCCCTTGATGGAAGACTTCTATACCATTCAGGGTGAAGGCTTTCATACCGGTAAGGCTGCATACTTTCTAAGGGTTGGAGGTTGCGATGTAGGCTGTTATTGGTGCGATGTAAAGGAATCGTGGAATCCGAAACTTCATCCGCTTACAGATACTGACGAGATCGTAAACCGCGTAATTGGAAATCCTGCTACTACTGTTGTTGTAACCGGTGGCGAACCCCTGATGTACAATCTTGATTATCTCTGCGATAAGCTTAAAAAGGAAGGTCTGCAAATTCATATTGAGACTTCCGGTTCACATCCTTTCAGCGGCTCCTTCGACTGGGTATGTCTTTCGCCCAAGCGTAAGAGTCCTCCGAAACCGGAAATATTCAGAAAAGCCAGCGAATTGAAAGTCATTATTTTTGACGATACTGATTTTGAATGGGCCGAAGAAAATGCGAAACTGGTTGGTCCCGATTGTTACCTGTGCTTACAGCCCGAATGGAGCCGGATGCAGGAAGTTTTGCCCGGTATTATTGACTATGTGATGAAAAATCCCCGCTGGCATATTTCGCTCCAGGCACATAAGTTTATGCATATACCTTAGTTGGTGACAATTATATCCTGATTTGGACACGCCAGAACCAAATGGGAATCCCACAAAGCCACTGATAACACAAAGCAAATTAGTGTACTTTGCGCCTTCGTAGGACAAAATTTCTTGCCCAAAAAATACCTTAATACTGTTGTTAAGGCATTAACATTACATTTAAAAATTGCAAAATGGGTAAATTTAGCGATTCAATAAAACCTGAGCACAGGGAATTTATCAAAAATCAACATCTTTTCTTTGTAGCTACAGCCCCGTTAAGTGCCGAAGGACGTATAAATCTTTCGCCCAAGGGATTAAATTGTTTCAGGATATTGGGGGATAACAAAGTTGCATATATGGATTTAGTAAGCAGTGGCAATGAGACTTCTGCCCATACGTTGGAAAATGGCCGGATCACTTTTATGTTTTGCTCCTTTGATGAAAAGCCATGGATTTTACGTTTGTATGGAAAGGGATTTACTGTTTTGCCAGGGTCAGATTTATGGGAGTCCTATTCAAAGGATTTTACGATTTACCCAAGTACTCGACAAATCATTGTGGCTGATATAGATAAGGTTCAGACATCCTGCGGTTTTGGAGTTCCCTTATTTGATTATAAAGGGGAACGCGATATTCATTTCGAATGGGCCGAAAAAAGAGGTCCGGAAGGACTGGCTCAATATATGAAAGACAACAATCTGAAAAGCCTTGATGATTTACCAACTGATATAGGGTTGAAAATTTCGTAATAATAATTGCATCGTATTTCAATTCTGAAATATCTGGCCATTTATTTCATCTGGCAACTTTTTAATTTATTGGCACAATATTAGTATTAAAAAACCCGTAATCCCAATATCAAAGGATTTACGTATTTTCGCAAATCAATAAGGCAGGTTTATGGAATTATTCAGGTTGTTATTCACTTTCGGTATTCTGCTTTTGCTGAATATTCCTGTGTTTGCACAACAACCTTCTGATGCTAAATCAGCAAAGCAATTTGAAAAAGCTATTCAGATGTATAGCAGGCGTGATTATGCCGGTACATTGCGGCAGATTGATGATTTACTAAAAGATGATCCCAATTACACAAAAGCATGGCTGCTGAAGGCAGATATGTATTACGACCTCAAAGAATTTCCAGAGGCAATAACTTCCTACAAAAAAGCTATTTCAATCGACTCCGCATTTTTCCCGCCTGCATACTATATTATGGCAAACTTGTTTTTCGATACAGAAAAGTATGACGAAGCCAAAGCATACTACCTTAAATATCTTGCTTTCAAACCTAAAATACAAGCCGAACTCAAACGCATCTCTGAAAACCTGCCATTATGCGATTTCAGGTATTACATGATTAAAAATCCTGTGCCTTTTAATCCGGTTAATATCGGTTCTAATGTTAATTCAACAGGTTATGATTATATTAATGCCGTGAGCCTCGACGAAACTCAGCTTTTCTTTACACGCAAAGGAACTGATCCCCGTAGCGATGAAAGTTTTTACCGATCGGTATCCGCCCGTTCCGCTTCAGGGCAACTTAACTGGAGTCCTGCGATTGAGATAGGAGCTCCTATTAATACGCCTGGCAATGAGGGCGCCCTTTGTGTTTCACCCGATGGAATGACTATAATTATTACATGTTGCAGTCGCAATGATACCTATGGAAGTTGTGATTTATACTCTTCGCGAAAAGTCGGCGATTACTGGTCGGAACCTGTAAATCTCGGACCCAATGTTAATTCCTCATCCTGGGATTCACAGCCCAGCCTCGCTGCCGATGGCCGCACATTATATTATGTTTCGGCACGAAGTGGAGGACATGGAGGTTCAGATATATGGAAAACATACTTACAGAACAACGGTAACTGGAGTACACCGGTTAATATGGGGGATTCAATAAACACTTCCGGCGAGGAGAGAACTCCTTTTATCCATCCTGATGGACACACTTTATATTTTTCCTCCACAGGCCATCCAGGGATGGGCGGTGCCGATCTCTTTGTTTCCAGAATGAAAATTGATAGCACCTGGTCGAAACCCGAAAATCTGGGTTATCCGGTTAACACAAAACTGGATGAGATCAACCTGGTAATAAATTCGAAGGGAAATGAAGCATATATCTCAGCAGAAAGGCCTAATGGATATGGTAATATTGATATTTACAGGTTTGAACTCCCGCCGCAGGCACGACCGGCTCCGGTGTCGTATGTTCATGGTAAAGTGTATGATAAAAATTCATTGATTCCGTTATCAGCATCTTTTGAACTCATTGATATGCAAAGCAATGCAGTTGTAGTAAGTTCTACTTCCGATCAAGTTACCGGTGAATTTGTGATGAGTTTGCCGGTGGATAAGGATTATGCGTTGAATGTTTCATGCAAAGGCTACCTGTTTTATTCAATGAATTTCAGCCTCAGCAATGAATACGATATAACCAACCCTGTTAAACTTGATATCCCTATGCAGCCTGTGGCAGTTGGGGAGAAGGTGGTTTTACGAAATATTTTCTTTGATACGGATAAATATGAATTACTTCCGGATTCAAAAGCGGAACTGGGAAAACTGATTGCATTCCTTTCGAAAAATCCTGCCTTGTATATCGAAATCGGGGGTCATACCGATACCGAAGGCAGCGATTTACATAATATGACATTATCGCAAAACAGGGCAAAAGCAGTTTATGATTACCTGAATTCCAATGGAATAAATGCTGAAAAGCTTTCCTATAAAGGCTATGGAGAAACCATGCCTATCGACAGTAACGATACTACTACCGGGCGAGCCAATAACCGCAGAACGGAGTTTAAGGTGATGAGTAAATAGGGCCTGCAGAAAAACTCAACTATCCCCGGCACATTTGCCCGTAGGGCATTTATGTCAATAGAAAAAGGAAGAGGTTTAATTAATTTGCCCATAGGGCATTAACAATCAAAATATTATGTTAATCCCCTTTTGGGAATAACTCATCATCGACCGATTATTCTATTAACATGTATCCCCTAACGGGGAAAGCCAAATTACAAATGCAAGGATTATCTAATTAATCTCTATGTTTACGTGCATACATTAACATTATTTATTCGGGTAATTAAATGGTTACCAGCATAATAATATATTTTAAGCAAGCCCTAAATAGGCACTTTGTTCTGAAGGAATCAAGATCCCGGTTCCAGTATCGCAAATCCTACATATCAATTCCGACATCCGACATCCAAAATCATTTCGCCGTCCAGTAACAGTTTTTTGGTGAAATGATTCTTTCTGCTTTTTTTAGATTCGACATGGCTTTGTCAACCACTTTCCTTTCGAGCCCGGTTTTATCGGCTATCTGACCTGCGCTCATTGGTTTTTCATTCTGTTTTAAGGTTTCGATAATCTGATCTTCTGTGTTCACGGCTTTGAGTTTTTAGGGAGGATTATTTTATAAATTAATGTAGGATTTAACAGCGATATTTTTCATTTATCATGCATGATAAATCAATTAATGCTTTCTGATTTAACGGAATCAATAACCAATCAGCCTTCACTATGCAATAAGGGATGAATTCAGGCCACAGATAACACAGATTGCGCAGATAATTATTTTGATAGAGATATTTTTGTTTTTAAAAATCCTAAAATATTCCCACATCTGTGAAAATCTGAGAAATCTGTGGCAAAACATTTTGTTTATGGGACTCATTAATTCCTGGAATCAAAATTAGATTTTTTTTTGACTTAATCTGTTTTAGCTCACCCCAAAAGTCAATGTTGGTACATTGAGTTGTGTTTTTCGATCTTCTATTTTATCTGAAAAATCATCTGATCTCAGTGGTAATTTCTATTCATAAATTCACTACTTTTGCACACTTATTCCGAATAGTACCGAACTACATGATAAACATAACATTACCAGATAATTCCGTAAAGCAATTCCCTGCCGGAACCACATCCATGCAGGTTGCACTCAGCATCAGCGAAGGCCTTGCACGCAATGTACTGGCAGCCAAAGTGGATGGCCAGGTTTGGGATGCTACACGTCCAATTGACAAGGATGTGCGCCTTCAATTACTCACATGGAATGACCCTGAAGGAAAGTCAGCCATGTGGCATTCATCGGCTCACCTGATGGCTGAAGCCATTGAATTGCTTTATCCCGGCGTAAAATTCGGGATAGGACCGGATATTGAAAATGGCTTTTATTACGATATGGACTTTGGCGCTAAACAAATCACTCCAGAAGATTTAAAAGCGATAGAAATTAAAATGCTCGAGCTTGCCCGTGAAAAACAGCAATATTTACGCCGCTCGGTTTCAAAACCGGAAGCGCTGGCCTATTTCACCGAAAAGAATGACGAGTATAAACTTGAACTGATCAGCGCACTTCCCGACGGAGAAATTACATTTTACGAAACCGGGAAATTTACAGATCTCTGCCGCGGCCCGCATCTGCCTGATACTTCACCCATTAAAGCCATTAAGCTTCTGAATATTGCCGGCGCTTACTGGCGTGGTGACGAAAAGCGCAAAATGCTTACCCGCATTTATGGTATTACTTTCCCGAAACAGAAAGAACTCGAAGAATACCTGGTATTGCTCGAAGAAGCCAAAAAACGCGATCACCGCAAGTTGGGCAAGGAACTGGAGTTGTTCACGTTCTCTGCAAAAGTAGGCCAGGGATTACCATTGTGGCTTCCAAAAGGAGCTCAGCTTCGCGAAAGACTCGAGAATTTCCTGAAAGGCCTTCAGCGCAAAGCCGGTTATCTGCCTGTTATTACACCGCATATCGGCAACGTTGAATTATACAAAACCAGCGGACATTTCCAGAAATACGGCAAAGATTCATTTCAACCAATTAATACCCCCATCGAAGGCGAGCAGTTTATGCTCAAGCCGATGAATTGCCCTCACCACTGCGAGATTTACAATGCTAAGCCACGTTCGTACAAAGATTTGCCAATTCGCTTTGCCGAATTCGGAACCGTTTACCGTTACGAGCAAAGTGGCGAATTACATGGTCTGACGAGGGTTCGCGGGTTTACACAGGATGATGCACATTTGTTCTGTCGTCCCGACCAGCTGAAAGCTGAGTTTATGGCAGTGATCGACATCGTGCTGCATATTTTCCGCATACTTGATTTTAAAGATTATACCGCCCAGATTTCACTCCGCGATCCCGAAAACAAAGAAAAGTATATCGGCAGCGACGAAAACTGGGAAAAAGCCGAAAGCGCCATTATCGAAGCTTCGGCTGAGAAAGGCCTGAGAACAACAGTTGTGCTTGGCGAAGCTGCATTCTACGGTCCCAAACTCGACTTTATGGTGAAAGATGCCCTTGGCCGTAAATGGCAGCTAGGTACTATACAGGTGGATTATAACCTGCCTGAGCGCTTTGAACTTGAATACACCGGAAGCGACAACCAGAAATACCGTCCGGTTATGATTCATCGCGCGCCATTTGGCTCGATGGAGCGTTTTGTGGCCGTTCTTCTGGAGCATACTGCCGGTAATTTTCCGCTTTGGCTTACGCCTGATCAGGTTACTATATTGCCGATCAGCGAGAAATATCTCGATTATGCAAAAAAAGTTGCACAGGTGCTTGAAAATTCCGAAATTCGCGCCCTCGTTGACGAACGCAATGAGAAAACAGGCAAGAAAATCAGGGATGCGGAATTGATGAAGATCCCGTATATGTTGATTTTAGGGGAAAAGGAAGAAGCGGACGGAACAGTTTCGGTTCGCAAACATGGCCAGGGTGATCTTGGAACATTCAGTCTGAGCGATTTTACATCGCTTATTACCGAAGAAACCAGAAAGCAACTGGAATAATTATTTGACACTTACAAAGAGTAAACATATTTATTAACCAACAGGAAGGAGTTATAACCATAGCAACAACTAACTACAGCAGCGGCGGCGGTGCTCACCAGGATCGCAGATTTCCACGTCGTGATAAAGAAGAGCTGCATAAGATTAACGAAAAGATTAAATCACCCGTAGTTAGGGTGGTCGGCGAAAACATTGAACCAGGCATCTATAATTTCAAAGAAGCCCTCACAATGGCCGAAAATCTTGAACTTGACCTTGTTGAAATTTCCCCTACTGCCAATCCCCCGGTTTGCCGGATTGTGGATTACAAGAAGTTCCTTTATGAACTGAAGAAAAAGCAGAAGGAAATTAAAGCCAAAACGGCCAAAGTTGTAGTGAAGGAGATCCGCATGGGTCCACAGACGGATGAGCATGATTTCAATTTCAAACTGAAACATGCGCTCAGTTTCCTTAAAGAAGGTGCTAAGGTTAAAGTAGAAGTTTTCTTTCGCGGAAGGTCGATTGTTTACAAAGATCAGGGCGAAATTATTCTGCTGAAATTTGCCCAGGAGCTCATGGAATACGGGAAAGTTGAAAAGCTTCCCCTGCTCGAAGGCAAACGTATGATCATGATCATTGCTCCTAAAAAAGCAGCAGTTTAGTTGAAAGAGAATTTTTTCATTGAATAATCACAATAATCACCATTAATAAATCAGTATCATGCCTAAAATGAAGAGTAAATCCGCTGCCAAAAAGAGGTTCACCCTCACCGGTACGGGCAAGCTAAAAAGGAAGCATGCATACCACAGTCACATTCTGACAAAAAAATCGACAAAACGTAAACGTAACCTCGGTTACACTACGCTTGTTGACAAGGCAGACGTGAAAGCGGTAAAGGATATGCTCCAGTGCTAAATTAATCAGTATTAACCTTACTTTCAGCCCCCTAAGAATTCCGGCAAAACCGGAGTCGCTGAAGTAAAAAAACAAAACAAAATGCCAAGATCAGTCAATGCAGTCGCCTCAAGGGCCCGCAGGAAAAAAATCCTGAAAGCAGTTAAGGGCCAATTCGGCAGGCGCAAAAATGTCTGGACGGTAGCCAAAAATGCATACGAAAAAGGTGGCGTGTATGCATACCGCGACAGAAAAACCAAAAAACGCACTTTCCGCGCATTATGGATTACCCGCATCAATGCAGGTACCCGTGAGTATGGAATGTCGTATTCGGTATTTATGGGCAAACTTCATGCCCGCAGCATCGAACTCGACCGCAAAGTACTTGCCGACCTGGCTATGAACAACCCAATAGCTTTCAAAGCTATCGTTGATTTGGTGAAGTAGTCCTTACGCAATACCACATGAAAAAGCCACCGATGAGGTGGCTTTTTTGCGTTTGGAGGTTTCGATGGTAATTGATTTCTCTGTGCAACTCTGCGAAATCTCTGTGCAACTCCGTGTACTGTTTTTTTTGTTACACAGAGCGCCACGGAGGCGGCGAAACAAAGAGTAACAGGGTTTTATTTAAACAGCGATTAAAAATCGCTGCACCCGGAATATCGAATCGTCCGGGTTAATATTAAACCGGCATAATTTTTATCTTTACGAAAAAGTTGAAAATGAGAAAACTTCTAATACTTACTTTGATTGTCATAATAGCAGGTTGTAGCAAAAATCATAATCCCCATATAGTGATCACAACCGAACTGGGTAATATTGAAGCGGAAATCTATTTGGATAAAGCTCCCGTTACCGCCGGTAATTTCCTCAATTATGTTGATGGCGGGAAATACAATAACCTGGCATGCTTCTACCGTGTGGTAAGGTCGGATAATCAACCGAACAAAAAAGTGAAAATTGAGGTAATACAGGGAGGTTTCTATGAAGATTCGTTAGTTGAAAAATACCAGTTCAAACCCATCCGGCATGAAACAACGAATGAAACCGGAATCCTTCATAAAGACGGAGTAATATCCATGGCCCGCAATGAGCCGGGGACTGCCTCATCAGAGTTTTTTATCTGCGTAGGTGATCAGCCGGAACTTGATTTTGCTGGCACACGTAACCCGGATAAGCAGGGATTTGCGGCTTTTGGTAAAGTAATTAAGGGAATGGATGTGGTAAGGAAAATTCAGAAGCTAAAGGATAAGGAACAATACCTGGAGAGGCCGGTGAAGATTATTGGAGTTAGCAGGATTAAATAAGGAATAATAGGTGTATGAGTTACAACCGCTCGTGGAGTAAATCATTTATTGTGCAGGATTCATAATACTTCCCATAAACAGAATGCTGTTTGTTGTTGTGTCGCGAATCAAAATCATAAATGGTCTGTCAGCTTCAAAAGTAGTTTCATGGATAGCTGACTTTTCTTTCATAACTACAGCGGTTACTGCTGTTGCTTCGCTTCCCTTTTCATTCACCTCTATAAATGCTTTATGAATAACTTTACTTATACTTAGTCCAGCTGACATTCCGGTAAAATCTGCTTCTGGTGTACTAAAAGCATCCGGCATTCCCATTTCGGGTAATACTTTTTCCAAATGAAATTCGGAAGTGAATGAAAATTTCGGAAGATAAATATTTACTTTCTGTTTTATTAATCCAGCATTGTAATTGAAAAACAATTTATAGTCTATTGTCGATTCAAGATCGAATATTGAACTATTTTCTGTCGGCAAAATAATAGTCATTACTATTGATTCGCCTTTATAAGGTAGCTCCAGGATTTGATTTTTTGCATCTTCAAAATATTTTGCTTCATTAACCTGAAACATCATATCAACATCAATCTCCTTATTATTAATAGTTCTAAATTTATTTTTCTTCGTTTTCTTTTCATCAAAAGCTGTGATCCAGTCTCCTTTAAAATATATGGCATTTGTCAGAACTAAACGGGCATTGTCCAAGTCTGTATCTTTAACAATCTCTTTTATCTTACCATTTGTTTTTTTGTTAGCCCAATCATTTATTGGTTTGGCTCCTTTGAGTGAAAAAATAGAAGCATCGTAATATTTTTGCATCAGTTCAAGGTAATCTTTTTTAAAACCCCAAGTCTCGGATTTCCAGAGGGCGTTTGCTAGAGATAATTTAATGGTGGAGTCATTCGCAATTTTCCCAAGAGTGGAATTAATTTCAAAAAATCCCTGGTGTGTATTTACCTGGTTTACGTCGTAATGCAAAACTCTGCTCATCTGCCGTTCGGTTTCATTTCGCGCCCCGGCATAAGTCATTACCATCGCAGATGAAATACTATATGGCGATAAAAAAACATTACTGTCCTTTTTAAAAATAATCTTGAATAATTCAAATGCAAATGTGTTGTTACCTGTGACAGTTTGTTTGCCTGGTTGTGCGGTGGCTGAAGAAACAAACAGGCACAACACAATAATCCGGCTGATTTGCTTAAAGTTCATAGGAAGTGTTTTATTATAAATTAATTTTTGGTAAAAAAGTTATCGTCCGATAAAAGTCCAATTCAGAGGGAATTGTAATCCCGCCTTCGAATTATTATCAGGATTTGTAATCCGGTTTGTAGCCAAATAATTGTTCCACGTTTTAATTTTTTTTTCATTTATAGGATTATAAATCCTTCTATTAGTTTAGAGTGGTATTACAAATCCCGCTGGACGGAGTCGGCTTAAGAAGTTTCCCCTTTTCTTATGTAAACTTACAAAGTATATAAATTCAAATCATCACCCTTCGAAAATATATTTTTGCAATAAAAAAAAGCGCCCAAAGCCTGCATGCCTTAGCCACCTTTTCCCCTTAACACTACCCGGCTTATGCCACCGGAGCTTTTTTAACTGCTAGTGTTTCGCTTACATCAAATCCCCAATCGCCTGGTTTCCGGGGCGAATTGCGGTAAATGAATATTGCAATGTAATGCAACAATTTTTTATCGGATTGAAATCGCTTTTTTTGATTTCTTCAGTGTTTTTCTTTTATGTTTATCCGCTGTAATATAATCACTTATCATTTTTTCTTCCACTTTGGTAAGTGGCGTCGGATCAACATAAAAGTCAACATCATTCGGTTCTCTGATTAGTCCCATTTCTTTATTTATTAAAGTATTTGCCAATTAATTTTAAAGCCGATTCGGTATTAATAACCATCAGGTGTCCGCCAACATTTACAGCGCCTAATGTTAGCTCATAGTGTTTTATTAATTGTGTTTTTGATGTAAAAGAAACATAACCTTCGAAACCACGATGAAAAGATATTTTGCAGGCAAAAGCAACCAGATTCCCGGGAACTCCAACGTAGACTTTTTTTCTGCCTAAATTAAACGGGGCACTTTCAATCAGGTGCATATAAACATGGTCTTCTTTTTCTGTCAGACTGACCAGACCCTGAATAATTGCAGAGTTTCCGGATATTGTCAATTTATAGACATCTCTATCCGGCATTTTGCATTCAGTTTTCCAATCGAAAAGCCAACCATTTGTTTTAGTAATCTTTTTTAGATCTGCGCTTTCTACCAATAAAACATCTGTTGGAAAACTATCACCTGTTATTACATTCTCAATTGAATTAGTCAATTTATCGATAACTATATCAATATGTTGAATATTTTTTTTCATAGTACAAAGATACATGAAATGAATGAAAATCAGTACGATTTTGCAACGGATACATTAAAAGATCATCGATGTTTTAACGAGAAATGACTGTAATGAGTTGGGGACTCTTTCATCCGGATTTTTTATCTGTATAAGCAATCAGTCGAAACTGGATTTCGGATGTACACGAAGCCTCGATAAGCAGGGATTTTCAGCTTTTGGGAAGGTTATTTATCTGATTTTTTTAATTTTTATCTCCCTGAATTCAATACCATTTCCTTCGGATTGCAGGGCGATATATCCTTCGGTAAGTGGTTTTCCGTCAATCTTAATGGCAGGATCGAAGCCGTTAACCACTCCGCCGCCAATTTGTGGTTTGGTATATTGCAATACAGTATCACCGTTTACAATGTGTATCACCAGCGAATCCCTGAATACTATTATTTCGCCTTTAACCCACTCATTCAGATCGTAGGTTTTTGAAGATGAATTAACACAATGTTGTGGTTCCTTTTCATTTTTAAAGAATATATCGGTGCCGGGAGTGCACACATTGCCGGTTGGCCGGGGATTCCCGTCGCCTTCACTGGCTAAAATCTGGTATTCAATTGAAATGGGCCAATCCTGCTCTTTCAGAATAGTTTTCGGATCCAGGGAATGGAACATTACACCACTGTTTCTGTATGCATAGGAGGGTGCATCCTTGAGCCATTGGTCCGTAAACCGGTATTCGAATTTCAAGTGATACGAAGAGAATGGTTTGTAATAGAATAAATGGCCAAACTGCTCATTAAATTCTTTATACCCGTCGTAATTAACCTGGATTTTCCCATCCTTTACTCTAAATGTATTTGCATAATTATCGCCAACCTCATGGTGGTTAATCTTTACAATCCAGCCTTTTAGGTCTTTGCCGTTAAAAAGTGTTTGCCATTCATTATCTTTCTTTCCGGTTTTTTTAGCTGACCATGAAACCAGTAAATATACTGTGGCTGCATATAGTATAATTTTAAGTTTTGCCATTGTTTTATATTTATACACATTAATAAGGGTTCACAACAGCTCACTTATTTTTAATTGTTAACTCAATCAACCACCTCCAACTTTACTTTTTCAACTTTACGAAGATCCTTTTCATAATAAAAGGAACCTGCAAAGAATAAGGCAGAAGCAATTAGTAAAGCAATAGGAAGGAAGGCAAAAGCTGTCTGAATATTGGTTGCATCGGAGATGGCACCCATTACAATAGGACCGAGCGATGCACCCAGCAGGTTTTGAATAACAACGGCTACAGCATACGAAATTGCTCTCATTCCGGGATGAACCACATCTTGGGTAACGGCGGCTGTTGCGGCAATAAAAGCTGTGATAGAAATACCCATTGATAAAAGTATAAGGTATTGCCATTGGCCTCCAAAAACGCTGAAAGCCAAAAACATCAATATTGCCGATACCAGAGATGTTATGGATGGAACCAAAAGCCGGGCATTGATCTGTTTCTTCCGCCAACGGTCTGTAATATATCCGCCAAGCGGAGCACCAATAATTGCAAAAAGCATTACTGCACTTGCCTTTATGCCGGCATCTTTTTCGAGTACTCCCTGCGCCCTGTGAAAATACGTCGGTAGCCAGGTAAGCAGTGAAGTGGTGGTGAAAACAACGGCGGCCATTCCGAAATAAGTAAAGATAAGTGAGGGTTTTGCCAGGAATTCCTTAAGCATATCCATAATTGACATTCTGACTTTCTTCCGCTCCGCTTTTTTTTCCTGTTTCGTCACGGTTTTTACCAGCCCGATGGTTTTATAGTCTTTCACGAAGAAAAACAGAATGGCTATTATAAAGCCAGGAATAGCAACAATACCAAGCGCATGCCTCCATCCCCAGTAGGTGGCAATAATACCTCCTATAGCAACTCCGATTGCACTTCCCAGAGGAATGGATGCATTCCATAAGCCCATCATCCACGATCTTTTCCTTTCGGGGTAAAGTGCCGACATCATAGCTGAACCACCAGGAGCATAGCCAGCTTCGCCTATTCCGATCACGGTGCGGGCTGAAAATAATTGCCGGTAATTGCCCGACAATGCGCCAAGGCCGGTTGCCACGCTCCACAAAACGGCCATTAGTCCTATGGTTTTGCGGCGGCTCCAGCGATCGACAAGTATTGAAACCGGGAATGTAAACAGAACTATCGACCAGTAAACGGCCGAAACAAGTGCTCCGCATTGCGTGTCGGTAAGGTTCCAGTCGGCTTTCAGAAAAGGAAATAAGGAAGTGATCACCATCCTGTCGATATAATCGAACATATAAAGCAGGAATAAAAGCATGAAAATATAATTGGTGTACTTTCTTGTAAAAAGGTAACCTTCGGGTATTTCCTTATTTTTCATACAAAAGCATTAAGTAAATGGATATTCTTTGACCCAGGGACAATTTCCCATGCCAAATATAGACACTTTCAGTTATATAAAATGCCGGTTGACTCAAATTGCTTGTAAAGACGCCGGGAATAAAATTTTAAAAGCTGTTTTCATTGCATCGGAATGAGCAAAAAACAAAAAGGAGAAATTTTGGAATGTGCTCCCTTCTATTGAATATATTCGGAATATTAGTATTTATGTCCGCCTTCGAATTTCATAATCCTGAACATATTTGCTGTTGAAGCGATATATAATATATTGGCTTTCAGACCAGTTAAGGGTATTACACCATTAGTTATTCCAGATAATTAAATCCATTTAAACTGCTATCTAAACAACTATAATTCGTTCAGTTTAGGTGCAATTATTTCTGAAAATGGCTCAGGAACAAGAAGGTGGTGTTTTTTTGTTTGAAAAATCGCACGAAAGGTGAAATACGAAAATAAACTGACCGGTATGGCCAGAATAAACCATGCCAATATGGCGTAAATCTGGAAAAGAGCCAGACTTTTGATGCCTGATATAATCCCCGGCTGAAAGGCAAGATTGATCTGGTGCAAATTAATATGAACGGCCTGCTGGTAGGTTATAAATGCGCCAAACTTCATAAAAGGAATGATCAGCACTACCTGTACAAGCCCAAGCAACCATTGTACCGATTGAACAATTAGTATATTCTGACGAAACAGCAAAGTCAGAAGCAAACTGACCAGGGTAGTTGCTCCAAGTACTGGAAAAAGCCCTGCAATTATTCCTATAGTTATAGAAAAAGCCAGTGTTTCAGGTGTTAATCCGTCTTTGGGTATAAGCCTGAATGGAATAAGAATCTTATTTTTAACACTATGGATTATTTTCAAAACTGTAGCCTATCAGCAGAAATTAAATTGAGAGAAGAAATTAAAACCGTTATAGCAAAGGTACTAAAAGAGAAAGACTCTCGGTATTAATTTTCCCCACCCGAAAAGTTTTTTAATTTCTGATCAGTTAAATTTTACAATTCATCTTCATTTTTCGACAATTGGGTGACTTTTATTATGATTGCGGATTTTCCGGGTGCAAATTTGTATCATCAAACACATTCTGATTCTAACATTCTACAAAATGAAAGTATATATCTTTACTTTTCTGATAGCAATTACAGGTCTGCAGGCTTTTTGCCAGAGCGTTATTTCGGGTAAAGTTTCAACAAAGGAAGGCAGTCTGCCCGGTGCCAATATTTATATTGAAGGAACCTACGATGGAGCATCTTCGAATGCTGATGGCGAATTCAGTTTCAAAACATCCGGAACCGGAAAAGTAGTATTAAAAGCTTCGTTTGTCGGGTATGATACTTTTAGTAAGGAAATTGAATTAACCGGAGTAACTGTAAAACTTGAAATCCTTCTCCAAGAAGCTTTCAATAAATTAAATGCGGTTACTATTACTGCCGGTACTTTTGAGGCAGGCGACAAAAAGCAGGCAAATATGCTTACTCCACTCGATATGATTACTACTGCCGGTGCGGCTGGCGATGTTTACGGAGCCTTACAAACGCTGCCCGGCACTACCACCAATGGCGAATCGGGTAAATTGTTTGTAAAAGGTGGCGATAGTGAGGAATCGCAAACTTATATTGATGGATCGTTAGTGTTGGCACCTTACAGTTCGTCAGCACCTAATATGTCGGTGAGGGGAAGGTTCAACCCGTTTATGTTCAAGGGAACGATTTTCAGCACGGGGGGTTATTCCGCCGAATACGGTCAGGCTTTATCGTCGGTACTATTGCTGAATACCAACGATATGCCCACCGAAGATCAGCTCGATCTTTCATTTATGACTGTAGGACTGGGTGTGGCAGGGACAAAACTATGGAAAACCGGAGCTGTTACCTCCACCTTATCTTATAACAATCTGGGGCCTTACATGTGGGTGGTTCCGCAAAATTTCAATTGGGTAAGGTATCCCTCAAATACGGAAGGAGCCGTAAGCGTAAGGCAAAAAACCGGCAAAACGGGTATGTTAAAGCTTTATTCGAGTTATGGAAACAGCAGGCTCACCATCTCGCAGGAAGATTTGAATAAGCCCGGAAAATTCAACGACTATGCCCTCAGGAATGACAACTATTTTTTAAATGCCAGTTGGAAAAATAGTCTTGGCCCAAAATGGACTATAGCATCAGCAGCTTCGTTTACCAATAATACTGATGATGTTGATTACGATACGGTGGCGTTTAACAAATTAATGCGTGGTGCCCATGTTAAGAATGTGTTTTCGCATTCGTTCAGTACTATGATTACACTGAGGATTGGCGCTGAATTTTTCACAAAAACCTATTCGCAGAAATACCTGGGATCCATTGATGCTATTGTAACTAAATATACCAATAATAATGTTTCCACCTTTGCCGAAGCCGAAATTTATGCTTCCTCAAAATTTGTTACCAGGCTTGGCACCCGCTTCGAGTATTCGGATTACCTGGGCCGCGCAAATCTGGTTCCCCGAATATCGGCAGCCTATAAAATTAACAGCTCGAGCCAGTTTTCGGCAGCTTATGGGTGGTTTTACCAGGATCCTACGGATGAGTATCTCTTGTTTACCAACAAACTCAATTATGAGAGGTCTAACCACTATACTTTCAGCTATCAGGTTTCGCAAAACGACCTTACGTTTCGGGCTGAGGTTTATTATAAAGATTATAAAAACCTTGCTAAGCTCACTAACAGCGAGGCATTCTACCTTCCCGAAAGTTATTCCAACTCAGGAAATGGTTATGCTAAAGGAATTGACATATTCTGGCGGGATAAAAAGACCATTAAACACGGCGATTATTGGATTTCGTATTCTTACCTCGATACCAAACGCGATTACAGGAACTATCCGGCAACAGCAATTCCCGGTTTTGCCAGTAAGCACAACCTTGCCATGGTCTATAAACATTGGTTTGGGGGCATCCGGTCGTATGCAAGTGCCAACTTTAAATATTCCTCTCCCCGTGTTTACAACAATCCCAATTCCGCAATATTCAACGATGAGCGTACCAGGCCTTACCGTAGTTTCGATGTGAGCTGGAGTTTCCTTTACCGGCAGAATATTATTATTTATGCTGCGGTAACCAATGTATTTGGATTTAAGCAGGGCTATGGCAACACCTATGCAAAAACCCCTGATCCGGAAGGCGTTTACCGAAGCGCGCCTATCACGCAGGATGCCGACAGGTTTTTTCTCGTTGCATGTTTTATAACGTTGACTAAGAAAGGGGAGGCGAATCAGATTGATAAGATAGAGTAAGTTTCATGATTTAAATCCCAAGTCTCAAATTCCAAGGGTCAAATTCCAAGGATCAAATTCCAGGTTTCAAGTTCCGCGTTTCAGGTTTCAAGTTCAAAGTGGTACAACTAAAAATAAACGAAATGATGCTTATAATTCCAGTCTTATGTCAACTATCTTCCGTCTTCCAACTTTCCGACTCACAACTCACAACTCACAACTAATCAATAACCATCTAAATCAATAATCATGAAAACAATCCTCTTATCAATTGTCATTCTTTTTACCGCCTTCACCGGCAAATCGCAGAGCAAAGAATTTAACGGTGCGATGGCCGAAGCTTTGAGTCAATATTCAAAGTGCCAGACTATTGCCGACTACCAGACGGCCGGCAATCGGTTCAGCTTAATTGCCAATGCCGAGAAAACGGAATGGCTTCCTTATTACTACCATTCTTTTTGCTATATCATGATGAGTTTTATGGAACCAACTGATGCCGTAAAGAAAGACAGTTACCTGGATGAAGCTGAAAAATCAATGACAAAAATGATTGAACTTACTCCAAAAGAATCAGAAGTTTATGCTATGCAATCCATGCTCTATACTGCCCGCCTGGTTGTAAATCCGATGGAGCGCGGTCAGAAATACAGCGCACTTTCGGCGCAGGCAGTTGGAATGGCTCTGAGCCTGGATCCCGGCAATCCGAGGGCCAAATTTATAAAGTTAAGGAATGATATGGGGTCAGCTCAGTACTTTGGCAAAAATCCAAATGATTTTTGCCCGCAGGCTACCGAATTATTTGCAAACTGGGATAATTACAAGGTGAAATCGCCGCTTCACCCGTCGTGGGGCAAAAACCAGCTTGCTGAAATTGTTGAGAATTGTAAGTCAGCAAAGTAACCGGCATTAAAACCGGAGTGTATGCACATACGCTTGGTGTATTACACTTCGGTTTATTTGTTCCCTTAAAGTGTTTGCGGGTCAATAGGGTGAATACACTAAGATGTTTTCCGCCTGATGAATCTTCAATTAAACCAATATCTGAATCATAACACTTATCTTTAACCCTTCAATAATTTGTCACTTATGAGTTTTATCAGGGATTTAATAAAACCATTCAGCATTTTACAATTTTTTGCGGTAAACATAGGTTGCAGTATAATAATAACGTTGGCCTTCATGAGGAACTTTTCTCATGATATCCCCAGCTTCCTTTTTAGTGCATTGTGGTCATTTTTAATTTTTATAACACAGTGGTTTGGGGCAATACTAATCAATCACCTCCTCGACCGGAAGATTAAGTGGATAGAAAAACCGGTTTTACGATCAATCTTTGGAATTGTAATTCTGGTTATTTATTCGGTTATAGCCTTTATGCTTGTAAAATACATGATGTTTTACCTGAAATATGGAACTTTACCGTCCAACACCCTGGAGTTTGCTTCAACGTCAAGTATATTAACCGTAATAATTTCTTTTAATATTTCGTTGATATTTACTGCTGCAGGTTTTTTCAGAGCATGGAAAAAAGCAGTGGCTATGGCTGAGAAACTCAATACCGAAATGATGGCTTATCGCTACGAGGCGTTACGAAACCAGATTAATCCACATTTCCTGTTCAACAGTTTTAATGTGCTGAGCGACCTGGTGTATGCTGACCAGGCGATGGCTGTAAAGTTTATCAATCAACTGAGTGATTTGTTCAGGTATGTACTCGACAGCCGCGATAAGGAATTGGTTCCACTTAATGATGAGCTTGAATTTATGAATTCGTACATATATCTTCTGAAGACAAGATTTGAGGAAAAACTGGTTTTAAAAATTGATCTTGAAGCTGCTTCTGATGAACTGATTGTGCCAATGACCCTGCAATTGCTGGTCGAAAATGCGGTGAAACACAACGAAGTTTCAGAAGCCTATCCTTTGCAGGTTTACATCCGCCGATGCGATTCGTACATAGAAGTTGAAAACTCTTTGCGAATCAAGAAAGTTGGGGGAGATTCGAAAAATATCGGTCTGAGAAATATAATTCAGCAGTTTAGCTATTTTACCGACAGACCTATAGAAGTACTTGATACCACCGGGAAATTCCTGGTTCGTGTCCCCATTTTAAATGCTTCTGAAAAATGAATATAATACTCCTCGAAGACGAAACACGTGCTGCAAACTATCTTGAACGGCTGATTCAAAAAGTAGCACCCGAAATGAAAGTTATTGCCAAACTCGAATCGGTTCGTGATGCTCTTTCATTTCTGAATAAGCATGCTGATATAGATCTTATTTTTTCTGATGTTCAGCTTGCCGATGGTTTGAGCTTTGAGATTTTTGAACAGGTACATGTAAAATGCCCTATAATCTTCACCACAGCCTACGATCATTATGCCATCGAAGCCTTTAAAACCAATGGAATTGATTACCTGCTGAAGCCGGTTGAAGAAGAACGTTTGAAAAAAGCCATCGAAAAAACGAAGATGTTTTCATCATCAATCGCGGTGGATAAATTAGTATCAATCAGTAAATCAGTAAGTAGTAAGACCTACAAATCAAGGTTTATGGTTAAAATCGGCGACAAAATTAAGAGTATCGCTATTGAGGAAATTCTGGCTTTCTATAGTCTTGATAAGGCTACGTACATTCATACCTCAACCAACCGGGATTATAATATTGATTATTCAATTGATCAGCTCGAAAACTTGCTGGATCCTGATCATTGTTTCAGGATAAACCGTAAATATATTGTTTCTATTGAAGCATGCACCAATATCCTTGCCTGGACTAACAGCCGTTTAAGGTTAAAAATTGACGGGATAAACGATGATGATATTGTTGTAGCCCGCGAAAGGGTTCAGGATTTTAAAGAGTGGCTCGACCGATAAACGGAAGTTGGATAGTTTGGTAATATCTACGGCAGTTTCCGGATGATTTCGGCAGATAAGTTTGTGAACAAACCAATAACTGTGAATTCGATCAGTTTGATCTAAATGTATCTTATTTTGACTTCCTTCAGAAATTTTTCCTCCAGTGTACGTTTTATCCGCTTTACAACTGTACGCCGTATTTCCAGATCTACCGGCAGGTTTGGATCCTGGTGGGCAATATTGATGCGGGTTCCGATAATAAAATGAATTTCATCGCTGTCGAGCAATAGCCTTACAATCTGGTCAGCCGGACCTTTTCCGAGTTTCAGTCTGGGCGAATGTTTTTTTAATAAATCCGATACTTTCCCCAAAGTGAGTATCCCTTCGGTTACCAGATTAATTCCTTCCATAAAAGAAAGCGGTGGCAGATCAGGATCATCGAACTCGAAACTATCAACAATGGGAAGCCCCAGTTGCCTGGAAACAATGTCGCCGGTTGTTGCCCCACATATAATCTTTTTCCCTTCAAATTCTTTAACGGTTTCGCCCAGGATAGCATCGTTAACCTCTTCGTATGGAGGACCGGTGCATAATAATAATTTTCGGGGTTCGCGAAAGTAGATAATGGCGCATGTAGTATCATCCTTTGGGTGATATCCATCATTCATATTGGCCATATTTACAACCTTGCCTGCCAATTGTGTGGCCGAAATTGTAAGATCGGCACTAACCAACTGATGAACATATTGTTCGCAATTTTCAATTCCCCATCCGAAAGGAAACCTTGGGCTACCCATTCCCGACTGAGGAACGCCATCGGAACAAATGATAATCCTGTCTTCTTTCTGATGTTTGAACGAACAGGTTCTTAACTCCTTGCCTGCATTCCTTTCTGTATCAAGGGTGATATATTCCCATCCCGGATCAATCTGTGTATTTCCGCGCAAGACAAAAGTCTGTGGATTGTCATATTCAAGTATTCGGGTTTCACCGTCAATATCAATATCAACAATAGTAAAAGTTGAATAACTCATTTGTCGTTCGCTGCAAACAGGCAAGGTGTTCATAATGATTTCGGCAATTTTGCGGACTTCTTTATGCTCTTCGGCGAATTTGAGTGCCATGGTGGCCGTGAGAGTCGAGAGCATACTCGCTTTCACTCCATGTCCCATGCCATCCGAAAGTACTGCAATAATCCGGTTCTCCTCATAAATCCGCTGCGAAAGAAACTTATCACCGCATATCCGTTCCAGGTCGTGATTTTTCTGCACGGCATTCACTTCCACATAAAATTGTCCGTCGTTCATGGTTTCTTCTAATGTTTTTCTTACTTCGCTGTTCGATTGGTCGATTGTTCAATGCTCAATGTTCAATGCTCTTAGCGCGTTCACTATTCCAAGGTTCCGGGTTCCATATACTAAATCTGATTTTTCTTCTTTCATCCGATAAAGTTCTAATATTAAATTATTGAACCCTTTAATCGCGCAACTTTGAACGCGAAGCATTAAACTCTTCAAACCCTTTAAACCCTTCAATCCCCTTCAAACCCTTCAAACTAATCTTTGCTCTTATGCGATTCAATAATCGAATTCAGCATTTTTTCGGTTTTAGCAGCGCCTTCGCCTAACAGGAATGCAATTTGCTGAACCAGATCGAGATTTTGATCAATTACTTCAGTAACACGGTTTATCACTTCCTCCTTGCGGACTTCCGGGTTTTGCATATCCCTGATCACCGCGCCAACTATTTTATTTTTCTTAATCGAAAAAATAGTGACATTCAGAAGTTTATCATTCAAACGAACATCGCGGCCAACCACATCATCATTACTGCTCACCACATAGGCGAATAGCTTATAAAACTGTACTGGAAGCAGGGTTTTAAGGTCGGCACCAAGCAGGCCGGGAATAATTTCATTTATTTCGGCGGCATCTTCGCCCAGTATGGTAACAAAACTTTCGTTCGATCCCACAATTTTCATATTCTCATCCACAATAACCACAGCGGTAGGGAGTTTGTGCAACATAGTCTGTGTAGTTTCGAGTGCATCCTGTGCTACCTGTTTTTCCTGGAGGGCTCTTTTTTCGGAATTTTGAAGAGCATGTTGGGTTTTGGCGAGTTTATCGTTGGTTTGTTTTAACGAGCGGATGTAGTCCTGTTTGCTCTTGAGTGAATGCATAATACACATATCGGGTCGGGTAACTCCGTTAGCCACATCAATGGCAAAATCGCGGCAGCTATCATAACCGCAGGCTTTGCAACCCAGGTTTTCATCATTCCCGGTTTTATCAATTATTTTCAGTACCTCTTCCACCTTTTCTTCCGGAGGAGCCGGCATCCGCTGATCATTTGCTTTAAAGTCACGCTTAAAATCAAGTTTCTGGAATTGTTTCAGATCGCCGTTCCACTTGGCCATTTTAAAATCTATCAATCTTTTAGAGGTGTATGACCGCACGAGGGTTTGCCTGTTGTATTTTTTTCCTCCAGGTGTCATACCCGGCCCCATCATGCAGCCTTCACAATAAAACATATTAAAATGCTTTTTGATATATTCAATACCTTCCTCAAACTGGCTGATAGCGGCCAGTATCCTGTCTTTTCCATCGGAAGTAACCACTGTTCCCGACAGCAAATCCATATTGAGTCCCGATGCCTGAACTATACCTGTGCTGATCGGAAATAAAGATCCTTTATATCCTCTGGGTTCAGTAAATTCCGAAAATTCGATATTGCTTTCTTTGATGTCTAGCTCATCGAACATTTCTCTAAGCTCTGCGAAGGTCAGAACTTCATCCACTTTTGAATCTCCATCAAACCTGTCGGCTTCTTCTTTTGCGCCAATACATGGCCCTATAAAAACTACTTTTATATCATCATCATACATATCCCTCACAACCTTTGCCGTGGCAATCATTGGATTAACTATGGGAGCAAGGTTATCAATCAGGTGCGGATAATATTTCTCAACCAACGAAACTATCGGCGGACAATTTGTGAGAATATAATATTTGCCTAAAAAGTTAGAAACCAGTTCGTTGTATTCTTTTGCAACCAAGTCAACGCCAAAAGATACATCATGAACATAATCGAAACCCATTTCGAGCAGCATTTTTACAAATTTCCGGTAATCGGTAATATCGTCGAACTCGCCTGAAATACTCGGATCTACCAATGCTGCTACTTTATAATCGGATTTAATCAGCTCGTTTACAGCCGGTTTCGAATTATAATACTTTATGGCTCCCGGATTGCAAACGCCGATACAGCTTCCACATCCTATGCATTTGTCCGGATTTATATAAGGAATATCGCTTGATGGTCTTAACTCAATCGCTTTTACAGGGCAAACCCGCACACAGGCGTAACATACCTTACATTTATCATCTATTATAAACACGAGAGGTGCTTGCATCTTTTTTTTCTGATTATTATTAATTTGTCATTCAGTTGTCATATGGTTGTAACTATGTAGCTCTGCTCTTCGGCTACGCTCAGGTTCCTAATACCCTTCAAACCCGAAACTCTTCAAACCCGAAACTTGTCACACTGAGCGAAGTCGAAGTGCTTCAAACTCTTCAAACCCGAAACCCTTCAAACTCTTCAAACCCGGAATAATTTGATGACTGTAGGACTGAGCGACTTCACGACTGCACGAATCGAATCTTGTATCTTTACCTGGTATTTGCAACCTGTAATCTGAGAGCCGAAACTCTTCAAACTCTTCAAACCCGAAACTTGTCACACTGAGCGAAGTCGAAGTGCTTCAAACTCTTCAAACTCTTCAAACCCTTATTTCTCCACCGATTCAAAAAACTCATCCAAAATAGCAACTATACTTTCCTCGTCCAGTCGTTCCTTTATTATTCCATCCAGTTTCAACGATGGGCCGGCAGCACACTCACCAAAACATCGTTCGCCATGAAAACGAACTTCACCCAACAGATTTCGGTCCCGGAGATAATCATTCACAATTTTTACCAATTGCTTGTTGCCCCTGGCAAAACAAGAACTGCCCAGACAAATAACTACCTCTTTCTTTGAAATTTCCATGGCCGTTAAATGAAGTGTTGTGCTGATGCTTAGGATTAAAGTTTCATTCAAAAAACAAATATAGATATAATTGTATATCAAAATTACTTGTTAAAGGAATAACATTGTTATTTTTTTAACAATAATACTGGTTTTTAAAAAGCAAAACATTATTTTTGTAGTCAGCTATATGCTATAAAAGACTCAAACGCTTATGCAGGCCTCACTCGACGAAATTATCAGCAGGTATAAATCCGGATCGCGCGAAGCGCTTTTACCCTTGCTGCAGGATATCCAGATTGAATACGGTTACCTGAATGAAGAAGCCATTCTGAAAGTCGGGCAGCATATTAAACTGCCTTCGAGCAAAGTTTATGGTATTGCAACATTTTACGATCAGTTCAGGTTTGTACCTAAAGGAAAATTTCATATCAAAGTATGCCGTGGAACTTCCTGTCACATGCACGGATCCGCCAGTATTTTGCGTGAAGTGGAGCGGGTGCTTAATTTAAAGGAAGGCAGCACTTCCCGCGACGGACGATTCAGCCTCGAAGCAGTAAGTTGTATGGGCGCGTGTGGTTCGGCACCGGTGCTGAATGTGAACGGCGATTTCAAAACGGCGATTACCATTCAGGATATAGCTCAAATCATTGATAATTACAGAAGTACTATCTAACACAGGTTTTACTCCATGGACGAAAAACAATTTTTGATTGAAAAAGTACTTGCTTCAAAATCTGATCTCAAACTGAGAGAGGTAACTGATTTTCTTGATCTTATCAGACACGAAACGGTAACGCAGCCAGTTGTTTACATTGGGTCAGGAACTTGTGGAAAAGTTGCCGGAGCAGATGAAACTTTCAAGGCTGTTTCCCAATATCTGGAAGAAAAAAATATCAAAGCTGAAATTGTTCAGGTTGGTTGTATCGGCCTTTGTTCCTTCGAACCCATTGTTGATATACAGCTTCCTGGAAAATCCAGAATATCATTCAGAAACATAACTCACGAAATTGTTGAGCCGCTGCTGGATGATATTTTTAACAGCGAAGTTCCTTTCGAATATATCCTTGGCCAGTTTAGTAATTCAAGGCACAACAGGTGGGAAAATGTTCCGGTAATAAGTGAATTGCCATTTTTTAAATATCAGCATCGGATTGTACTCGCAAACTGTGGTATAAGCAATCCTGATTCAATAGCCGATTATATTGCCAGAGGAGGATATCAGACCTACCTGAAATGCATTCGCAACTATACAGGCGAAAAAATCTGTACAGTTGTTGATCAAAGTGGCTTACGCGGCAGGGGCGGAGGCGGTTATCTTACAGGTGAGAAATGGATGATGGCTCATAATACGGTAAGCGATCAGAAATACCTGGTATGCAATGCTGCCGAAAGCGATCCTGGTGCTTTTATGGATCGTGCTGTTATTGAAGGTGATCCTCATTTGTTGCTCGAAGGCATCGCTATTGCAGCTTATGCTATTGGAGCTACAAAGGCCTATATTTATGTGATGGACGAATATAGTCAGGCCTATTTCATGCTCAATCAGGCTATTAGCCAGTTAAAAGAATACGGTTTTCTTGGATACAATATTTTTGAAAGTGGAATTGATTTAAAAATAACACTGGTGAAAGGCCCGGGAGCCTTTGTTTGTGGAGAAGAAACTGCTTTGATCAATAGCATTGAAGGCAAACGGGGTATGCCTCGTCCCAAACCTCCTTATCCTGCTATCGAAGGCCTCTTTGGTAAACCTACCGTAATTAATAATGTGGAAACGCTGGCCAATATACCTTTCATACTCCGGCATGGCCCTTTACATTTTAATCAAATAGGCGTTCCCGAAGCGCATGGTACCAAAGTGTTTGCCATTTCGGGTAAAGCAATGATAACGGGATTGGTTGAAGTTCCTATGGGAACCAAAATCAGAGATATTATTTTTAAAATTGCAGGTGGTGTAAAGGATGGCAAAAACTTTAAAGCTGTTCAGATAGGAGGACCTTCGGGAAGCTGCCTTCCCGCATCACAACTTGATCTTCAGGTGGGGTACGAATCATTGTGGAACGAAGGTGCAATTATAGGTTCGGGTGGAATGATTGTGATGGATGAGGATACTTGTATGGTTGATATAGCCAAGTTTTTTATGAATTTTCTTCAGAAAGAAAGCTGTGGGAAATGTATTCCCTGCCGCGAAGGCACACGCCGGATACACGAAATACTCGAAAATATTACACGCAGACCAACAGCCGAATCTGGTTTTGAAGTCCTCGAAAGGTTTAAAGGAATTATGCAATTGGCTGATCTGTCGGAAGTAATCCGCGATACTTCACTATGCGGACTGGGACAAACTGCTCCAAACCCCTTGCTGAGTGCCATGAAATGGTTTAGGGAAGAGTTTGAAGAACATGTTTTCGATCGCAAATGCCGGGCCGGTGTTTGCAAGGAACTGCGCCTGTTCTATATTGATGTGGATAATTGCATTGGATGTGTGGCTTGTCTGCGCAAATGCCCTTCAAATGCAATTGTTGGACAGCCCAGGCAACCTCATTTTATCATTGAGGAAAAATGCATAGGCTGCGGGATTTGCTTTGATGTATGCAAATTTGTAGCCGTAAAATTAAGATAATGCCTTGTGGAATCGCAAAACTGAACAAAATATCGGTTTTTAATCGCCATGAAATAAAAAAGATGATTTTAGCAAAAGATTAGGACATGTTATTCGATATAGAGGTAAACGGTAAAACCATTAAAGCCAGGCGGGGTGATACGTTGCTTATGGCCCTGGAGCGGAATGGGATTAAAGTTCCAACGCTCTGCCATATCAAAGATTTGCTTCCATCGGGCGCTTGCAGGATGTGTGTGGTGGAAGTGGAAGGACGACAGGGATTGATACCCGCATGCTCGCATCCGGTGGAGGAATGGATGAAAATCCGTACACATTCGCCAAGGGTTATAAAAGCCCGCAAAACCAATACTGAATTATTGCTTAGCAACCACCCTGATGACTGCCTGTATTGCGAACGTAATGGAAATTGTGAATTACAGAAATTAGCGGAAGATCTTAACGTACGCGAACGTCGTTTTTACGGTAAAAAAAATAAATATAAAACTGATCCTTCCAGTGCCAGTTTGTTGCGCGATCCCGCCAAATGTATTCTGTGCGGACGCTGCATCAGGGTTTGTGAAGAAATACAAAAGATTACAGCACTCGATTTTATAGGCAGAGGTAATAAGGTACAAGTTGGTCCGGCATTCAACAAAGGGATGAACTTATCAAGTTGCATCAACTGTGGACAATGCGTGTTGGTGTGCCCAACCGGCGCGCTGGCCGAAAAACAATACCCTGCCCAGTTACAGGATGCGCTTCATAATCCGGCTGTGAAAACTGTAATCCAATGTTCGCCAACACTTTCGGTTACGCTTGCTGAAGAATTTGGACTGCGCCCCGGAAAAGACATTGAAGGAGTAATGTATGCTGCTTTACGAAAGCTCGGATTCGATTTTGTTTTTGATACGTCATTTGGTGCCGATCTGCTGATAACCGAGCAGGCAAATGAATTTTACAGGCGTTTGAAAGTCGGCGAAAACCTGCCGATGTTTTCGAGCTGTTGCCCTGCGTGGATAAAATATGCTGAGCAAACCCACCCTGACCTGCTTGCCAATGTGTCAGCTTGTAAATCGCCACAGCAGATGCTTGGTGCGCTGATTACCAATCACTTTGCGCCGCAATCGGGTATCCCGAATGATGATATTTACTCAGTTTCGGCCATGCCCTGCATTGCTAAGAAATTTGAGTCGCAACGTGAGCAAATGACTCACAAAGGAATTGCAGATGTTGATCTTGTGCTTACAACAAGAGAACTGGCACGATTAATCAGGCTTAACGGAATAGATATTGAACAGGTTGAGCCTGAATTGTCTGATCAGCCTTACCAGGCGCGGAGTTCAGCCGGAAAGTTGCTGGCCGTAAGTGGCGGTCTTACCGAAGCTTTCATCCGCACTCTGCATTATGTTATAACCGGCAAGGAAACCAGCATGCTTAAAATTCAGGAACTCAGATCGGGAAAAGGCCGGAAAGAATATTTTGTCAAAATTGGTGAATTCAAACTTGGCTTCGCCGTTGTTAATGGAATAGGGAATATTGAACCGCTTCTTTCGGAAATAAAAAAAGGTCGGACTGATATTCACTACATTGAAGTAATGGCGTGCGAAGGTGGCTGTGTTGGCGGCGGCGGCCAACCTATTCATCCCGAAGCTGATAATGTAAAAGCCAGGACTAAAGCAATTTACGAACTTGATGAAAAAGAATCGAACAGGTTTGCCCATCAGAATGCTTCGCTACAAGAGGTTTATAATTCGTTTTTAAAAAAATCGGGAAGTGAAGTAAGCCTGACACATTTATTTACAACTTATGAGGAGAGGGAAGTTATGAGGTAGTGAACTACAGTTAAATGTTAATAGAAAATGGTCGGATAAATCTGAAACTCTCCAAACTCTTCAAACCCTTCAAACCCTTCAAATCCATCAAACTCTTCAAACCCCTCAAACTCTCCAAACCCCTCAAACCCTTCAAACTCTCCAAACCCCTCAAACCCTTCAAAATCTCCAAACTCTTCAAACTCTTCAAACCTCTCAAACTCTTCAAACCTCTCAAACCCTTCAAACTCTTCAAACCTCTCAAACCCTTCAAACTCTCCAAACTCTTCAAACCCATCAAACCCTTCAAACCCTTCAAACTCTTCAAACCCTAAATTAATGATCCCAGGCTCAACATCTTCTCCAAACCAGGAAACTGATAAAAAGCTGGTCTTTACCGTGAAGGAAAGATGCAGGGTTTGTTATACCTGTGTGCGCGAGTGTCCGGCAAAAGCAATACGCATTATCGGTGGACAGGCTGAAGTTATTACAACAAGATGCATTGCCTGCGGAAATTGCATTAAAGTCTGTAGTCAGGATGCCAAAATATTTTATAAAGAAATCGACCAGGTAAAGCGACTCATTGCGGCTTATCCTAAAGTTATTGCCCTTGTTGCGCCTAGTTTTCCGGCTGAATTTTCTGATTTTGAAGATCACAAAATACTTGTTGGCGTAATAAAATCGTTCGGTTTCAGTCATGTAACCGAAGTATCGTTTGGTGCCGACCTGGTTGCCAGGTATTACAAAGAGCAGCTCAACCTCGATATGCCAGCCATCTCATCCGATTGCCCGGCTATCGTTGCTTATATTGAACGGTATGCGCCCGATCTCACAAAAAGACTTGCCACTGTAGTTTCACCGATGGTTGCAATGGCAAGAGTTGTAAGGAAACATTATGGTGATGATGCAAAACTGGTTTTTATTGGCCCATGTCTTGCAAAAAAAGCAGAGTCGGATGAAATTGATGCAGTTCTCACTTTTCGTGAATTGCGCGAAATGATAGAAACTGCTCGTTTGAATCCGAGGAAAGTAACTCCCGCTGAATTTGATCCTCCTTTGGGCGGTCGCGGTGCAATTTTTCCACTCAGTCACGGCTTGCTTCAAACCATGGAAGTAAATGAAGATGTGCTAAGTGAAAATATTTTGGTTGCCGGTGGCAGGGCTAATTTTCAGGATGCTTTGCGCGAATTTGAACAGGGCAATCTCGAAGGGCATCACCTGCATCTTTTATGTTGCGAGGGATGTATCCTTGGTCCTGGTATGACACCCATTCCCAATACTTCGCCGACAGCCCAGCGATTTGCAAAAAAAGCGAAAATTATTACTTATGCCAACCACAAAATGTCGGTATTGGATAAGGAACAATGGCAGGCTTATCTGGATGAATATTCGAAACTTGATTTCTCCCGCACTTTTCAGCCCCGCGACATGAGGTCGGTTCGTCCGCCCAATGAGCAAATAAAGGAAGTATTGTACAAAATGGGGAAATACAGCCAGCAGGACCACCTCAATTGTGGTGCCTGCGGATATGATTCGTGCGAGGAACATGCTATTGCCATTATCAATGGATTGGCCGAAACCGAAATGTGC
>JBBSDG010000006.1:0-31510 GCA_038249635.1 Bacteroidales bacterium | reverse complement strand
GAATTTTACCCGCTGATTTTTTATCAGACTGAAATCCGCAAGAGGAGAAAATTAAACCTAAAACAAACAGACTGAGCACACTTTGCTTACACTTAATCATAGCTTTTAATTTGACTGAATAAACTTATATTCTGTTGTTAATAACCAGGGTTTTGAATCAGTCCCGGATTAACATCTGTAGCAACCTTCGGTATTGGGAATAATAAATGTTTTGGATCGCTAACGCCTCTCCATCCCTGAACAGCATTAAGGAATGTTCCAAAGCCAATGTTATTGTTATTTAGGTCTGCTGATAAACTCATTTTTAGATTTTTCTGGCGATTGTCACCGGATTCAATGAATCTACGAACAGTGATAATTTGTTTAAAATTTCTTCAGCGATTTGGTTTATATCCATTTTGACACCTCGTGCTGAAAAACTATTCAACCATTTTAGGAGAGTGCACGGGAGAGTCGCCCCGGCCAACTTGACCAGGTTAAGCACCAAAATGATGCTGGCAATCCATGATTCACTTGTGTTTTGAAGTCTTGCTTTGATACGGTCTAATCGGTATGCCGTTTTAGCTTGACCGAACTTACCCTCGATTGGATTGCGCTCCCCCGGACTTACATGATTTTGCACTGCCGACGGCCTCCCAAGGGGCTTGGCGATAAGCTTGATGCCTTTCTCTTTGAGCCATGCACGATTGAAACGGGTGCAGTAGATTTTATCAGCCAATAGTTCTCTTGGATAACAGCCAAAGCGCACTTTGTATTTTTCAACGTATTCCACCATATGACTTCCTTCATTGAAGGCATCCCAAGGTATTAGGTCGCCCAGAACGACCCAACGATTGGTCGACTTTAACCGCGAGGCAAATGGGGAAGCGAATGCATCGAGTGAGAGCTGGTTTGGGCTGACATAGGTTGGCGTTGGTGCACGTTTTCTTTTGGCTTGACTCATAATTCCTTGCACTTAGTTATCCAAAGATAGTTACAATTATCTAAATTTCAATACCATTAGACTTTAACAGCAGACCCCTTGTTAAATCCAAACTCCAGAGACCGGAATTTATAATTCCGATCTGATCAACAGTGAATTAAAATCTTTGGAGCAAGTAATATGTAATATATCAAGTCGCTGCATTAATTGCTGATATCATACAATCAAAAATGTGCAATAGGGCAGAATATCAGTCTTTTCGACTAGATATCAAAAAAATATGGTGGCTGGTAACCCAGCCACCATATTTAATAAAAGCAATATATTTTATTTTAATGATGCGAACAGCCATTAGTTCTACCTTTTATCCCACCAAACTTTAGAGATATAAGAATCACCATTTGTATAACGGCTAACAGCATCATTATAATTGACCGTATTCAATAATGCTTCCCTTGAAGAGTAGACTGCACGACGGGGAATAGTTCCGTTTGTAGATCCCATGTTGGGGCCAGCAATCAGTTTAGGATAACCCATCCTCCGCCATTCTATAAAGGCTTCAAATGAACGGCCAAATAGCTGTATCCATTTCTGCGTCCCTATCTTTTCCAGTTTTTGTTCTTTTGTTAATCCTGTAAATGACAGTTCCGACTCAAAATTGGTGGGTACAGTTGTGATATTGTAGGGGTTTTGTGCTAAAGCGGCTTTTACTCCATCCTGGTAGAATTTTTCTGCAAGATCTGCTGTACTTCCCCAACCTTCAAGCGCCGCTTCTGCCTTATAAAAACAAACATCTGAATACGACATTGCGAGGCAGGGAATTGCCGGACTATAAGCTTTGTTGAAAAATGTAGTTTGTGATGCTGTAGAATAGTCATCTTTGATAATAGTCTTTAGTAGCGCATCTGTAAGTGCAACCCCAATCCCTTTGTAAGCAGGTTTACCTGCTTTTACCGAATTAACAGTAGGCTGGACTAATCGTAGCAAACGTGGGTCATTAGTGTTAACAAGTTGATCCACAAAAGCATTTGCCAAATATTTCAGGTCCGGACTACCTGCAAGCCAATGGTTCAAAACCGGATGTACATCACTATTGGTGGCATCGTTAAAAGTAGGGACTGCAGCATTGTCGGTATTGCTTACCATCAAGGTTTGACCCATTGCTTCGGTTACCGTTTTCTGTGCCAAAGTTGGATTGGCATATCGAATGCGTATTCCGAGCCTTAGCTTAAGTGAATAGGCGTACTTCTTCCACTGGGTTGTATTTCCCTTATAATAGTAATCTGCCGCACCATAGGTATCATCCGTTGCATTAATTTGTGCAATAGCCGCATCCAAATCATTGATAAGTGTCTGGTAAATCGCTTCCTGCTTATCGAATTTTGGTTGGTTGACGATGGCCTCAACGCCTAACGCCGATCCAGAGAATGGGATGTCCCCAAATGTGTCGGTGAGACGTTGCCAGATAGATATTTCTACAATACGTGCGATAGCAATTTTTGTCCTGGCCTTTGGATCTGCTTCACGGCCTTTAAGATCTGATTTCGTATTTGTGAAATATTGCGTATAAAGGAGTAATTATCGCTCCAAACATTGTCATCTGTCTGCTGAATGTACCTTGAACTCGAAATCAGAACACCGCCAGCCCACTGTTGTACCCATGATCCGTATTGGTTGTTTGGATATTGGTACCCTTCCGAAAAACTTGCGTCTTTCTGGGCTTTAGCCAGAATAAGACCTGGATCCATTGTTGAGAGTGAAGTTGGTGGGGTGTTGATTTTCTCAAAATCTTTTGTACAGGCTTGCAATACAAGCAATGTGCCTAAAATCAGACACACTTTTATGTTGCTATTTTTCATTTTATTTTATTTAAATTATAAATATTCATTATAATTCCAGGCTTAAGCTAACTCCAAAAGTCCTCAATAGTGGCAAGGATGTTGATTCAAGCCCTAAGGATGAATTGTTTACATTAAATGCAGCAGCATCCGGGGCGTAACCATCTGTTTTACGTTGAAAATAAAACAAGTTCCGTCCATAGATCCCTGCTTTTATGGATCTGAATGGTGTTTTGCCAACAAGCTTAGCAGGTAATTGATAGTTTAATGTCATTTCACGCAACATGATATAACTGGCATCATTGACCATCTCTTCCGAAACGACGTTATCCTTATCGGGTGCAATGACATTCCAATAATCCTGGGCCTTAATTTGTTTGGTGTTCGCCTGACCGGAACCTTCCCATGTTCCATCAGTCTTTTTCTGTGCTACAATACCTTCAGCAACATAAGTCCCGTCTCTGCCAGGAAGTGTTTTCTTAATTGTACCATAGATCAATTCTTCCCTTAAGCTTTGGGAAAATATTTTACCCCCCTGACTGATATCAATTAATGTGGTAAGGACAAATCCTTTGTACCGGAATGAGTTGTTAATACCCCCGATCCAGTTAGGTAAGGCATTGCCGATTTCATACAATAATTTGGCGTTCGATTTCAATGGAAGCCCACTTACCGGGTCAATCAGGCGATTCCCATCAGAATCTCGTAGCCATTTGAATCCATTTCCAAGGATGGTTCCAAAAGGTTTACCGGGGGTGGCAATTACCTGCACATTCCGGTCACTACCCAATATAAAAGTGGATACACCTTCTGCCAGTGAAACAACTTCGTTACTGTTCATAGAGAAGTTAAGTGTCGCATCCCATTGAAAACCTCCGTCAGTTCGTATTGGGGTTCCTGTGAGCGATACCTCTAATCCTTTATTGCGTATTTCTCCGGAGTTGATACGTCTTGAACTAAATGTTGTTGAAGGAGGTAATGGTACATTAAGAATTTGATTCTTTGTATTCGCATCGTAATAGGCAGCAGTAAGACCAAGTCTGTTTTTAAGGAATCGCGCTTCAATACCATACTCTATCGATGTGGTCAATTCATTTTTCAGATTAGGATCAGGAATAATAGAAGAAAATGAACCTAACAGTTGTCCTCCATGGGGGTATTGATCTAAAGAATAGGTGCCGGTTAGCTGATAAGGGCTACCGGAACTCCCTGCCTGTGCCCATGAAGCACGCAACTTTAGAAAACTCAACTGATCACTTTGGATTTTCAGTGCATCGGATAGGACTAAACTACCACTGACTGCCGGGTAAAAAAACGAATTGTTGGCAGGCGATAATGTTGAAGACCAGTCGTTACGGGCAGATACATCGAGGAAGAAATAATTTTTGTATCCGAATAAACCTGTCCCATAAACTGAGTTGATTGCAGATTCGCTGAGGCCAAATATATATGTGTTAATCAATGTGTTATTGATCGAATACAAATCAGGGGCAATAAATTCCAATCCGGAATTACCTGTTGTTCTGGCGTAGAACTGCTGGTGGTTTGCCCCAAGGTTGACCGATAAAGAATAGTCATCAGAAATTTTGGGATTCAGTGACAATAAGATATCGCTATTGTCTTCGTGCACACGGGTTACCTCTTCCTGAATGTCCCCGTTTCGGTTTTGAGATTGATAGGTTCCCTGTTTGCGGTATCTTAAGCGTTGATCAGTATAAGCGTCAGTACCCGCTTTCGCAGTCAGACGTATCCAGTCGTTGAATTGATAACTCAATTTGATCATTCCGATCATCCGCTGCCGATCGTCTGTATTGAGTGTGTTGTCGCGTGTCCAAAATGGATTAGCTGTTGATGAGTTCGTGGCATATGTTTTCTCCAGTCCCGGGTAAATAAAACTTGCATAACCCAATTGTCTGGACACATCAGAAGCCGTCCAGGCCGACTGTTCCATAATACTCATAGGAATAGAACGGGGTTGGCTGATCCAGATATAGCCAGGGTTATCGGCGGCATCTGATACGGTAGGGCGATTTTCACCTTTCTGTATGATATAGTTAGCCTTAACGTCCAATTCCAGTTTTGACGTGATTTTGGCAACGGTACGCAAATTTATATTATTCCTTTTCAGTGTGTTCCCAGGAGTTTATCCATCAATATTGGTTTTCCCAAAAGAGAGCCTGTAATTCAATTTCTCGGTACCACCCTCCATGCTGATGTTGTTGATCAATTGTTTTTCCAGATTGAAAAATTTCTGGTAGGTATCGGGTTGTGGTGTGAAATTTAATAAGTTACCATATTGATCCTCATAGGGTTGCCCATCCATTTTTGCTCCCCAGCTCCTCGGGTGAACCTGTCGCGACCACCACTTACTTTTGGTGTGCCTTGAATATTGCATGCAATCGCTGCCGCCATGGTATAGAATTTGCCGTCGTTTCCTCGAATATTTGTAAATGTACCATCCAATCCCTGGCCATAAACATCCTGGAAGTCAGGAAATACAAGCGCTTTGCCAATGGAGTAGTCACTGCTGAATTTTACGCCAATTCCTTTCATGGCTTTACCATTTTTGGTTGTAATCAATACGACACCATTACTCCCGCGTTGCCCATAAAGTGCGGCTGCATTTGGTCCTTTCAACACCGAAATTGTCTCAATGTCTTCAGGATTGACATTTGAGATACCGTCTCCGTAATCAATTCCCCCCCAATTGGAAGGTGCTTTAACGTTCCCGTTATCAATCGGGATACCGTCGACAACATATAAGGGTTGACTATTTCCGGCCAGGGAATTTGCACCACGGATAATAATACGAGACGAACCACCCGCTCCATTACCCGCGCGGGTCACCTGAACGCCGGCAAATTTTCCGGAAAGTGAAGTTGCCATGTTGGCCTCTTTAGCCTGAGAAAGGTTATCACCCCCCGAGTTCCTGAACGAGTAGCCAAGGGCCTTCTTGTCCCTCTTAATACCTAGTGCAGTCACAACAACATCCTTAATGCCAATGGCTTCTTCATCCAAAATAACATCAATTACCTTTTTGTCACCTATACTAAATTCCTGTTCTTTCATACCAACAAACGAGAAAGTCAGGATTGTTGCATCATTTGGAACCTGAAGATTATAATTACCATCATTGTCGGTTGTTATACCAATCGTAGTGCCATTTACAACCACAGAAACACCGGGTAAGGATGCTCCTGATGATTCGGTCACTTTACCGCTGATACTTTTTTGTTGCTGACTGTTTAAAATCGATGAGCTTGACTGAGCATCAACTTTTTCGATCAGAATCAGTTTATTCTCCAGCTCTTTAAAAGAGTAGGGCGTGCCCTTAAATGCAGTACCAAGAATTGTCCCGACTGACTGATCTTTGGCATCAACTGAGGTTAGTTGGTTAACATCTACATCATCCTTGTTGTAGAAAAACCGGTAGCTGCTGTTTTTTTCTATCTGCATAAACAGCTCCTGAAGCGACGAATTTTCCAATTTCAGGCTCATCGTTTGTGACCATACTGACGCACTTGTTGGAAGGGTCAGGATAAGAATAAGAAACCATGTTAGTCTCATAATCAAAGAATACTTTTTTAGCCTCCCGCACCTAAAAATGGACAAGACTTTTCGATTAGATTTCATAAATTTGACATGTTTTAAAAAAGTTAAATTGCGGTTTAACTCAATTCTAAAGGGGAGTGTTCGTATCAGTCATCCGGTTCTCCCAAATCCTGAAAAAAACATCTGATACAATTTCTTCGGCAATGTCTTTGCGCCCTAAATATCTTCTTGCATAGGAACAAAGGCTCACATAATATTCCCTGAACAGGAAAATATAGGTCTCTTCATCATCGATGATTAAACCCTGAACAATATTGGATGGTATATTTATCACAATTATTGCCACAAAGATACCAAATTCTTTCAGAAGCTTATATAATGACCGCTGGTCATCGGAAAATTTACATTGATACCTTTTCCACAATTCTGAAGATTGTTTTTCTTCAAATTATGCGATACATGATCTTGAATTTACCAATATCCGATTAAAGATGGATCGCAAATTCCCCGCCTGTTACCGGGACGATAATTCGGGATGTGCTATGATTTAACAGGATTTTTCTCATTCCTGAAGGTTATTCAATTGGAGGTTTATAAATCATCTTATAAGCTCTACTTTCTGAAAAACCATCCACCATACCTTATTATAAATCAAGCTGCCACTTGGGTACCTTCCCTGGTAGGGCACCGGTGATGCTTTTGATAAGCCCAGGCTATAAACATTCAGCGATAGTGGATTGTCTCCCTCAATAACAGCCTGACCTGTCGTCGCATATTCACCGCCTGAACCGGATGATTCATAGGATCCATCCAGGCGAGGACAGCTGCCGTCTGTAAAAGGGGATTACAATTTATACGACATTCTTTAATGCAAGTTATTATTCTTTAAAGATTTCCGCTTCAATATTAACAGTGAAAGGGGGCTAAACTTTGTTTCTAAATCTTTTGAGCGTGTATTGCAATAGCAGAATTGGAATATTGAAACGGGAATTACAATTTCCCCGCCTGTTACTCCCGGATGACATATCCGGGGGAGCAGGATTAATAATTTAAATTAATGAACATTAAACTATATATGCCTGAAGTCGGTATAAAAAATTTAGAAGTATTGGATGTCTTTAAATTATAACTGCTAAGTCATCTGATACTTGGCTTAATATAACAAAATATGATTTTTTAAATCTCATATTTTCCATACTTTTTGCACAATTCAATAAAATGGATTACCCTTTCAGGTGCAACATCACTTTGCAATATATGTGCAGGAGCTACCATATAACCGCCACCTTTGCCAAGAATGCTAATCTTTTCGATGATATCGCATTCAAGTTCTTCATCGGTTCCGTTTGGAAGCAAATCCTGTTGATCGATGGCCCCCCAGAAAGAAAACTGATCACCAAACCGCTCTTTCATATCCTTAGGCAAATGTCCGGGAACGCCAGGTTGTACGGGGTTAAATATTTCAAACCCAATCTCCCTGATGTCGTCAAGCAGCTCAGCCACAGCACCATCGCAATGAAGAATAGGAATGATATCCGGTTTTGCTTCTTTAAAGCGATCAATCATTCGTTTATAATGAGGTTTCAATTGTTCGCGAAATGTTTCGGGAGGAATGATCAGGTTAGTCTGAGTGCCAAAATCATCACCGAACCAAATAGTATCAACACCTCTCTCTATCAGCCGTAACCCAATTTGGGTTTGATATTCGGCACAAGCTTCAAACAGTGGAACCACATATTCGGTTTCCATCATCATATCGACAAGTAATTTCTCCATTCCCACCAGCTGATGTGCCAGAGAGAAGATGGTGACTTCTATATCACCAAAGATCAGGTAATCGTTTTTGTATTTTTTCACAAGCGCTTCTGCATCACGAAAACGCCCCGGTGCATCAGGATCGGGAAACTGGAAGGCTTCAATATCGGCTTTTGTTTCGGCATGAGCCAACGGGTACTCGAGTACTTCCACATAAATGGCTCCCTGACGCATCCGCATCTGGTATTCATTCAGCCATGTCCCGTCGGCTTCTTTCACTATCCGATAATCATCCGAAACAGAAGCACCTGTCACAACAACGTCGCTTCCCATTGCCAGGCGTAACTCGTTGGCGCTGATTCGAAAGGTCACATCCTCATAAGGATTATCGGTATAATTAACCTGAATACCCAATTTTTCACCAAAATGATCAGCTAACTGACGGCATAAATCAAATTGAACGGGAACTCTGTCAGGCAATCCCGGCAATCTTTTAAAGGCTTTTAAAACACGTTCTCTAGAGTTCATTGAAAGATTTTTAAGAATTTGTATTGTTACTGGTGCTATCTGAATTTTCGACGATTTGTTTTCATAGTTATAAATTTTGATATTATATTAAACGTTTTCTGATAAACCTATAGTTTATTGAAATTATTCAGCAATATCAAAAGTTGTCGGAACCTGGCATTTGTATTCAAAACTTACAATTCCTAAGCCATTAGCTTTGTATGATTGTTTCCTGTTTCCGTTCACTTTCAAATTGTATGATGAATCAGGTTTAAGTCCTGCCAGTACAAATTTGTAGTTTTCCACAGAGTTAACTGTCCAGCTATGGTGGTTGTTATTCAAATTATTTATTACTATTTTAATCGGACGCAAGGATGAACGTGTTACTTTTAATGCTGCCAGGTTTAGATTGCCGGGATAGTAAAGCAATATATTGCCAGGCATGTTCACGCCAAAACTTGTGTTGCAATCCAGTCTGAATTTTTTGGTGGCTACCTGGTAACTGTCTTCACTAAGCCTGATGTTATAAACCTCATCACGGAGTGTATACCTGAATTCAGTGCCGTTCAGCTCTTTCAGCATGTTTGGTTCCAGCCCCATCCTGTTCCATTTGGGTCTGATGCCATAAATATCCCTGTAAAGGGCAGTGACTGTAGTACATATACCTGCCAATATATCCTCACCTATCCCTTTTTGTGTGATGCGGCTAAAGCGTTGCGATGAAAGCCCGTCTTTGTTGTATTGCAGAAGAATATTTTTAATATACTTCATTGCAATATTTTTATCGTACTTTACGTAAGATCTTATCCCTAAATAACCCCATGTTGGGAATATATCTCCATTCTCGTATTTTGGGAATGGCCACATAACAGGCGGATGCACCTCCTCCAATTTAAAAGATTCGTAGCATAGCGGCCAGTGAAACAGGTTTTCGGCTTTGGCTTTGTTCTCTATTTGATCCAGGACTGCTTTGATCCTTTGAGGATCGTCGCAAATACCAAAGGTAATGGCGGCAAAGTTAACCGGGGTTACCAAATTATCACCGTGCAGGGACCCATCTTTATCGCGCCAGTATATATACTGCTTCTTTTCATCCGACCAGAATCCACCTTCTTGTACCGGCTTATTAAAAGCTTCCTTTAATCTTGAGGCAACGGTTGAATAGTAATCGGCTTTATCTTTGTCGCCAAGCACCAATTCACACTCTGCCCAAAGGTTTAGCGCCTCATACATCTGGGCATTCACAAAGGCATTTTCAAAACTTGCCCAAACAACATCTAACCAGTCGCTGCACTTTTCTTCTTCGGTATTGTTATTCAGCATTTCAAAAATGCCGTTGTTGTTGGAATCTCTTTTAATAAGCCAATTCAGCACTTTTTCACAACTCTGCTTATGCGACTTTAGCCATACTAAATCCCCATTTTGATTGAACTGCTCTGCAGTATTAATAACCTGCCCGGGTTGAGCATCTATCGTATATCCCCAGGGAGCATCGTAGTAACCTGTTTTGAAATTGTAGTTACTATTTTTCGCCTCAGGCACATTGTGCCAGCGTGCCAGTACCCGTCCGTCTTCCTCAATGGCCTGGTCTCTTTCCTGGTCAAGGGTTGAAGAAAAGTTATCTGTATAATTCCGGTCATTTACCGCCATCCCGATTTGGGCAAAAAAAGGTTCGTGCAAGCATTTCCAGTTAGTGACCCATCCGTTAGCACCTATAATGTTTTTGTCTATCACACCATACCTGCCTGTAGTGTTAAGAAGTTCCCGTACAGCTATCGCATCAATACCAACCAGTGTGCCTCTGTCGTACTCTTTATGATAATCCACATAACTGAGTTCCAGTGAAATTTCTGAGCTTCCCTTATTTACCTCAAACGGGGTAAACACATCAGCTTTGCCACTTACAAAACGATTTAGGTTATAGCGTTGTCCGAGTTCCGAAGGTGTAAGGTACTGGGTAAATACAAAGGTACTATCCACGCCATGGCTAAATGCACTGGCAATTTCTCCACCGTTACTGGAGTTTGCTTCAACCCTGAAACCATCACCCGAAACAGGCTCCCAGAATGTAACCCCATCTGTATGCACACCATAGGTGTCATTCATGTTCTTAAGATACTTGCACCACACCATTCCGCCGGTATTCAGAATACCGCCCTTCCATGTGGAAAGGGTGGAAAAGTTCCACACCGGTATGGCCATATTATCGAGGCTCCCATCCTGGTTGTATTGACGGCGAATAGTCCATAAGATATGGTCTCCACCGAGGGCAAATATCCAGGTTTCGGTTACACTCAATTTCTCATCGCCAAAGACAATATTGCTTATTTCGAGCCTCTCTTTACCTGCTGTCACTTTTGCCTGTGCCTTTGAATCAATCGAAGTATACAGGTTTGTCCCCACTGTGATGGAGGTGTAAACTCCTGAAGTTGAAATCGTATTTTTGCCTTTAATATTCACCTTGTTAATACGGCAACCCTTACTATAATCTATTTGTAATTGCAGGTAATTTGAGCTGTCTGCAATCATTATGGTTTTGGTAACAAGATTATGTTTCAAAATTGCTGCATTTGCTGAAAAGGCGATTAACAGTACAAATATGATTGATACGCTGCGCATAAAATCCTTATGTAAATTCATAATATCCTTGCGTAAATTAATATTTAACACTAAATATATTAACTGGCCCAATCAGTCCGGAAGCCTGCAACTTTGTTGACGGTATATACGGATTAACGGGACACCAGGTCTGGCGTTGTTCGACAGGCAGTTTGCTGTCACCAATTAACCGATTCATCCAGGTATTTACAACTTCAATCTCCAGTTCATTCTCCCCTTCTTTAACCATTTGCGTGATGTTCAGCCTGTAAGGTGCTGTCCAGACTCCTCCTGCATAGTTGCCGTTAACGGTAACTTTAGCCATAGCCATAACTTCGCCTAGATTGATGATCAACTGTTTGTCTGCTGGCAGCTTCTCAAGTTTGAATTTGCAACTGTAGAATGCTGTTCCTGAATAATATTTGATCCGATCATCATTTGAAGTTGTCCAATCCTGGAGTGTTTCGAAAACAACCTGTCCCTCCGGACCTCTTTGATTAGCGTTGAACCTGACTGTCCATGGACCTTTAAGATCGGTGAGCAGAGCAGGTTCCGGATAATTGCCTTCTTCACTATTTGCCGAAGCCTTGCCGGCAGTTTTGCGGAATACGATAAACACACTTTCGTAAGGTTCCAGTTTTAAAGGAACTGCAGTTGTATTCTCTTTATTTTCCCAGGCGGGAAGATCGCGGATGTATCCGGTTACAGCTTCCCAAAGTTCTGGTTGCATCCCTTTTACCCTGAATTCAGGAGTGATTATTTTGGTTTCAGTCGTTTGATTCGATACAAAATAGATTTCGCCGTCACCAAGGGTGCGGTGCCCGTAGTGAATCGAATTATCTTCAGGTAATTTACAGTCGGGCACGCAGTTGAGCATCGCAAAAGCCTCCTTCATATCCATACCGTTGAGTATCATTCCTTTCCCGAATTTCCTGGATTTTACTTTCACACCATCCACATCGCCCCAAAGTTCGGCAGCAGTTGCCTGGAGTTGTTTGTCGGCTTCGGGTTGGTTTTGCAAACTGGGTGAACGTTTGGGAGCAGGACCAAGAATGACTGCACCGTCATTGACCAGTTGTTTGATTTTGGACAACAGTTCGGGACGCATGGTCTCCAGTTTGGGTAATACTATGATCCGGTATTGAGTGCCGTGCGGCAAAGTAATCATCCCGTCCTTTACAGTCATGTATTTTTCTATGACCTCAGCATTCATATAGTCAAACTGGTAGCCAACGGGTAGTGCAGGATCAGTGACTCCGGTCATTTTAGGCGCATCCTCCCCGATAAAATAGGCCACATCGGCGAGGTTCCTCCCCTGCTGAAGCATAAAGTTGGTTCTTTTCAGGTATTGTGTATAAACATCCATCTGCGAAAACCAGGTATTTTTGCGGTTGAACTCATTGCCAAACCAGGCATTCATTCCGGGATTTTTATCCTCATAAGGCTGTGTGATATAAACATGAAGCAGGGTGTTGTTAATCCCTTCGGCAAAGAAGCGGTCGCCGCGTTGTTTGATGGCGGCGGGGTAACGGCTGAACGGATTACCTGCACACGTGTTTGATTCGGCTGAAATTTTTGCTTTTCCATAGATGTGACCGCAGGAGGTGGCTGCCCGGTTTTCGATGTTTCCAAGATCACCTTCACTCCAGAACTCGCCGCCGATTTCGTCCGACTGCCCGCCGTACATCAGGAATTCGCTTGGGAATCCCCAGTGACCGTAACATTCAAGCCATGTTTTCAATCCATGCTTATGACTAATTTCCCGAAGCCCCCCGACATAATCGTATGCCACTTTATCGGCCACCATGCGCCGTATATCCCAAAGAAAACGGTCAGACGACAGTTCACTGTTGACCACCATTCCCTGATAGACAGGAAGGTAAGGGATTGGATCGTACCCGTATTTCTGTTTGAACTCTTCCAGGAAACCGTCTGTAAAATTCTGTCCTCCTGTCTCATAGCTATCCTGAACGACCACTTTAAAACACTTCCTGTCAGCTTCAGGGATACGTTTCAGAATTTCGCCCATATGACCTTCAAAGTGCATGGCTACGTGTCTTTTGCTCATCTTATCCACCTCGTAACCGGTAGCTTCGGGCGATGCCGGGGCATTGGTTGTACCAGTCGGTGTCATCCCGGTACGCATGATAACCCAGTCTCCTTCGGGAACTTCCCAGTTGAGTGTTCCGTCTTTCGCGAGATATTTTGTTATATCAACCACTTTGGATGCGTCGATCACAGTAGCTACATCGTCAACCTCAGGTTGAGGCGCCCACTGGTAGTCGTGCCAGTAAGGCAGCGGGGTTGGGTGCATTTTGGCCAAAGTTTTCTCGCTGTAGCGTTCAACACGAGGTGATGTAAAAAGACCAACTTCTGAAAGGCCGGTGCCCTGTTTGGCATTCTTTATAATCAGGCGAAAAGAAGTTGCCGTTGTTGCAGGGAATGAAACCACCACCGGGGCATAAGGTTCAAAACCAACATTCAGTGCCGGATTGGAGCGATTAATTTCAAATTCGGAAAGGTTGCGGTACTGGCCGTTAGTTTCTTTTACCTGCAGGACTGCCTTTACAAGCATAGGTTGCTCGGTGGAACGAACCGAAAGGCTGCGAGCGGTAAATGGTGCCTGGGATTCCAGATCAATAGCAAACTCGCTTCCAGCTGGAAAATTGATACCGGTTATCGTATTGCCATCTAGTATATTAGCCAGGTCGTCAACATGAGGTGTTGATGTTATCTTCCCGTTTTGAGTATTCAGGAAAATCCTGTCATATTTCGGAGCCGGGTAAGCAATGACTCTGACATCCTGGAACAATTCAACCGGTTTATCCAGTTTCTGTGTTAACTTTTGCGGACCTTTAACCCTCATTTCTGAAGCGGCAAGGTAATGCATTGCTGCGTCAGCTTTCACCCATGGGCCACCCGACTGGCTCCAGCCCGGAGAGTTGAAAATTCCGATTTCGATATTGAGTTTTGTAGCAGTTTTAAGCGCTTCATGAAGTATCTCCCACCAATCATCACTGAGCATTTTGACCTTTCCATAGGGAATATCACTTAAACCGATATTGCCTATAAAGGCACGGTTGATACCCGCCTTTTTCATTGAATTAAGATCTTTTACAACACCCTCTTTGGAAATATTGTCAGAGATCCAATACCAATAGACGCTGGTTTGTATGGAGTCGGGCGGGTTAATAAAACCGGTTTCCAGTTTCTTGCCCCGATTCTGTGCAATATCTGCAGTGCACGATAATATAAAAAATCCTGCTGCAAGGCAAATAAAAAGCCGGAATGTATTTTTCATATTCAATTATTTTTTTTATGGTATCATTTGATTGAATCTCTTCTTAAGTTGATCGTTTTCGAAATAATTGGCACCCCTGTTCCAGAGACATTAAATATATAACTTCCTGATCCAACTTTAAAACGAATAAAGCGGTTATCTGTGCCATCAAAGCTGATTCCTTCGGAGCAACCAGTGAAACTTCCATTTTTCCATATAGTTCTCTCTCCTTCGCGAATGACAACTCCCGATAAATTAGTGGCAGGTACATGTACAAGAGCCGTGCTATTGGCGGGAATAGTAAAGCTAAGTGCCAATTTACCGGGTGAAACAATTTCCCATTTGGTCGAAATATCACCCTTCACTGTAGGAATGGTGGCTTGTGCAAAACTGAGCCCGCCGGTTTCAGGTTTAATGTCAAACGTCGAGAATGCTGCACCTGTCGGCTGGATACCAGCGATGTAACATTGAAAGATATAAGCGGGATAAGATGTCCACGCATGATTTGTTTCGTTGGCCGGACCCGGGGGACCGAAAGACTCCCAAATGGTCCGGTTGCCCGACAGCATATGTTGATAGCGGACCAGGTCAGCCACAATAAAATCACCAAGGCCGCCTAAGGTGTAAGTCCCGCTGTAAAAAGCTTCTCCGCCATAGCCGCCAATATTTACCGGCTGGGTACGAATCCAGTCTGCCACCGCAGCCTTGCTCCCGTCTGGAACAATACCGAATCGCAAAGCCCAGGCTACACCTAATGGAAGCCGCTGGCTGCTGCCAACTTTGGTAAGGTAACTGTTGCCTCCGGAAAGGAGATTTGTGTTGATGGCTGTCTTAAGTGCAGCAGCCAATGATTTGTATTTAGTTTCATCAGAAGTTCGCCCGAGAATCGCGGCGATACCTGCGGATATTTGCAGGTTCTCGTAGTAAAGACTATTGACAGCAATGTTTTGACCATTATTTTCCATAATTCCACCTGCGTAATCTGCGATCCGCCAGCCCGGAGGATCGATCAATCCGGTAGGTTGTTTTGATTTCTCTATCCAGGTCATCCACCTGGTGAGATTCACATAAGTGTCACCGAGAAGCTGAGCATCGCCCGTAAAAAGATAATTTTTCCATACCATCATCGGCCAATACATCGACCATTCGGGGATTTCGTAGATTGAAGCGGGACTGCATGCCCAGAAACGTCCGTCGGGCATTTGCCCGGCAGCGTAGTCGCGTATTATCTTATCGAGGATAAGCGTGTTGCGGTGGTTATAGAGCAGGCCGAGCCCGATGTTGTGAGAGTCTGCAGTCCAGGGCGACTGTTCCCGGTTGGCATCGACACTGATGATGCCCTGCTGAACATTCTGACGGGCAGAACGTTCTGACATCTCGAAAATATCGTTAAGTAAGGAGCTGGAACATTTAAAACTACCCGCAACAATTGCTGCAGTGTGAGCAACAACAGCATAAGCATCATTTGCTGAGAATGTGCCATTATAACCTGAGATTCTCAGCACTCTGAAAGAGGTATGACGTCCGAAATTGGCACGCCATGTTTCTTCTCCGCCTTTACTGGTGTATTCATCCCAGCCTGAACCGTCAGTACTGTCGGCTAACTGATAGTATTTCACACGGATTACTGAACCGGGAGAATTATTGTGCATTTTCAGTTGCGGCCAACCCGTAATGCATTTTCCGAAATCGGCTACCCAATCTTTCCCGGATTGATAGATTTTGACCGGTGGAAGTTCCTGCTCTTCTGTTTGTGATGCGACCCGTTGTGCAAACAGGTTAAATGAGGAACGATCAACCACCGTAGCATTTCTCCAACCGGAATCATCAAAACCTGGGGCATTCCAATCCGGGATTTCCTTTCGTGCATCGTACCTGATTGCACTCCTGTTTTTCAACCCTCCGGCAAAACCGAACCAGGTGGGATCAGTTTCTATGAAAGGCGTGGAAGCTAGCGTTTTCCAGTTATTATCAGTTTTGATGGTCATCATTGTTCCATCTGTAAACTCGATGCGACATTCGAGGATAAAAGCAGGGGCAGCATTAACCCCCGAGTCGTTCCAGACCCCATGCCAGTGACCTGTTGCGGCAAAGGCGTTTTCTCCCTGGCTGAGTTGAGCGGTAATATCGTAGCCATTATATTGACCATATTTATTTGGATCGCTGCGGGCAGGACCAAAGCCGAGTTGGACCCCGTTAAGTTGGAGCAGGTAATCGTTATGTGCCGAAGCATAGACTTTGGCCAGTTTCACTTGTTTGGAGAGTGTAAATCCCTTCCGGAAGCAAGCAAAATTATTGACATTGTCAGTGCCGTCCCATATGTAACTGGCAGTCCAGTCACCTTTGGCCAATCCAATGTCAAATGTTGACCAGGAACTGAATGGACTCTCATTCCCATCTTTATCCCATAACCTGACCTTCCAGAAGTAACGGGTAGCGGGTGAAAGGGGGTGCCCACCATAAGTAACGCAAGCTGAATTTGAAGATTTGATTTTCCCGCTGTCCCATATGTCACCAGCATTGGAATTGGGTTTCCCTGCACCTGAAGTGACCAGGATTTGATAAGCTGTCTGCTTTTCACCCCGGTCGGAATCGTTCATGATCCAGGTAAACAGTGGTGTGCCATTGTCTAATGCCTGGGGATTCGTAATTCCATTGGTAAGCAGGTATGTGGGGACAGAAGGAGAGCTGCTTTTTGGTCTTGGATTAAACGAATAGGTTGTAACGATCAATAAGATCAGGAATATTTTAAAAAATACTTTCAACAATATTTTTATTAATTTCATAAGAAATATTTTATTTGGTTGAATCAATATCAGAAAACCCGCTCCAAAGGTAGATAAGCTGGTTGTCTGATTATTATATTAATGGATTCATAGCTAAAAATGTTACATATCCATCGCACAATAGACCTTCATAACCCCATCAGTTGCCACTCCAATCTCTCCAGTCCTTAGTTTTATCGTCTCAACTTCCCTGAAAAATAGGTATTTCTTTTCATAATATATAAATTAGTCTAAATGGAATACCTCTTCCATATTTGTCCACCATTCTCCAGCTGCACGGTTGTCAACTGGCTGCTGCATGGGCTTCATCACCTTCCACCATTCGATTGTTTTCGGGTCGTTAGCCATTTTTGCCATGTCGGATCCAAAATCATTGCCAATGTATTCGAAATAAGCGAACAACAAACCATCTTTGTTGAAAATGGAATAGTTGCGGATATTGCATTCTGTGATCCTTTTCAGCACTTCAGGCCAAACGGCGGCATGATATTTCTTGTACTGTTCGAAATTTCCTGGTTTTACGCCAATAATTTGTCCAAATCGTTTCATAATAAAATTGTTACATTTTGAATTAACGGTGATTAAATTCTTTTACAGCATCATACATCGCCACAATGATACGTCCCATTTCAGCATCCAGGTGTTCGTATGAATCGGGATATCCATCCACATACGGGAAATATGTCTGATCGAAGAAAGTTGCTCCAATGGGCATTCGAGAAAGCATCCGTTTTCCATCACTGTCGTAGGTTTGATACGAACCATCTGGCATTTGCGTTGGCTTAAACCATTTGGGATAGAAGGCAGCGCCTCCGTTGGCCATCTTTACGGGACTCCAGTCATCCAGTTGATCGTTAAACGTGCGGCCAATATCGAGCACATCAACTCCAAATTGATCAAGAACAGCCATATCGGGTTGGGCCAGCTGCTGAACCACATCATAAATCCATACAGGTAAATCGCTCCTGTTTAGATGTTTAAGCAAATTGCTATATGCAATTGCCGAGATCCCCGAACTTGGGGTTGCACTTAAATCAATCGGAACACGATCAGGTTGCTTGTGGCTGATAGCCGCTAAAACTCGTTCTCTTGAGGTTGTCATATTTATTGTCTTAGTTTCATGTTGAAAAATTATTCCTAAACCGACTTTATTAAAATTGCTGATTTCATACGAAAATAATTGTTTTAAAGTGGCAGGATGGAACTCCCAAATAACTGATTTTCATGCCCGTTTGTGTTTGGCAAAACATGGTCGTTTCATACTTTTTTCAGATTTCAAGGTCAAACTCGTTTAATTGTAACGGGTACTTACCATACTCATGAACCAGATTTACAATATAGTCGTAAGTTTGACCAGAGACGGCGCTAGATACGGAATGGTCGGACTGGAAAATAAACCCACCGCGCTTGGCCGCATTCAGCTTTTTCAGAATTTCACGCTTAATGAGTTCTTTATCGCCGGTTTCCCAAACCTGAATATCGTTATTTCCGCAGAAGCCAATTTTATCACCATACATTTTTTTCAGGCGAACAGCATCCATATCGGCCTTTACTTCCAGTGGATTATAGGCATCCAAACCTATTTCGATGAAATCTTCAAAAATCAGGCTTACATTTCCACAACCATGATAAATCACCGGAAGGTTATGTTTGTGACACTCTTCGATCATGGCTTTTACCCAGGGTTTGAAGTATTCTCGCCAGTACTCAGGGTCGAAGAGCATAGTTTGCTTGTACGCCACATCGCCCCAAATTACAAATCCGTCCAATAAGCCATCGGCTGCAGCAATCTGAGCTTTGGTGCAATCCAAATAAAACTGCCCGATCCTATTAATGCATTCGCCCAATTCATCGGGGTACATGCCCATCCAGAACAATGCATTTTCCTGGCCAATCAGGCGGGTCAAACATTCGGAAGATTCGATGATACTGCCATAAACCGGGAAATTAGGATGCAAGGATTTGATTGTTTCAACCCATGCAGGAGAATTGCGCTCAAATCCGTCGCCGACGCCCGCAATCTGATTATCACCGGCTTCAAAATACCGTCGCTGATCATAAGGATCGTCGAACACCGAGGCCTGCAATTTTTTGATGGTTTCAATTTCAAACGTCATGAATTCGGGCATTTGAAAATCAAATCGTTTGCGTATGGTTGCACCAAAACCCGTTTTTACCACCACTTCAATCTCATCTTCCCGAATGGTTTCAAATGAACGAATCCACGGATCCATATTTGGCGTAGTAACAATCCAATCGAGGCCGTAATACGAATAGGGTTCTGCACTATCGGGCAGGTCCAGGTCTTTCCGCCACCTTTTCACAAAACTTCCCCAAAAGAAATCACTGATCGGCACACGGTCAGGTTCTTCGTGGCGCAAAGCCTTGTTCATTCGATCAAGCTTTGCCAAACAACTAGCTGTTCTTTTCATTTTAGTTTTGATTTATTTTTTTTTGATAAAAATCATTTAAAATTCATAACAGATACCCCCATTAACCCAATAACCACCTCCTGTGAAAGAGTTTCAAGCATAACTGATTTAAGTTCCACGCCGGGGCGAAGCATCCATCCGTAAACCATTGCGCGACAGTTTTCGCCTAACTGAACTTGGGATGGAGGTGTTTTTGGCAGAGCAAAACCGTCACGCTTATAGTTGTAATCGATCTGACCAAAACGGCACAGCGCCCAATAATTTGAAGGGGGATTGAGCTCCAGATTTTCTTCTTTTCCGTCAGCATAACGAAACCTGATTACGGCATTGGCAATGCGCAGTTGCATGGGGTTGGTCGAACCACAAACCAGCAACCAGACTTCATCGCCTTTTTGATTTACAGGAACAGTAACTGATTTGGGCCAGTTGTCCCACAAGGAGGTAAAAGCAATATTCTTATCATTGGACGGAGCCTTGAAGCATGCATTTTGCGGAGTAATCAACAATCCGTTAGCATTGGTAAGTTTGGCAATGCTGTCAAGTTTAATTTCAGGAACCGGGAAATTCCACCAGCGGAATGTCCAGGCTGACCAGCCATCGTAGCCAATTCGCGCCGAAGCGGTATTAGGCCGCGGCGAAAAATATTTCTGCTGAAAAATAGTTCGGATATCACCGTTAAATTGCTTCGACAGGTCTATCATTTTCCACTTTCCGTTTTGTGGTGCAGCTATGGGCATTTTATCTGCCCCTGCTTTTTCCTGAGCTGTATTTCTCACCTGAAGTTTCACTACCTGATAATAGGGAACTTCACCTGCCACTTGAGAAAAAAACAGGTGATACCCGGTATTGCCAGCACATAGAGCACTCAACTTCCGGCCTGCAATTTTGACATCCTTCAATATTTTTTGAGGATCTTCAATTTTCGAAAAGCCTCCCCGTGGCGACGTCACCACAATTTCTTCACCCACTTCTTTCTCCAGCACAACAGGGTCAATCTGCTTCCGGCGACCTTCAATTTGCAGTTCGACAACAGCTTTTCCTGATGACGGAATTTCTACTGTCAGGCGGCCATATCCAGCCCACGGATCAAGGTTCCATTGAGCTGGCTTCCCATTTATCGTCAAGCCTTTTATCCGGTTGGCCCTAACGGGAATTTTCAATTCTATTTTGGCTGCTTTTGTAAGCGACAATTCGTATATGTCTTTATCGCCGGACTCCCTGAAATCCAATTTAAAATCCGGGGCAGCAATGGATGCATAATTCCAGTCATCAGGAAACGCGGGTGTAAATACAACTTTTCCTTTCGGATAATCAGGCTGGTAGCCAAATAAACCTTCAACTACTGCACGACTGAACATGGTTGTAATATCGTTAAAATCGATACCGCAGTTGGGCTGAGATAATCCTCCCGGAGAAGGGATATTGGTGCGATTAAACGAAGATATTTCGTTGCTATAGCCCGATTTTTTAGAGAGATCGCCATACATCGATTCTTTCATGGTGCCACTCAATAGTTGCCAACCATCTTCACTTTGTCCACTCAGAAAATAGCCGAGAGCCATAGCAAAATTATCTCCATGGAAGAGCTCCCGGATAGACCACTGTCCGGGAACCCAGTTGGATGTTTGCCTCATTTCTCCACCGTACGGAAATACAAACCGTTCCATTGCCCATTCTGTATAATACATAGCTTGCCAGGCTTGCATGGGTGTGCTCAATCCTGCTTCAATCGGCAGATGTTCGCTGTAAATCCATGCATCAGAATGAATCCGTTTGTATCCACCTTGCTCGATGTAAGATGCATATTGTCCTTTAGCTGGAAGCCACAAGATCTTATTTAAAGCTGACTTAATTTTTGCGCATTCAGCCTCGATTTTTTTTGCCTCCACCAGATCACCAATAAGCCGTTTCATTTCGGCCAATGCCTCAAAACCATAATACATATAGCAGGTTTGCTCCACGGTTCCTCCTCCGTTATACCATTGGGAATCAGTCGGCCAGGTATTAATGTAACTTTCGTAAAGGCCGTCTCCATCCGGATCATAGCAAATCCGACATCGGTCAAGGTGAAGTTCAAGTAACGGCATCAGTAATTTTTCGAAATCAGGATCAGCAGTAGCGCGCCATTCTCTAACTGCTTCATCAAAAAACTGCGTCTGGAATTCGTAATGAAATGCCTGGTGGTAATCGATAAATCCTTTGCCAAAAATACGGGATTTGGTTTCTTCCTGTTGGCATCCGGTAACCGATGGTGACGGTTCAGTTTTGCCATTATCTACCTTAATCATTTGTGTATCCCAGTATTTTAAAGCCCTATAAAGCAAATCGTGCCAGCCGTAAGCAGTCGCGCCGGCCATCATACGCCATCCTGGTTGCTGTTGACGCCAGGCAGACCCCCCATGCACAAAACACGGATCGACAAAAAGTCCGTTAACAGCAGCTACCGATGCGCCAACCGCTGCATTTAAATAGGCATCCGGGGTATTGACAACAACCCGGTTGGCAAGAGATTCGGCACGTGCAATTCCCTTTTCAAAAGCCATATTTGGATTTTCAATTTTGGTAGAATCTAATTTCCCTTGACGCCGAACTAAAATATTGTCGTTATCGTCACCCACAACAGCCAATGTCTGCACATTCCCCAATTTGAAGGACATCCAGGCAATTACACCCATAGAATCTATTGATTCAGACAAAAGCTTATGAGTCTCTTTCAAACTCAGATGATTAGCCGGATTGGTCGATTCGGCATCTTCATTGTACCATCCCGTAATGTTGCTGGTTACCTTGGGAGTGGGATCCAAGTACTTTATATCAGTCACGTCCCATTTTTCAACTTTTTGAGAAAATCTTCCTTTAATGTTCGAAAAAGGTAAAACCGGATCAGGAACAAACTTAAAACCGTTACCATTTTGCAGAAACTTATAGGTGTGTTTTTTTTCGAGTAAAGGCGGAATAAAACACCATGCAGCCGAATAACTGGTTGATGCCCCTTCCAGATTAAGACGGGCTACGTACCCAGTAGCACCAGGCAAAGTAGTGGCCCTGAGTCTCACTTTTATCCCATGAAATTTGGGATCAGAAAACTCCCATTCGATTTGGGCGGGTCTGTAACGCATCACACGTTGGGCAAACTTATGCAAAAAAAGAGTGTTTTTCCCATCAGAAATAGCCAATACAAGTTTCCCTAACTGACTGTACAGCAATGGTTGCTCTCCTGCAAAGATGATGGCTTTGCGTTCTTCACAATATAACGGACGGTTATTCCAACGAATACCGTTTTCTTTAATTATCGCATCGCCATCAGGGTGGTAAGACAGAGACGAAAAATCTAGTCGACCTGGTGATTTTGGTTGTGCACTCAGGTTATTTAATCCGCTCATTGGGATAACAAAAGCAAAAAAAATGATATAAAATAAAAGCGTTTTCATCGGTTGTGTTATTTTAAGTTTAAAGAAAACTCGGGATTAATCACCAAATCCTTGCGTCTCTGAATTCATGCGTTACTTTTAGCGATACCAATTCCCCTTTTTTCAATTCAAATTCCGCCTCAGTATTAGATGGCGCATGAAGTTTCTATTCCTGATCTCTTCGATACTGACAATGAATAAACAAGCCAAAGCGGGACTGACACCGCCATTCCAAACGAGGAGCATTTTGCGCGGATATTTCTTCCATAGAAAAATTGTCCTGATTTTCGGATGGACGGGAACAACTCCATGCAGTGCTCATAATAAAAAAGAACTGGATAATCTTATAGAATTACATACTTTAGTTTTTTTTTATGAATGCATTATCAATCTTCTCCTAAAATTTTAAAAACCATTATGGCTGAAAAACTATGATTTCATTTCTAGCTGTTGGCATCTCGATGATAGAAGTTGAGAGTAGTTTCTTACCTCCCGAGGTTGAAACTGTTCCTCCTTTTAGCCAGGGTAGAATCATTTTCAACACTCCTCCAACCTCACTGGTTACCTTTATCTCGTTAACTTTCCCATTTTTTAGTGATGCACTAACTAAAAATGCCCCCACAGCTCTAAGGTTTTGGAATTCAGCATCCTTCTCCAATGGCCAATTCGGGAAAAGTCGGATTGTTCCGTCATAGCTTTGTATCAAACATTCGCTAACAACAACCGGAAGTCCAAAATTTTCGAACCAAATTCCCATTTTATCCATGTAACAATAAGAAGTATTGTCGCCATAACGGCCATGAACTTGCATCACCCGGTCGGAAGTCGTACCGTTGGGCAGTAGAGAATAATTAACATGCCGCTTAAATCGTTCCAAATCCAGCATTCCGATTCGGGCTGACTGAAGATTAATAAACACCAGATCATTACCGCCTTCATTTTGCTGATTAAAGAAGGTGTTTTTCAACAGTTGCATGGTTTCAGGGTCGGAATGCAAACCATGATCTTCACCCGGAAATACGGTGAACAGCGAATTCGGCACATTGTAAACCACCTGATCGTGTTCCTCAGGAACCGAAACCAGTACCTTTCCATATTTTTTCGAAATTGCGGTGGGATAATCGGGGAAATGGGACAAAATAAGCTTCACATCATCCAGCAATACTTTCTCCGGCTTTTCCAATTTCAGCACCCTGGTGGCTTCAACGAACGCCTTGAAAACGAACTTGCTGAGCGACAAATCAACGTTGCAGTCGTAATTGTATTTAAATCCCGGCCGAAGTCCGTATAATTCGGGTGGAACAGTTGGAAAAATGTGAAATTTATCGTCTTTCCACTGCGGGCCGCTGGCCTCTGGCCGTTTCATGTAGGCAACGAGGAATTCGACAGCCAATTTCATCGGTTCAAATGCCCTGCTTTTAAGGAATTCTACATCTCCTGAATACAAATAATGCCACCATAACCCCTGCACAGCCCAAGGAGTTTCGGCAATTTCCCATCCCCAGGTTGGCACCGGATAAGCATTGATCGTCATGTCGACAGGAAAAGCACTATGGGGGAAATAGGCACCCGGCAATTCATAATAGTTTTTCGCCCAACTTTTACTCACCGGCACTAACTTTTCGATCAGGTTCACATACGGGAGGTTTTTCTCCAGGTGATTACTCGAAAAAGTAGCCCAAAACGGTTGCTGGGTATTGTAATTCATGTGGTAATCGCCATGCCAGGCAGTACCGATGTTGTTGTAGCTCCAGTTGGCAAAGAGCCCCGGCGTTGCTGCCCCGTCTTTGGTTGCGCAATTCAGAAAATATAGGTTCTGATACCACATTTGTTCCAGAAACTGATCATCCAGTTTTACCCCGGACTTGCTCCAGTATTCTTTCCAGATTTGTTCACCGTTATTCAGGGAAGCAAGCAATTCTTCAGTGTGCGGAGCAGCTACCGCGGGCAAATCTTTTTCCACCAGACTATTCAACCCTTCCCGAAGCGAAACAGAGCCTACAAAACCTTTTTGCTTCACAATTCCGGCTTCCATGGATGCCATTTCCTGCCGATTACCATCCCAGTTGATTCTTGATTTTTTCTCCAGCGTGCAGTTCACAGAAGCAGTCAATCGAAAAGCTTTGTCTTTTGGATGCCCTTTAATTGCATCATATTTATCCGGTTCTGAGTAAGGTAAAGTTTGACGAAAGGCAATCACTCCTTTATCCAGGTTTTCTTCAATCTGTGCTTTCGGAAATTCTTTCGGTGTGGACGGATCAGACATCAACCGGATACGGTCGAATATATTTTCGCACGGATTGCCCTGCTGATCAACCAGGCGGAACCAAAGCCGATCGGTGGTCATGTCGGTAAAGATTTGCAGGGTGATCTTTTTCTGATCTTTGGTGAGCAAATACACCTCACACAATCCGTTGGAAATATCGAGCCGATGACCGATCATTTCGGCATTCCGTCGGTCAAATCCTAACAATACCGAGCCACAGGGGAAAGGCCGTGGATAAGGTGCCCTGTAATTTTCGGCAGTCATTTTGCTGTATTCTTTGTACCAGGGATCGTCGGTAAGCAATTTCAGGGTATCCGGAAGGGCTTTTACCTTGACGAACACTTCTTTGAAAGTACCGATCTTTTCTTTGTTATTTTCGGCAATGCGAATGTCCCAAACATTGTTGTGACCAAAATAGAAAACAACCCCATCAGAACGTGTAGTTACCACCACACCTATGGCTCCGTTTCCAAGCAAGGCACCCTCAAAAAAATCGGGAGCCGGACGCTCATAAGAGAGTGAATGGAGTTTCGCCTGTTCGAAAGAGCTGAATGAGTACTGGGCTTCAACATTATTTTGGTCAAACACCAGAGTGAAACATAACAATAGTGTTAATGAAATATGTTTCATATTTTAATAATTTGGTTTCGACCTATTAAGAGCATATTTTCATTAAGTTGGTTCATTATGATTTTTCAAAATATAAGGATTTTTCACCTAGTATCCTTTTGTTGACTGCTCTTTTTTACCACCCTGATAGCTGTTTGTTACAGCTCGGTTTCCTCAAAGCGTTGTAGTGCGAAGTTTTGAATCGCAATCAGGTTGTTACGGTCCGAAAGGAAGTATTTATCATTTGCATCGTCACGCACAACATCAAGATGATTGAGGTAAGAATTGGCACAATAATTCCGTTCGGTTGACCAATTGTTAAGTCATCCGCAGCTTGGCGGATGAAAATTGGGAACAATATAGGCAGTGCGCAATGTGTTGCCTGAATTAATTGTTTGTCCGCACAAAGTCATCTGGCTCAAAACGAGAAAAAAAATGACAAATATTTGGCAAGACAATGGTTTATCATTTTAGTCATTTCAGTTTTTTTAGGACGTTTTAAATTCAGAATTTTTATACAAAAAGGTAAGAAAGCTACTTTCTCTTCAATGGATAGAGTAGCTTTCTAAACTTTCCAAGCGAAAGGAATAAGATATCCTCTAATAACTAGGATTTTGAATCAATTTGTCATTTACATCAATCTCACTTTGCGGGAATGGGAATAAATAGTGTTTGGCAGTATTGAACTTACGCTGAACACCTCCCGGATCAACGATTGTAGGGATATAAGTCTCGATAGTTTTCCAACGTTTCATGTCCTGATACCTTCGTCCTTCAAGTCCAAGCTCAACTCGTCTTTCATGCATAATGCGAGTTCTCATCTGGTCTTTTGTTAATCCGGTTGGGATTGGAGGCATGTTAATTCCTGGGCGGGCACGTACAGTGTTAATTACATTATACACTGAAGCATCAGGACCGCTAACTTCGTTCTTCGCTTCAGCATACATTAACAAAACTTCAGCATAACGCATCAAAATCCAATCCTGATCGCTCTTCACGCTATAGTCGACAGGCATATTATCCGGATTGCAACCTTTTAAAGGTTCCCAACCTGTTGCTGATGGTATATTATAGGTATTGGCAATCGATTTACCTGCGGTTGTAATGATTGGTTCAGCAAAAGTCTTAACAGTTAAGGCAAGACGCGGGTCACGGTTCTTCTTCATATCTTTGGAATCATACAAAGGTGAAGTCGTAATAGGCTGTCCGTCTGTACATTCAAATTCATCAACAAACTCCTGACGTGGATTCAAAACTCCATGCCACATGAATTCAACATCAGGTCCATATGGCACAATATTCTGGTCAGGGTTCAGATACTTGGCAGAGAAAATAATCTCAGGATTATTTGTCTGGCCCGATGTCAGGAATAATTTCCGATAATCATTATAAATGCTGAATTTTCCATCAGTAATCACTTGGCTAGCCAAATCGGCTGCTGCCTGATATTGCAAGTTATGGAGCTGTACTTTTGCTTTAAGGGCTAGAGCAGAACCTTTCACTGCATGACCAGTATAGGCAGTATTGGGAAGGTTTTCAATAGCAAAGTCCAAATCACTAAGCACAAATGCAATAACCTCAGCCTTGGTGCTTTGTTTTACTTTTGCTTCATTTATGGTTACCGACTTGGTGTAAAGCGGAACCCCACCATAAAACTCAGCCAATTGAAAATAGAACATCGCCCTCAGGAACCGTACTTCGGCTTTATACGTGGTCTTGACGTCATCGGCGATGGGTGTTCTGTCGACATTTTCAAGAAAAAAATGACATGAAGCGATGCCATTATAGCAATTCCAATAAATGCTTGAGATGGGGCCACCAGTTGTAGCTTCGGCCAAGCCTTGCGATATAAATGTGTACACATATTGTATGCCTCCTGACGGGGCATAACAATCGCCACCCAAAACATCAAAATTCATTTGAGTATAGTTGAATGTTGTGCACAAAAGCCGGCCATAAACGCCTGCCAAAGCCATGTCAGCCTCACTCTGGCTGGTCCAGAAAGTTGGGCTTGAAATCTGATCAAGCGGGTTCTTATCAAGGAATCCGGAACAAGAAACAAATGAGATGGCCAGAATTCCAATGACGAAATTTTTAATATATCTATTCATAGCGTAATATTTTTATTAAAGTTTAACCTTAACGCCCAATGTGTAAATTGCTACTTGAGGATAAGCGCTGAAACGACCGACACTGGCGGCTCCTTCGGGATCAGCTCCTGGATATTTGGTAATTGTCACCAAGTTATCTCCCGACATATAGACGCGAATGTCTTTGAGACCGATCTTCTGTGTCAGTTTTTTTGGAAGATTGTACCCGATAGCAATATTTTTCAACCGCAAATAAGATGAATTAAGCAGCCAAAAAGTTGATGCTGTACCTGTTACAGGCTGATATCCAGCATAATACATAGCTGGCTGAGAATTTGTAGAGCCTTCTCCTGTCCACATGTTTTTAATAAAGTCTAAACGTGGTGCAGATCCCTGAACAAAAGGTGACAATCCCCATCCACTACCACCAACATAGAATTTTTGTCCGGCAACCCCCTGAAAAAATGCAGTAAAATCAAAATTTTTCCAACTTAAATTCAGACTTCCTCCATAATAAAATTTGGGATAAGCTCCATCAACAACAACTCGGTCTTTGGCGTCAATAATTCCATCTCCATTTTGATCTTTGTATTTCAGGTCTCCAGGTTTGGGATTAAAAGGATGCTTTGGAGCAGCGTCAATTTCGGCCTGGTTCTGGAAAATACCATCGAATTGAGTCAAATAGAATGAATTAAAAGGTAAGCCCTCCTTGATAATGGTGCCACCGTATGAAGGAGTCAGAACTCGCAATACTTCATTTTTAATAGTAGTCAGGTTGAAGCTGATATTATATTTAAATTCACCAACTTTATTGGCATGACCAACTTCAAATTCCCAACCTGTATTTTTCATTTTCCCATAGTTAACTGTCGGGGATAATAATCCTACACTTGCAGGAACAGGAATATTATAAAGAATATCATCTGTCACTTTATTAAACCAGTCTGCAGTTAAAGAGAACAAACCATTTTTAACGCTCAAATCAACCCCAAAATCAGTAACTGTTGTTGTTTCCCATTTCAGGTTTTTATCAACCAGCCTGGACATTACTACTGCAGGATTTAGGGCATTAAATGGATAGGAAGTGGTAGTTAGCAATTCCTGATAAGGATATAATCCCACGTTTTGGTTACCTAATTTACCCCAGGAAGCTCTTAATTTCATATTATCGATCCACCGGTATTTTTTCATAAACGACTCTTGAGAAAGCCTCCATGCCGATGATAATGAAGGGAATAACCCCCAGCGGTTATCCGATGAAATTCTGGAAGTTCCGTCATATCTGGCATTGGCTTCAAGCAGATATTTGCCTTTATAATCATATGACAAACGTCCAAAAAGCGATTGAATAGCCCACTCATTAGCCGTACCATAGGTTGTTTGGTTTAAAGCTGAACCTGCGGCAAGTTCGATAATCGTGTATGTAGGGAAAGTTGTTCTAGCTCCCTGCAACCGTCTGTAAAAATTGCTTTCCTGATTGTATCCGGCCATAGCTGAAACATTATGAACCCCATTGATTAATTTATTGTAATTCAATGTAGAATACAACGTTGTTAATAAATTTTGAGTCATATTATCATTGACTCCCAGATGCCAGGTTCCATTGTTATGGGCATAAGTACCATCCTTGAAATAATAGTTATTCACGCTATGCTCATTCAACTTGGAGAAATTATTGTCAAACCCTACAGCTCCCTTGCTATACCACATCAGGTCTTTACTCAGTTTAATGTCCACATGGAACTGAGAAGAAACATTGTAACGATTCTGTTTTAGTGCTCCGCTGGCGGAAATTGATTCAGGATTCCGGACAGTCCACTCTCCTATTGATGAACTGTATCTTGCAGCGTAACCCGTTGATCCATCAGGCAACTTAAAGGTTGGTGTATAGTTTGGTCCTGATCCGTAGATACCGAGTATAAATTCATCACTCTCATTATAGTTAGATTCAAGAATATCTTTTTTTACCATCTGTATGTTTCCACCAATGGCAATCCAATCTTTCACTTTGCTATCAACCGAAAGTAAAACATTGTATTTCTTGAAATCATAAATTCCGGCAATCCCGCTTTGATCTAAATAGCCAAGAGACATGTTAAAGGTTGTTTTTTCATTTCCACCGCTAACATTTAAGTGATGATTTTGGGCATATCCTGTATGGAACATATAATCGATCCAATTGAAATTAGGGTATTTAACGGGATCATTTGAATTCCGGTATGCATCAATATCGGCTTGAGCAAAATATGGAGTTGCACCACCTCTGATACGAGCCTGGTTCCAATAGGTCATATAATCAGCCGAATTGGTCAGAAGCTTAGGCAACCGGGTAGCTTCCTGAGCCTGAAAATTAGTATGATATTCAATGGTGAGGGCTTCTGCTTTACCTTTTTTGGTTGTAACAAGTATCACACCGTTTGCTGCGCGGGCACCGTAAATCGCTCCTGATGCAGCATCTTTCAGAACAGATACTGATTCAATATCGTTGGGGTCTAAATTGGTAAGATCGCCCTGAACACCATTTACCAGCACCAATGGATCGCTGCCAGAACTACTAAAGGTACCATAGCCTCGAATGCGCATAGTAGCTCCATCGTCTCCTGGTTTTGCTGAATTTTGAGTAACCTGCAAACCGGAAACTTTTCCTTGCAACAAGTTTTGTACATTGGCTGCAGGACGTTTACTCAGCTCCTGTGCATTTACACTAGCAACCGAGCCAGTTAAATTGGCTTTTCTCTGAGTACCATAACCTACGGCTACAACATCTTCGAGTCCGACAACATCTTCTACAAGCGTCATATTAATAGTAGACTTCCCGCCAATTGCAATTTCCACTTTTTTCATTCCGACAAAAGAGAGTACCAATTCTTTTGCTGCAGGAATAACCTGCAAAGTAAAGTTTCCATCTGAATCTGTTATCGTTCCGGTAGTTGTACCTTTCACTACTACCGAAACGCCAGGGAGCGGCTGTCCCTTCTCATCAGTTACATTTCCGGAAATCGACCTTTTCTTCTGAGACTGCTGCTGTTCGGGGGTCATCGGAACAATCGCTTTCTCTTTCAGAATAATCTGGTGTTCGCGTACTTCGAAATCAATGTTGCTTTGATCACAAATAGCCTTGAGCACTTCTTCAAATCCGGCATCCTTAAAGTCAATCGTGATCTCTTTTGAACCATTAAGAATGTCGTCCTTGTACAAAAAGATGTAGTCTGTTTTTTGTTCAATGCTTCCAAGCACATCATGGATGTTGGCCTTGTCGAAGTGAAGCGACAGTGTCACCTGCGAAAAGCTGTTACCGAAGCTGGCCATGACCAGGAAGATCATCAATACAGTTAGTTTCATTCTTCTGATTCTTAGTCGCATCCTATCCCCGAACGGAGAGAAGATTTCTCGTTTTTTTTTCATACTTTTGAAAATTTAAATGATACACTAAAAAATTTAACACACACGAAACCGGGGGGTGCT
>JBBSDG010000005.1:0-34386 GCA_038249635.1 Bacteroidales bacterium | reverse complement strand
GCCTTTAATGAGTGTGCGAGATGCTAGGCTATTAGTTATAGCCGTTCTCTTTACCACACAAAAAGAAGTTGACCTATGCCTGAATCAAATCCGCCTCAGGCACAAGCAAAGACAAGCGGACATTGACAGGCGTTTTAGGAGAAATCTATTTTAGTAAAGTAGAATTATGAACTAATTTTTCAATTTTATCTATTCGCACCTGATTACGCAAGTGGGTTGAGGTTGTTGCAACAATACCTTCCAAATCGTACTCATTGGCATAAACGAGTAAACGTACCAAAGATTCCTGATCGTCGGGCTCGTTTGTAATATCTGTTAACACCAGTAATCTCTGTTTTACAGGTTCTTCAAAACTCAGAAGTGTTTGAGCTTTTGATGATAAAACTGTAAAAATCAAGTAAATGATAATCAGAATGCTTTTCATAGTTTGTAATTTTAAATTCGATAGTTTAAAACAGCTTTCACAAAAGAATCACTCCATTGCATATTGTTTATATGGCTATGACTTCCTCTTAATTTGTGGAATTTTCAATCCATCTTCCGTATTTCAAACAAAAAGCCTTCAATTTTTTCGCTTGAAGAAACCTTAAAACCCTCAGTTTCTAATTTTTTGCCTGTAAGTTGAGCGAGTTTTTTCCCATCGGGTGTTAATACCTGATAAATGGATTCGGGTTCGAGATTTTTTACTGTTACCAATCGATTGGATTCTGCCGCATCTTGCCTGTAAACGCCAACAATTCCTCCCGATTTTGTATCGGTGTTGATGCGCGAAAAGCCGTCCCAACTTCCCCAAGCGGGTTCACTAAAACCTGGCAAATCTTGTCTGAATTTCATGATTCCATGTTTCTCATCCATTTTTGCCATCCAGTTTGTCCAGCTTTTAAGTTCGCTTTTTGTTTCTTTTGAGAGAACCCGTGTGTCGCCCAACATTATTGGCATGTTTCCCGATAAACTCATCATGGCTTGTTTGTAATTTGGGTCGTCAACGCGGAGGTTACCAATTACCAACGACGATGCGGGAATTGACGGCGAACGCCACCAAGCCAGTTGCCGCACTCGCCAACTTCCTTGAGGCGCAAAATCATCGACATTTGACAGCCAGTTTCCTTCGGCATGTTTGCACATGGCAAAATCAATGAGTTGCAGTTTGCCCATAGTTTCAAAAGTACAGTCGATATAAAGGTTTGGCGCCTTTTCATGAATCTCGTCGAACATTTGGAAACAACGTTCATAGATTGCCAGATACGAATCGTTGTGGTTTTTATGATGCGAATGATTGGTTGCGTAACAACCTGTGTTCTCTGCGTTGTAGGTGTAAGCCGAAGTAACAATCGACAAATCGAGTTTTACATAGCCAAGATTCCAATCAGTAACCATTTTAATAATTGCATCGCGAATGTAGTCGTAATATGGGCCGGCCAAACAGGCTGTTACCTGATTTGGGTTGCCCGATTCATCGTGTAGAAAAGCAAAGTCGCCATTCTTATCTTTCACAAACCAATCGGGATGCTCGCGGAAAACGCGGGCATTTTTTGTAGCCGTTGCAACGCTAATCCACAGCCCGGGTTTCATTCCCAGCTTTTCCACTTCGGTAAAAACTTCTTGCAAACCGTTTGGGAATTTTGTGCTATCAACCACCCAATCGCCAAGGTTCAGAATCCAGTCTAAATCTTTGTCGCCAGTATTGGTTGGGTTTCCATGTATCGTGTTCCAGCCGGCATCCATCACAAAATACTGAAACCCGCATTGGGCGGCACTTTTGGCCACGTCAATAACCGAATTTGTTGTCATGTCGCCACGAAACGGCGCCCAGGTATTGTACACCGAAGTTGGGATTTTGTCCAATTTATAAACCCGCGCACCCAAATGTTTGCGTACGTAATCGGCCACCATGCCGTTTAATTGGTCGTTGGCACTACTCGAATTTGCATATAAACCCACGAAAGTTGCAGGACTTTCCCACGCTTCTCCCTCAGCCAAATATTTGCAAAACGGGGCATCTTCGTTGGAATGATTCATCCCAATCGTCAATGATTTCCCATCTAAATTTACCGTTGTTTTTTTCAGAACTCCGGGTGCTTCGTTGCCCAAAACAATGCCTCGCCGTTGCGAATTATCGTGCAAAATCAAAACAGGGTCATAATAATTTCCCGAATATCCGTTCATGGTTTTGTTGCGACCGTAATTGTGGTAAATCAAAGCGTGAGTAGTTCCAAAAGCGTTGGCCAGATTTTCAACGTCCAACGATTCAACGGCAATTTCATCGGTTCCAATATTTTCAAAAGCAATTGATTTTTTAACGATTGGCAAATCCTTAAAAAGTAAATACTTCACTTTTACTTGAAATTGATTTTTAGTGCTTTTAGGTTGCAGTAAAACTTCAGCCCCATTTCCGCCAGTTTCATCGCTCAAACCATTTATTGAAATGAGTTTCCAATCTGAACTTCCATCCCATTTTTGTTTGTTGATTTCAAACTGAAACTCTAAGTTTTCTTTCAGTAAAAAGTCGTGTTCATCATTTTTCAAATCAAAAAAAGTTGTTTTGAAATTTGCCTTGTTTTCATCGGGTAAAGCAATCTGGCGTTTTACTATACCGTTGTCCAATGCCAGATTATGTCCTTCTACCGAATAATATTTTTGGGAGAATGCGTTGAAAATTAGACCAAGTTGGCAAAAAATCAGAACAGCTATTTTAGATGGCAAAAATTTCATTTTAAATTTTTAGGTATGTTGAATTTTATTCTTTTGATACACCTTCCAAGTATCCATTAAATTGTATCATTTTCTGATTTTCATTCTGGTAAGTTATGGGTTTTGGGTTGAGCCATTCCACGACTTTATCTTTTATTGAGAACGCGAAAAAATGGTTGCCAATTGGACTGTAATGCCCAACAAAATAACGTTTGTAATAGTCTTCCCCCGAAAGGTTAAAAGCTTTGTAATCTTCAACATGCACAAGGTTCATGTCAAAATAAGTGTATTTGTTGTCAAGCAAAAAATCAACAATATCTTGGTCAAATCGGTGTTCCCCTGCCAATAATTGCTTGGTTACTTTGTAGGGGTCAAACAAAACCACCATCAACTTTTTATTGTTTTGTGTAGCAAATTCTTGTGCTTTTTGCAAAATGAATTTCGTGGCTGCAAAACCATATTTATCAAGAAGGAGCGTTATATTTTCATCCAATTTCGATTTATCGTCGAGGTTAATATTTAGCTGAAGAATGGCCGCCAGTTTTTTCAATTTTGGCAAATCCAATTCGTCAGTTTTATGTTGCTTGAAAAGATACATTTGAAGTGCCAAATCGCCATCGAGGTTTTCCACCATCCAATTGGCATTTGTCATGTTGTACAATTCAGATTTTTGTGAAATCCGGCTATTATTTTCTGTAAACTTTCCGGTGTTTAAGTCCATTTCAACGTTCGACCAAAAATTGCCATGGAACATTTTGCCCACAGGTTCGGTTTGCTCCTGCTGCCTTGTCCAATCGGCCATTAACATATAACGGCAACGCAACAAACTTCGAATATGGTCGTCGCCCCAAATATAAAATATCAGATATTCGGCATTGTTCGCCGTCTTTTCTTCGCGCAACATGCGGCGGTAAGCCTGATAAACGCCAAAGCCACCCATGCCAAAATTGCGAATAGGTTCGCCCAAATGTGCCGCCAGATATTCCTGCCAGGTTTCGCCATCGCTAACCTGGTGGCATTGCGTAAAACTATCGCCGTAAGTATTTATGCGACAAGGTTTATCAGCATACATAAAAGAAGTTCTAGCACCGTTTTCTTTCGAAGTTGAAATGGTTGAACTATTATCCAACCCATCGTTGGGCATGTAATTGCCTAAAATATATCCCTCTTCGGAGTCGAATTTCGCCCATGAATTTTTTCCAAGAAACACATCAATTTCTTCTTTTTGGGGAATGTTTTCGCGAATATACTCGTTGTAGGAAACGCGACTTTTTTCTTGTGCATTAATTTGAACCATAATCAAAAGGAAAATTGCTATAAGTTTACATTTCATCAAGTTAGTTTTATATTAATTTCTGAATTTAAAAACATTAACGCCATGTGCTGGTACTTCTGATTTAAACGACTTAGATACTTCACTAAGGTCGGTTTGTAACCAAAGGTCGCGCACCTGAAATGTTCCTTTTAAACCAGCTTCATTGCAGTTAAATTCAATTTCGGTTGGTTTTAACCCATGATTAAAAAAAAGCTACGCCAAAAGAACCAATATAAAGGGGGCTATTGTTTCCATCAGTTATTTTCTTAATATTTAAGGTACCCAAAAACGCGTCATCGCCCTTGAACAGAAGGCTATCGTCCCCTGTGAATGCAACGGATGTGGCCTTTTTGATGGTCTTCCAGGCTTCTGAAGAAGAAATCCCGGAATTTTCATCGTTTCCGGTTTGACTTACATAATAAACCTCTGCCATTAGCATAGAAACATTCAGAAAAATAAATACAAAGGCAAAAAAAAGTGTCTACATTTCATTGTCTGCTAAATTGTTTATTATTAATGTCGGGCATTGTAGATCTGGTTGAGAGTAAGAGAATAATTACATCCGATTGATTCCGTATTTATATAGATATGCATATTATAGTTCACTCTACAAGTTCAGGCTTATTCATTGTATTGAAAAAATCGGCAAGAATCTTTTCTTTATCGAAATTTTCCCAAATGATTATTTTTATCTTATTGTCGGGTTGTTCAACCCAGTTTTCACCATCAAGCCGGGGTGCAGGTATTGTTCTTGACTCGCCCCATTCTGGGTTTTTTAATATGGCAACAGCTACTGCATCATAAAGTGGACGGTTGTCGCCATGCAAATCAATGTGATGAAACAAGTCGATGGAATAATCACCAAAATGGGTAAATGACTTTCCATGCCGACCAACTATTGGATCCACTTCCGGTCCTGTGCCGGGCATGTGTTTTTCCATATCGGCGGGAGTTACGTTCACATCAGTTGAACCGCGTTTGTTGGGCCAACGAACAGTAACCATCTCAAAATGTACATCTTGAAATAAGATGTAACGGGTGGCTTCCATGTCGTTTTCCATATTATACTCACCCTTAACAGGATAATTTGATCCCAACCACACAATTTTGATTTTATTTTTGATTTCGGGAGCTTTTTTAAGTGCAAGCGCAATGTTTGTAAGCTTACCTACTGCCAATAGAATAATTGTGTCGGGTGCATTTCTTACAGTTTCAATGATAGAATTAACTGCCTCGTAACCATCAAACTTTGGTAGGTGTAGACTATCCCTGATGTCAACAAAATTTGCATTCGCACCCAGTTTTAGTGGTATTTTTCCATCCGCTTTACAAAATTTCATAATGCGCTCAGCTTCTTTGTAATGCTCATTTATATTGCCACCGCTGCTGGTAGCATTAACTGAAACACCCAAAACATTAAAAGTTTTCGTATTGAAAAGCAAATATGCCAGTGCATGCTGATCGTCAAGTTCGTTGTTGCAATCCGTATCAAAATAAACAGAAATCCGATTATCATTTGAGGCACTGCTATTCTGACCAGTATTTTTGTTTTTAGTCTGACACGAACTAATGCCAATTAGCAAACAAATTAAAAGAATTGCATAGTTAGCTTTCATATTTTTAAGGAATTAACAGATAATTACATTTATAAATGTTTTTATTTATCCTTAACACATCTCACACTAAAACCACCCTTTTTGCCATCATTAAATCTTCTAAGTTCGGGATAGTTGATATGAATGCTCCTTCCCCAGCCAAAAGCTCTGCTGTATTCATCGGATGTCCAAAACGATGCATACTCGCCAAGTGAACTTGTTTGCCCGGTAAAATCATGCACAAACCCGGCAGGCATTGCATTGAATCTAAGAAGATCAGTACCAATATTTTCTGATGCTTTCCAAATTTGATTGCCCTTTGCCCGTAGCTTATTACCGGCTACCTTTTTCCCGCCAAGTGTCCATGCAAGTAATTCCCATTCCTTTTCTGTAGATACATGCCATGCAACAGGGCACAGCTTTTTTGAATCCACAACATACCAGTTGTAGAGTGCACCCAAATACTTGTTTTTAAGCTCATTGTCATCATACCAGCGGAATGCAGGACTTAGGGTTATAATCCATTGATCTTTATCGGTAACGGTGGCAATAGGAGTGCCGTCGTTGTAATGGGTAACGGCTAAATTTTCTGCCATCCATATATCATTCCCCACCTTTATGGTTTTGTAAACGTTGCCATTGATATCGGTTACTGTTTCACTGGTTTGTCCCATAATGTGGCCACTGTATAGCAGGCACGACCATAGGGCTGCTGTTATTAATATATACTTCACCATTTTTTTTTAACTGTTAACTCATTATAATTCATTGTAGGCATCCAGGGTTATTCTCTTTTCAATCCAAAGAAACTTGCTTCTCAGGTAGCCATAATATTCCCGCACTTTGGGTTCAGTTCCCTGAAAACTGCATTTCAGGCATTTGTATTTGTTATCGCTAGTCTCAAGCTTCATCAACACATCGATATCCCGGTTGAAACACACGGGACATCGCATGGTTATTTCATGGTTTTTAGGTACAAACATATCCGCGCTTTATTAGATGGTTTAATTTGTCTTGTAAGCTTTAGCGTATAATAGGGATTGAAAAGGATGCCTTCTTCGATGGTACCTTTCCAACTGCTATGGTCGCAAGGCGAAAGTCCAACGATTGTATTTATTTGTGGAATTGAAGCCTGAACGGTATTTACCGATTGTTTTACCAGCTTTCTTCTCCGGTAACTAAAGCTAAAACTGGTTTCTGGCTCGTTGTCGATGGCAAGAATAATTCCCTTCATATCTTCGGGATAATCGGTTATACCATAACACCCCTTGAAATACTCCGATATTTCAAGTTCCTGAATACCCGATCCTTCAATGGAAATAAGTTCACGTTCAATAATTATTCGCCCCGGCTGGCTTAAATCCCATGATGATTTCATTTTCACGCAAACGCTTTCACCAAACCTGATTTCGACAGTTTTTGTTGTAAAACTTTTGTTGCCTTCGGTGATTTCTTCGCATTTGAGTTCTACATCGGCCAGATCAACATCAATGCCATTATGGTTCATGAGTAGGGTTGTGCGCGAACCATCGGAGAAATGGTTGAGATATCCTGTGCGGTGCTGCGATTGAATGAGATATGGATAACTTCCGTAAACCCCATGTGGAGTATCAGGACCGGTTGAAACGGGGATTTCGGATATGTAGGGACGTAAATCGCCGATGGAACCGCCCTGAAACAGATCAAACAAAACCCTTAGATTCCCGTCCATATACCATAAATAGTGTTTCCCACTTCCATACAAGATCTCCTTTGCCAGCGAAATTTCATTATGGGTAACCGGAACATTCTTCTTGTACCATTCCCCAAATTCGGTCATAGTTAAGCAACTGGCTTCGCCTTTGTCAACCAGTTCTTTGATGTATTCCAATTGCTGACGATACAGGGAAACAGATACTTCCGGGTCTTCTTCACTGTTGTGGTTGTGGATCAGCCATTGTGCTCCAACAAAAACATTCAGGTAAGAATAACCATTATTAAAGCGTTCCTGAAAGCGATGTTGATCAATGAGGTTTTTATCGTATGGGCAGTTTCCGCCCATATTTCCCATACCACGCTGAACATTGGGCGGATGTGATGCCCAAAAATCGTTTCGCCCCTCATAAGCCAATACCATGTCGCGGGTTAGGTGCGGAACGGCAACTACGCCAAAAGCATCTTCTTCGTTTTTTGCCGGACGCAAGGTGTGGGTTTTTGATGGATACCATGCCGCCCAGGGCATTCCTTCATTAAAAAGATACCAACTGTGGTTGCAGCCATGATATACTCTTACGCCTTCTTCGAAACAACCGGCTATGGTTATTTTAACCGTGGGGCACTCTTCGAGCAGAATGCGCATAGCCGATGCATCAAGATGGTATGAGCCTATGCTGGTAGGTTTGAAACCAAAAACGCTTTCAAACTTTGCAACCAAATGGCGAATTACCTTGCGCTTGTCTTCCTCGGTGTACATCCAGATGGCTGCGTCTTTATACCCTACAATTTCTACAATATCAGGCGAATCAAGTGTGTGAAAAGAAAGCCCCAGTTCATTACCAAAATCAGCATGATACATCTTCATCAGCTTTATCGTTTCCTCATCAAATAATGAAGGCGCTGTGGCTAGAATTGTGGTTCTTATACCTAAACCATGCGCCATTTCCTGCTGCATTTTAAAAATGCTTCTGCGGAAAGGGTCGGGTTCGGGTCTGTGAATAATGTTGATATACATAACTGTAAGTCTCTATTAAAGAAAAAAAACATTGTAATCTCTTCCAATTCCTGGAGCTAAATAGTTGCTTTCAGCACCATCGATTACAAATACCCAATCGGGACCACCCATATGTTTTTTTATTGGATTATGCGAGGCTATATTATATGAACCGGTATTGGCTTGTTCACCTAAAAAATAGGCTAATCCGTTACGTGGATCGTATAACCATACCCGAATATTTTTTGATGCTATTACACTGGTATTTATCGTTGTCCAATCTTCAAACACCGGATGATAACTCATAATATAGGTAGCATCACTTTTACCCATAATGCCATCGCGTGTGGCTAACTTAAAGTCGGCCTCGTAATTATAGGGTTTAATTAGTGTGCTATCGGGTATACGGGTTAAGAAAGGTCTTGAAAGCATAAGGTTTTTTAAATGTGCCACCTGAAAACTTCCTTTGGAATCTATGGCTTCGTCCCAGGTGCTTATGGGTGAAATTACCTCTGGGTATTCCTTTCTGTTCATTTGCCAAACAGAATTATTTCCATAAGTTACACCAAAGCCACCTGCAAAAACCGACCAGTACATGGCTCTTCTACTTTCGTAGTCGGTTGTGTAGCCATTTGCCGGATTAAAAGCGATGGGGATATCTTCGTAAAGAGGTTCTCCATCTATAACAGGCTTGGTTGGTTTAACCTTATAATCGTGGCTAATTAATTTATAGTTTGGCGTAGCCAAATTGCCATGACCCGATTGCAACATGTAAAAATCGAGCTCATTAGCAATTTTGGGGTAGTTGGTAACAGAATTATTGCCTGAAACATGATAGGTGATTAAATGTTTGTTGTCAGCTCCTTTTCGCAAGCCTTTTATCAATTGTATCCAAATTTCTTCGTATCCCGTTGGAATACGATCTCCTCCGGTAATCCAAATTATATTCCAATTGTTTTTATACCGCGAACCTAAAAACTGTCCATATTTAAAGGCATTGTTGGGAGTAAAAATATGAAGATTAGCAAAGAGTGGGTGAGGTTTATCCTCAACATTTGAACCCCATGTTGGCAGTAAAGCTATGTACAAGCCATATTTTGATGCAGTATTTACTACCCAATCCAATTTATTAAAATATTCGGCATTGGGTTTTTCGGGGTCGAAGTTTTCAAGTGGAATAAACCCTTCAGGAGTTGGTTGTGTAAGGCCATCGCACTCGGTAAGAATTACGGTTTGAATTACAGTAAAACCCTTAGCTGTTCTATCTCGAAAGTAGGTTGTTATTTCTGTACTATCAAGTTTATGAATCAACTCCCACGCTGTATCGCCCATCCAAAAAAAGGGCTTTTCATCATTGGTAACTAAATAACGTTTGTTGCTACTTACCTTTACATATTGAGGAAAAAGTTTGCCTGCAAATGCAAAGAGCAAGAATAGCAATAAAGAGTATTTTGTTAGTTTCATATTAATTAAATTTGTATTTTATTAATTTTTCACATACCACTCCCACACAAGGCTTATGGTTAGCCATGCAACTGGCAAGGCTATAATCCAGATCTTAAGTCCGGGCCATGATTTAAAACCTATAAAAGGTCCTTTAACATCAGGTAATGTCCAAATGGTTAGATTTTCGAGTTCCGATAATGATTTTGGCTTTTCGAAAAAGCTACCAACAATTCCCAGAATAATTACAGTAAGGAATTGTATGGTACCCACATGGGCAAAGTTTAACTCAGTAAAATTCAGTAGGTAAAAACCCAAGACAATTCCAACCAACATGCCAATAAAGGAGGCCTTTGCAGTAGTGCGGGTGAAAAAGATGCCCAAAATGAAAATGGCAATGAGCACCCCCATTATAGATCCCAGAAACTCCAGCAGCACTTCATAGGCTGAGCGCTCATAGCTTATTTCCCCCGAATCGAGATAAACAGGTATAATGAGCAAAACAATGGCAACAATAGCGATTTGGATAATGGCAGTGGCCGTTTTCATTCCTTTTTCGGAAAGCCCCGGTTTGATAAATCGGGAATAGATATCAAGGTTTAGCAAGGCTGCTGCTGAAGATAATAAACCGTCGATCGTTGAAAGCAGCGCAGCCATCAGACCAACAATCAACAACCCTCTTATTCCAACCGGAAAATATTCGAGCAGAAGGGTGATAAAACTGGCATCGGGCTGAATGTCGGGCATGAGTTTATGCATGGCTATACCGGCGATGTAGGCAAACAGCAGTGTGAACACATTGAATACCCCAGCAAAGACCAATGCTTTCTGAGCATGGGCTTCGCTTTTGGATGCAAGGAATCGTTGTGCCATCCCAAAATTGCAAACGATCCACGATAAGCCTGCAATTACGCAAAAGGTAAAGATGGTGGGAGTAGGGTACATAATTGCCGACTTCAATGAGAAGTCATTGGGCGGAATAATGCTGTTTAGCGGCACACCTCCCTTGCCAATAATAGTGATCGCTTTAATGCCTTCAAAGCCACCTACGGCAACAAAACCAACAATGCCTACTGCAAACATTGTTATTAGCAAAAGTATTCCCTGGAAAATATCGAGTGTAAGCATTGTTTTTACACCACCTATTATTACATAAAACCCCGCCAATGCTAAAAGAATAATAATGCTAACCCATATATTCCAATCGAACAATTTATTGAGCAAAAGCCCCCCGTTATAAACTCCATAGCTTAAAAAGCTTATGAGCATAATTACCATAATGAACGAAAAAACGCCACGTGCGGCCGGGTTGAAGCGTTTTTCCAGGTATTCAGGGGTTGTTACAATTTTTGAACGCCAATAAATGCCAATGAAGAACAACCCTGCAAACCAAGGTGTAAACCAAATATTAACGGCATTCCACTGTACAACATAAAACCCCCACAGAAAGGCAAGTGCTGTGTTTCCCATAATGCCGGGATCGAACATCATGGCCACCAGTGTCATCCCGGTTTGTTTCCAGGTCATGGTTTTACCGCCGGTAAGAAACTCTGAGGAATCGCCTTTCCGGTTTTTTCGGGAAAGGAAAAAACCAACGATAAAAATAATTACAAAATATGATGCTACTATAATTGAATCAATATGGCTATTCATTGCTTTAATACAATTTTTAAACAAAGTTTACTCACTGTTAAAAAAAATTAATTTTCCAATACTCAGAAAATTACTAGGGTCAATCAGCAAATTTCCCAATGTTTTAAGGAAATCATGATGCTTTAAATTCCAGTCAAAAGCTTCATTGAAAAATGAGAAATGATTATCTGCAACTTTGCACGTATTATTTTTTGTACTATGTATTTCAGGCGTTATGCAAGAAAAAAATCAATTAATTTGCTCCAGTAGATGGTGATGGCGGATTGATTTCCGGGGCAAGTGGTTGTCTGGGTTTTCCACCACCACCAACGGATTTAGACCCATTGTTTGCCACCAGGTGCAGGTTAAAATAGATCTTTTCCATGTCCCTCGACCATGGCGAATCATCATCTACCGTAATAAAGCTGAAACCCCAGGCTTCTTCAAACTGATCTACCCAGCGGCCTCCGGGTTCCCATGCAGATATTATTGCCCACGAGTCGCGATAGGTGTCATCCACCACGTATGCGCCGTAATTCTGAAATGCCTGAGCCAAAATGCGCCCGGGCTCGGTTTCGAAATTTAAAGAATCGAGACTCATCCATGATGGCAGTGCCAACAAAGAGCCCATCAGGAGGCCTTTTACAAACGGCGTTGAGCGTTTTTTCCCATAAAGAAGGGGTGCATATCCATCGGCTATTACTGCTGGCCAACGGTAACCTTTGTCAATGGTATCGTAGAGAATGTTTTCAGCAGCATAAATATTGATTTTTAAGGCATGTCTTATGGGGCCGGAACCTGGCATTGCTTCGCCCAAACGTAGTGCTCCTCCCAAAGCCGACATACCTGATCCACCATGGGCACCTAATATGCCATCGCCATAGATATCCTGTTCGGGGAATAAAAATTTTGACGTAGCCGGCATCCCTGCCTCACATCGGCTAAAAGGCTGGCTCTGAACAATTGTACGGCCATCGGACATCAGTGATGCAATACCTCCGTTGGGGGTCATTTGTTCCCAGTTGTCATAACTGTAAATAAAATCGTCGGGGCAGGGAATCGAATATATAATTTCCCCTTCGGGGTAGCAACGATTGTATTCTTTGGTCCATGCAGCATGATTTAAATACACATCCATCATGGGTGCGCGTGGGGTTAATACAATCATATCTTCGTCCACCGAAAGGCCTTCTGCTGCAACTGGTTCAAGCAGGGCATGCACATACACAGCAGAATCACCAATAGGCATATTCCATATGGAAGTTCTGCTAAAGGGCCATTTTAACAGATCTCTTGAAGTGGGAAAATCATTTTCTTTTGTAATGCCACAGGCAGATAAAAAAATGAGCATAATCAATATTACCGATGAACCCACAGGTTGGGCAACAGATAATTTTTGAAACTGAAAACCTGGATGAAAAATCATTCCTGACGTGCTTTTATAGTTTTACAATAAGATTATTTTCTTAATCTCTTTGCGTGTATGGGTTGTTATCTCTAAAATGTAGATCCCTTTTCCTAAATTCGGATCAAGGTCAATGGGTGTTCTGTTTATTATATCAACTGATCTGGTGCTTATCAGATTCCCGGTAATACTAAATATCGACACGGTTGCATTATAAATCGGCTCATCTGCAGAAAGGTGTATAACGGAGCTGTGAATAGGGTTAGGGGATACTTTAATTGTGTTGGATGTCAGGCTGTTGATGGGCACCGATAGAATTGTCATACTCGAATCGCTTTCGAGTGCTGCATAAACCTTGAAATTGTCAAATTTCATTGGGCACCACCAGGAATAGGCTCCTATATGACCAGAACGAAATTCATCGGTTGGTATGTTCTTGAATATTTGTTGGCCATTTACGAAGGCTGTTGTTTTTGTCCCATCATGTTTCAACTCCATTAAAACTGCGTTTCCACTAACAGCATATTCCTTTTCTGCAATGGTATCGAATACACCAGCCTGATTGATTTGTATGCGGGCAATGGGAGGTGAAGGATCAACCGTTAACACATAATAATTATCCTTGTCCTGGAAATTATAAACCAGCCCAAAATCATTGTTCCACGTAGGAATTCCCTGGGCTGTTAGAATAAAGTTTTGAAATGTGGCATTTCCATAATAAGCTATCTCATCAGCTTTTGCAGTTGGGTTATTTAATTGTGAACCAGAAATATTCCAGGTGCCGGTTTCAGGTGTCCAACCATTTAATTTATTGTTGCTAAAATCTTCCTGGTACAAAAGTTCTTCTTCTCCGGTTAGCAGGGAGCCTGAAAGAACCCAACTTTCAGGTGTTTTATTCCCGGGCAGATAAAAGATACTATCGGGAGGCAAAGGAATAAGGCCATTGAGAATATCATCTTCACTTAAACTATGAAAAGTATGATTTCGCCATTGAACTGTTATAGAATCGAGTTTGCTTACACCAAAACCTGGGCATATATGATTGGTTGACGAACAGCTGCCATCGCTGGGATCGCGCCAGTCGGATCCCACATGAATAAGATACCCTGCTTCATTTCGGTCATCAACACCATCGGGGTCATTTAAAACCAGACGTGAATGCATGTTTACAATAACCGCTCTCACATTATTAAACAGAAAAGGTTCGTAGCCTGGTCCGTACCAAAAATGGTAAATATTACCTTCGGCAGGTACAATAAACATCCCTTCATCTGTATGTCCAAGCTCTACAGGATCAATACTTGAACCGTGATAAGTTGGCGAAAAAGTACTGCCGCCAAGCGGAAATTCATGGCCCTGAATGTAAGTCCATTCAGTACTGTCGTTGTATAAAATGTAATAGCTGCAATTGGCAATTTGCACTACGCTATTGGTTGGGGTAGTATTGTTGTTATTCCTGAATATGGCGCCCCAGAAATTTGTGTGGGTATAGTTATCCTCCTTGTTTAAAGTTGCTTCGGTGGCAGCCGTTACCCAATTCCAGTTTGATGATACTCCAAAAGGTGCTGCTTCTGACAGAGAACCCGGGGTATTGTTGAGCAAATGACCTGTCCTGCCTGCACTTATCATAAGCCAATCAAAGCTGCATGAACCACTTAAAACTTTTACACGAAGAATCTTTTTTTCGCCGCCATTGGATACATTAATATCATTGAAATTTACTATGTTGAAGGCAGAGAGATTGCCACTGTTGGCTATTAAAAACAAGGCCAATGTATCGTAAGTTGGATCATTCAGGCTATCCATCAGGCTGATCTGTATCTGGCAGTCATTATTTATTGTAGCCATTCGCAATGCAATATCATATTGCCCATTGGGGATATTGATCGTGTAGGTTAGCCATTCACTTTCATCAAAGTCAACTACTACTTTGGCTTGTCCATTTAAACCATCAATATCAACGTTGTCTTTTCTGAAATTATCATTACCTGTGTTTTCCGGAGTGGAGTCATGATAGGCAACTCCTTGCCCGCCAAAATCGTAATGTTCAGCTTCAATTTTACCAGGCATCTGGAAAGCACTGCCCTTAAAAGGAACCCTTATCCCAACTTCTACGTTCGTGTCAATATTTTTGCTGAATGCATCGTACCATACATCCGCCATTTTTTTGTATCCGGCAGCGTTGAGATGAATATTGTCAGAATAATCCGTATTTATTAAACCGGTTTCCTTGTTCATATCAACCAGATAAACAGCAAATCCCATATTGGTGTATTTCTCAATTATAGCGGGTATCTCGCTGTTGAAAAGAGAAGCATAATTGGCATCGTTTTGCAGGGGAAGAATATTGCCAAGAAACAAGATCAGATCAGGATCATGGGTAAATATTTTCCCTACCAGATCGTCCAACCGGTCAGCTCCAGTTACCCGGGGATCGTAGGTGTTCTGGTTCCAGAAATCGTTGGTACCAATCTCAAGAAGCCATGCATCGGCATTGTAATCAATGAGTTTGTAACCGTTGTCAATGTGATACAATATACTACCACGCCCCCATGGATCAACCGCATCAAGATATATGTTTGGGTCTGGGCCAATGGTATATCCGCCAAAACCGGCATGATTTAGATAGTTGGTTCCTGCATCGGTTTTAGGTCCCACAAATTTTACCCGATAATTGTTTTCTGCCAAAACATTCCATAGAAAACCTTTATACCCCGGATTGGCTTCTGTTAATGAGTTGCCTATGGGCATGATGGTTAAGGTATCGGAAACAGTTGGTTGTGCAAAAATATCAGCAGGAGGTAAAGGAATATTATTAGCAATATCAGATTGTGCTATGCTGTGCCAGCTTGCATTTTTCCACTCATTGGTAATCTGCACAAATTTTCCAACTCCAAATGACGGGCATATGTAGTTGTTGTTGGCGCAGTTGGGATCGTTGGGATTGCGTTTGTCTGCTCCCATATGAATCAGGTAATCAGCCAGGCTTCTGTCATCAACACCATTGGGATCTTTCAAAACCAGCCGAACTTGTGCATTTACAAGAATTTCACGAATATTGTTCTGAATGGGTTCATAGCCCGGGCCATGCCAAAAATGCCATATATAGCCAGGTGCAGGCACCACAAAGCTGCCTTCCGAAGTGTGTCGTAAAGCAGGCGCAGGCCCTCCGGACTTATAGGTTGGGCTAAATGTGCCTCCTCCCAAATTGGATGATTGATCCTGGAATTGAATCCAACCATCGGCATCATTATAAAGCACCCACATTGATAAGAGTTTAATTTGAACTTCGGTATTGGCCGGTGTGGTATTCGACATCCCCCTAAATACTGCACCCCAGTAGTTGGCGTGGGTATACGGTGAAGCGGCACTTAAGCTACTGAGTGTGGCACCGGCAACCCAATCCCAATTGCCGGGAACACCATAAGGGGTTGCTTCGCTTGGAGAGCCCTGGGCAGATTCAATCAGGTACTGGGTTAAATTAAATGTTTGTGATACAGCACTGTGAATATTCAGACAAATCAATGCCAATAAAATTGTAAAGGAATTTTTCATCCATACAAAATTGTTTTTTATAGGTCGGATGGAGCTCGCATGTTGATTATTGTTCATGCAAGTTTGTGTTTGTATAAAACATGCTTTGTTCATATTAAAATATTTTGGTGGAATTAAAAGTGCCAGGAAACTACTCAAATGGGTCAATTCTTTGAAAACAATACGTTCTGGCAAGTTTCTTTTAAAAAGAATTCAGTTAAATCATTGACCAATTGCTTACTAATTAATTTAAAACAAGAGAATTTTCGCTACCACCTTTTCATAAGCAACTAAATTCTCTTGTTTTTCCACCTATTCAGTGTTTACGGATTATTGATCACAAAGAAGATCAGGTACAAAATGCTTATGTTGGTAATCGCATTAATCATTACCGTCTGTTGATCTCGATAAAATAAGGATGACATACATTTTAAAAGGGTAATTTTTAGAGCTACTTTAATCATTTGGATGCAGGAAGAATTGACATTAAAAAAGCACAGCCGACTATTACCTGGAAATAATTTCCTTGTTTTTCACCGGCTGCACTCAACCCAATTCAACCTAACCTACCCAAACCATCAAATTTTTCGCCACATTCTTAACGATTCCACAAACATGGAAATGACCATAAAATTTCCGGTTTGGTTTTCAGCCACTAAAATATGACTAAAAATGACCTATTTATCTAACCACAAACTTCTGGGTTGCATTCAACCCCTTGCCATCTCTAATGTTAATGAAATAGATTCCTGAAGTTAAATTCTGGGTATCAATTTGTTGAATATCACCTGTTGTTATTCTTTTTGATAGCATCTCACTTCCCAGCAGATTGTAAATCCTGGCTACACCATCTCCTCTAAGCGAGCGGGTATCAATATTCAGGATACCATTTGTAACCGGATTTGGATATGCCTTGATTTCGATGCTTTGCGAAATGCGGGGAGTGCTGGTATATTCAATAACATCAGATACTTTGATGTTATCGATGGCATGTTTGCACCACCAGGTATAGATACCAACTTGTGCTTTATATTGTGGAAGAACCACAGATACATCTTCCAGGATCAGATTGTTGTTAATATACACTGTTAAAGTTCCCAGATCCGGGTCAACCAGTATCTTCCATTTTAGTGTTGCGGATGCGCCTTCTGTCCAGCCGCCCAGAACTTCTGCCGACAATGAGTCAGAAACAAAATCGGCATTTTTCCAGAATCTCCAGTCGTTACCATCACCTACGGGGAAATCGGTATCCCAGGTGCCACCAACCACTTGTCTTACCCGTACCCTTTTGTCATCGTTGTCAATTGTTACAACAACAAAGTTGTCGTTGTCTACATAATTAACTATTGGGCCGGCAAAATTGAATGAAGGGTAGGTTTCTACTTCATAAGTAAAAGGGCCTTCAAACTCATGCCCACTCAGGGCCATAATACTTTGTTTTACATCGTTGCTGCGAAGCATTTTTGATGTATTAACAAGACCCCCAAGGGTACCAACTTCAAAAACGGGATCACCCTGTTTCAAAGCCCATTCACTGCCTGCGCCAGCACCTTCAAAATCCTGCATATATAAATTGCCAACAGGTACAGAAGGAGCTGCACTAACTTTTATATTGTCAAATGCATGACGGCACCACCATGTATACATACCTACAGTGGCTGTGTACTGGGGCAATACAACTGGAACATCTTTCAAAATGAGGTTTCCATTAATGTAAACTGTTAAAGTGCCCAGATCAGGGTCAACCATTATTTTCCATTTTAAAGTTGCGGATGCACCTTCTGTCCAGCCACCCAGAGCTTCTGTCGACAATGAATCAGATACATAATCGGCATTTTTCCAGAATCTCCAGTCGTTTCCATCACCCACAGGGAAATCAGTATCCCAGATGCCATTAACTACCTGGCGTACTCTTACTCTTTTGTCAGAGTTATCGATCGTAACCACAACAAAATTGTTGTTGTCAACATAGTTAACAATTGGGCCGGCAAAATTGAATGAGGGATAACTTTCCACTTCATAAATAAACGGACCTTCAAATGTTTTGCTGTTCAACTTCAATATGCTCTGTTTCACATCAGAACTCGACATCATTTTTGTGGTGTTTTCGATACTTGCAACTGTTCCAACAGCAAAAGCCGGATCACCTTGTACAAGTTCCCATTCGGTACTTGTGCCATAATTTTCGAAATCCTGCTGATAAAGCACTTCCTGTGCCAGCATTGTTCCTGCCGAGAATACTAATGCGGCAGCTAATAGAAAAGATTTTTTCATAATTGTGTTTGTTTAGTTTGACAAAAATTGAACATTGAGAAAATATTAACTCAATACCTTAGAATACATAACCTGGATTTTGTTTAATATCTGGATTTTCGGTTATAGCCCAAAGAGGTATGGGGTACAAAACCTGAAAATCTTTGGCATCAACACTTCGTTCATCACGTGCTTTGGAGATATACTTGCCGTGACGGATAAGGTCCTCGCGTCTGAAACCTTCAAAATACAGTTCCCAGCCCCTTTCCTGCAAAATAATATCTGCGGTTAGTTCGGAAAGGGTTGCTAATCCTGCCCGTTCGCGAACGAGGTTGAAATATTTCAGCGCTTCAGCATTGGCGGTTGTGCCTCCATTTTTCCAGCAAATAGCTTCAGCGTATGTGAGATAAATGTCGGCAAGACGATATACAATAATATCAACACCACTGGCCATTGGTCCATCAGGATCTGGCTGATATTTGAATATAAAACCGCCGTTATGGGGTGCCTTGCGCATATCTACTAGTTTGTTGCTATAAATATTTGTGAATTCAATGGTGATATTCTTTCTTCGTTTATCAGTGCTTGAAAATGAATTATAAAAAGGAATACGCACTTTATCGCCATTAAAAGCATTCTCCTTGTCAGTATAATGTGGATGAAGTGTCCACGCTCTGAAATCCTGTCCATAAACACCTGCTGTTTGTGGGATGGCAAAAATTATTTCGGAATGCCTTTCAGTTTGCAGCGACCACATGTTATTGTAATCAGTGTATAATTTGTATTTGTAAAGGCTGTTTGAACTTGTTTCTGCCAGAGCTATGATTGCCTTGCTGGCTGCCTCTGCCTTTTCCCATTGTTTCTCGTGCATATACAGTTTTGTGAGAATAGCATATGCAACCCCTTTGTTAAATCGGCCAAAATCGTTGGTGCCTTTTGCTCCTTCGCATGCATTGAATTTTTCGATGGCTGTAAGAAGATCAGACTCTATAAGGCCTGCATAGTTTTGGTAATAGGTGTCATATTCAGATGTACCTGGTTTGGGCCGACTAGGTTTGTAATCGAAATTTGAACTGATTGTTGCCAGTAATGTCTCGTCAGTAATAACCGGGCATGCTCCATAATTGGTGAGAAGTTCGTACATTAAAAATGCTCGCGCCGAAAGTACCTGGGCTGTATAAGAATTCTTTGCCACTTCATCAATTACCGTGGTATTTTTGATATCTAACAGGAATGATCCGGCTCTTGTGATGGCTCTTATATTGGTGGTATACAATCCTGAAAAGGGTTCGGAACTTGTCCATTCAAAGTTGTTTATTCTGTCTTCGCCACCGTTGTTGCTGCGGTATTCGTCGGTTCCCCTGTTGCCGAATACAACACGGCCACGTCGTTGGGTACCTATTGAAGAGTATATCGCCGTAAGTGCAACGTTGAAGTCACCTTCAGTTTGCAGAAAGTTGTCGGTTGATATTCTGTCGAAGTTTGTTGGATCAAGGTCTTTTTCGCAAGCTGCCAATAACGTAAATATTGCCAATCCGAAAAAGGATTTAATTATTGTTTTAAAGGATATATTCATTGCCGTAGGATTTAATGTTAAAATTTGATTGATACCCCTAAGGTGTAAGTTTTTACCGAAGGATAAGCTCCAAAACCACTGCTGTTGCCCTGGTCATTGCTATTGTATTGGCTTTCGCCGCTAAAGGTCACACTTTCGGGATCCATGTTCTCGAGGTTGGTAAGGGTAAACAGGTTGGCTGCATCAATATATATTTTTATGCTGCTACCAGCTACTTTTTGAGGAAAAGTATAGCCAAGGGTTATATTTTTAAGCTTTACAAAGGAAACTTCCTGAAATATTGTAGCGTTATAACCTTCAGGAACTTTGGTCTGGGGTGTAGCCGGTATGGTACCATCGGTATTGGATGTAGACCATACATTGAGAAACTCTTTGCTTCGGTTGAATCCTCCATAAATAAATTCGCTCCGCAGGGTATAAAATTCATAGTTATCGTTGGCTATCCAATAATTCATCATGCCATGGAAGAATAAATTCAGGTCGAAACTTTTGTAGTTCAGATTGGTGCCAAAACCGAAAATCATTTCCGGAGCACGCGAGCCTCTGTATTCTATATCTGCCTCGTTGATTATACCATCGGGAGTTTTGTCAATAATTCTCCGGTTGTTTTTGTCTAAAAGGTTGTTCCCATTGGCATCGGTTGCAAAACTTCCAATGTCTTGCACAACCAAATTACCCGGAACATACGAAACATTGCTATAGGGCTGTTCATCACCAATCTGGAATATATGTGATGGTAAGTAACTATATATGGGCGTAAGATCATCTTGAATTGACATATACGAAGGCAATCTTTCGATGGCTGCCGGAGCTCTCTCTACCCAGGTGTCTTTGTATCTGGAAAGATTAATATAACTCTCCAACTTTAAATCTGAAGTACTTATGATGCTGCCTCTAAGATTAAACTCCCAGCCTACGCTTTTGGTAGCACCAACGTTCATAAACACACTTTCTACTTCCTGGAAGCTTTGGAGAGGTTGCCTGAACAGAAGATCCTTTACATCTCTTCTGTAGTATTCCATACTACCGTATAGTCTATTTTGCCAAAACCCAAAGTCTAAACCAATATTTTGCTCAATCGTGGTTTCCCATTTCAGGTTTGGATTGGGTAGTGATGTTTTGCCTAAGCCTGTGCTAATCTGGTTGTTGAACTGGTATCTGAATCCATCAGGTCCATAATATGCAAAAGCATTTCCCCCTATGTTGTCGTTACCGGTTTGGCCATATCCAAGGCGAAGCTTGAGGTCGGTTAGTGTGGTTTGCTTTGACAGAAATGATTCCCGGCTGATGTTCCATGCTGCTGAGGCTGAAGGGAAAAAGCCATATTTATTATTTTCACCAAACTTATCTGAGCCATCATACCTTCCGGTAAATTGAAGAATGTATTTTCCGTCGTAAGAATAGTTTAGCCTGGTAAAATATGATGCCAAACGGTTTTCGTATCTGTAGGAACGCACTTCGTCAAAACTCTCGCCTGTCTGCAAGCTATTCTCTCTGAAAAGATTGGTGAAATAACCCTCTGAATAGCCATAAAGACCATCGCCTGAAAATACCTGGTATGAATACCCCGAAACAACATTTACTCCATGGATGCCAAAGTCCTTGTTGTATCGCAAAGTAGTTTCAAACAACCGGTTGTTGGATGCATTTTTCGAACGGGAACCGCGGCCATCTCCACCTTCTTTGAAAACGGTGCGATCGGGCGTATAGCTGTTTCTGTCGGCCTGATTGTTGTCGAAACCAAAACTCGGTTTCAGGTAAAGGCCCTCCATGAGTTTAATATCTACAAAGGCATTTGCCAGCCATCTTTGCTCTATCGTATTATCTGTCAGATGCCTGAAAGATACTGGATTTGGATTGTTGGAATACAGATCGTTGACAGAATAATTACCAAGAGAATCATAAACCGGATAAATGGTTGGGAAACTATAAGCAGAAGATAACACACCTACCCTCTCCCAATAGCCGGCACCCAGTGCAGCATTGTTGTTAAAAATAGAACTTCCGGTAGCATTGACTGCAAACTTTATCCTGTTATTAATTTTCTGATCTACATTAAATCTTCCGGAAAATCTTCTTAAGCCCGAGTTTATTACAGCACCTTCATGATCATAGTAATTGAACGAAGTAAAAACCTGGGTTTTTTCATCACCTCCACGAATCGAAATGTTTTGATCCTGGATTCTGCCCGGACGCGTAATTTCTCCAAACCAATCGGTTCCTGCTCCTGCATTGGCTATATCATCTGCTGAGTATTTAAACTCATAACTTTCGCGAAATACAGCGGCATCACCAGACCCATACGGATAAATATTGTTGCGTATGGCATCAAAATCATACCGGTGGTCATTGTACATCTGCATGAACTCACTGCCATTGAGCGGATCCATATATCGGATTATTTCTTGAGTTGAGTACCTTCCGTCATAATTTACTTCTATGCCCTTTGAGCCTCGTTTTGTGGTAATAAGCACTACCCCATTGGCCGCCCTGGCACCATAAATGGCTGTAGAAGAAGCATCCTTTAAAATCTCAATGGATTCAATGTCATTTGGGTTGATTGAGTTTAACGGGCTTCTGACTCCTGCAGAGTAATTTTTGCCTACTTCATATCCTCCTTCCAATTTGTCGGTACTTATTGGAAACCCATCCACAATGTATAAGGGTTCATTATTGGTGTTGGTACTGGGTGCACCGCGTACAAGTATTTTTAATGCACCTCCCGGCTGAGCACTTTGTTGTAAAATTTGCACACCAGCCGCCCTGCCCTGCATCATTTGGGCTACGTTGGTGTTTGCCGAGATCGACATATCCTCTGCCTTTACAGAAACAATGGCACCTGTTACATCCGATTTCTTCATGGTACCATACCCAATGATTACCACTTCTGAGAGTGATTGAATATCATCAATCATTTCAACATCCACTGTTGTACGTTTATTAATAGGTATTATTTCAGTTTTGAATCCGATAAAGGTAAAAATCAGGGTGTCGTTTCCCATCGCATTGATGGAGTATCGTCCCTGGGTATCGGTTACGGTTCCCCGCGAGGTTCCTTTAATGGTGATATTTACCCCGGGAATGGTTGAGAAATCCTTGTTATAGGTAACAACCCCTTTTACTTCAAGGGTCTGGCCCGAAACATCCAGAACTGCCATGAGGCAAACCAGCATAAACAGGCGTAAAAAAGTAGGTATTGGTTGATTCATTTTATGATACTTTTAATTAATTTTTCTATTAATTATTTGAAATGCGATTAAGCGTGGGTAAAATTACCTAACCGGGCACAGTAGCATTTAGCAATTTGTTTACATTTCTTTGCATTTTGGGTTGGGTTGTAAATTGCTGAATATTAGAATGGTGTATTTGTGTAAAGCGTTTAATATCGTATCGTTATGTTGGTGGTTTAGCATTCTGAATATAATAGATGATTAAAGGGGTTTTTATGATTTTTATTCCTGATTTTCCTGTATTTTTAACCTTTTATTTTATCTATGAAAAAGTGCTTAACCATTCTTTTTATCCTGTTTAAATGTTTCTGTGTTGCAACCATTGGACAGGAAAAACAGGTTATATTTAATCATTTGACCGAAAGCAACGGGCTTTTGAGCAATGATGTAACCGGGGCCATCTTTGAAGATTCTTATGGATTTATTTGGATTTGTTCCCGTGAAGGATTAGCACGATACGATGGATCAGGCTTCAGAGTATTTCAATTTGAGCGTAACAATCCCAATACGATACATACCAACAACATAAATTTACTTTGCGAATCGGATGATAAACGCTTACTCATAGCAACATCCAATGGAATTGGTATTTATGATATGCTTACCGAAACATTTACAACACTCTACAATGATCCTGAAAACCCCGAATACAGTCCGTTGAGAAATCATATCAATGCTGTTATTCCGGAAACGAATAACCGGTTCTGGGTTTACTACCTGAATGATTTTTCCCTGTTTGATTTAAATACCGGAAAATTCAGGCATTTTACCAAGCAGGAAGGATTTAAGGATCGGTTCGTAAACATGAATATTTTCAAGATCGAAAAAGGACTTGACAACGCCTTCTACCTAGGCATCGAAAATGACTATGTTTATAAATGGAAAGATGAAAATTGGCAGAAACTCCCCATCCAGACAAAAAGTGAGTTCATGATTTTTGTAGATCAACATGGATTGATTCTTATCGGCGGCGAAAATTTCAGAATATTTGATCAGAGTTTGGGTTTTGATGCCCATGAAATAGAATGGAATTTTTCAGATTCTAAAATCGTTTCTATCAAACAGGATTACCTGGGAAACATCTGGGCCGGATTTGCAAACGATGGCTTATATATGATTTCTCCCCGAACCAGACAAGTACTGCAGCACTTTACAACTCAAACCACACCCGGTATTTCCTCCAACAAAATAGAAAAAATCCATGTTGCCGGAAATTCATTGTTTATTCAATTTGCCAAAGGATTCGGGTTTATGAGATACAATCATTCTGTTAATAACTTTGAAACGTATAAACATAATCCTCGGGACCCTTTTTCTATTTCGCCTCTTTTTTCAAAGTATTCTGCCCTTACGATGGATAATGGTGGTGTTTATTGGTGGCTAACGGAGAGTATGGGGATTAATTTCAATGATTTTAAACAATCAAAATTTTCAATTCTTACCAATGATAGGGCAGATGCTTATCCTATAAAAGGGGCAATAAACAGGGGCGTATATGCATCTAATAATTCATCGATCTGGCTGGGCAATGACAAAGCACTCTATCGGTACGACCGAATAGGTAAAAAATTTGAGACATTTCCGCATAGTATTGTAAACTCCATTTATGCCCATGACGAAAAGGATATTTGGATAGGGGGTGAGCAACTGATTAACTACAATTATTCCAATGGTCGTCTTTCGCGTAAAAGAATTTTTGTATCAAACCCTACTGATCCAACCTCACTTTCGCACTGGTATGTAACTTATGTGAATAAAACCAGGGATGGAGAGTTGTGGGTTTGCACCTCTGGCGGATTTGGTCAGTTGAACCAAAGCCAGGATCAACCAGGGGCTTTCAAGAATTATTTTCACAATCCCAATGATTCACTCTCACTTCCCGGACGATTGGTCTGGCATTTTCATGAAGACAACGACGGACTATTGTGGATTGCAACACAATCAGGACTGGCTGTTTTTGATCGCAAGACCGAAAAATTCAAACAATACAAACACGATCCAAAGGATATTAACAGCCTGAGTTCCGATAATGTGAAATTTATAAACCAGGATTATAAGGGGCGAATTTGGGTAGCTACCGAAGGAGGCGGATTATGTATGCTTGATAAAACTAGGGATACTTTTATTAACTATACAATCCAGGATGGCTTGCCTTCCAATTCAATTTATGGGATACTGAGTGATGAAGATGACTTTTTCTGGCTTTCTACGAAAAAAGGGATTTCTACATTTCATCCCGATTCAATGGTTTTTACCAATTATTTTGTTTCCGACGGCTTGCAGGCAAATTCATTTAATATCCAGAGTTTTTCTAAAAATAGTGAAACCAACGAACTAATATTTGGCGGGCCGGGTGGATTTACCCTTTTTCATCCAAAACAAATTATCCGTAGCGATTTTATTCCCAAAATCTATATTACTGGCTTGCGGATTAATAATAAGATTGTTTATCCGGGTACGTGGAAAAATGGCAGGAAAATATTGAAACAAACCATACTGGAAACAGATTCCATAGAGTTGAACCACGACGAAAACTCGATCATTTTAGAGTTTGCTGCTCTTCACTTTGCCGCACCCGAAAACATTAAATACAAATATAAATTAGATGGGTTCGACGATTCCTGGCTTTCTACTGACAACAAGCGGAACAACGCCACCTATACAAACCTGCCTCCCGGAAAGTACACCTTCAGATTAATGGCAACCAACAGCGATGGAATCTGGAGCCCAAATGAAAAAATTCTGTTCATCAAAATTATCCCACCCTGGTGGAAAACTGTTTGGTTTAGATTGGTATTGGTGGTTTCGCTGGTTATTACTACCGGATCCATATTTTTATTCAGAATCATGTATCTGGAAAGGGCCAGGACTAAACTAAAAAGATTGATTCAACAAAAAACCGAAGAACTATCAGAGAAGAATGAGGAGCTGAACCAACAAAATGAAATGCTTGCATCCATAAATCAATCCTTAACAGAGCAACAAACTCAAATCATTCAGCAAAACAGCGAAATAAACGAACAAAGGGAACATTTGACATATAACAATGAAATTCTTAAAGCCAAGAATACCGAAATATTAAAAATCTCCAGATTGCTTCATGACGCTGACCAATCCAAAATTCGCTTTTTTACAAACATTTCGCATGAGCTCCGAACTCCATTTTCATTGATTCTGGGGCCTTTGGAATCGCTGGTAGAAAGAACCGTTCATGACAATTATCTTCACAGCCGGCTCAATATTATTCTCAACAACGCAAATCGTTTGCTTAGGCTTATCAATCAGATTCTTGATTTCAAAAAAATTGACAACAACACCATTAATCTATCTTTGAAGCAGAAAGATATTGTTGCCTTTAGTAAGAATATATATGATGCACACCAGTTGGTTGCCGAAAAAAAGAACATCATCTTTACTTTTTCATCAAATATCGATGCTTATACCACATGGTTTGATCCTGATAAAATAGATAAAATCCTTTATAATCTTTTGTCAAATGCGTTTAAATTCACTCCCGAAAATGGTAAGATTTCCATCGATTGTATGCTTGATAAGGAGGAACATAATTCTACAGACTATGATCTGATTCGGTTTTCTATAAAGGATAATGGCATAGGGATAAGTAAAGAGTATATTGAAAAAATATTTGACCGGTTTTTTCAAATAGACCTATCCGATACCCGTCAATATGAAGGTAGTGGAATCGGTTTATCACTGACAAAACATTTGGTAGAGCTACACGATGGATCTATTCAGGTTACCAGCGAAATAAACAAGGGGACCTGCTTTGAGGTAAAACTCAGTATTGGAGAAAGTCTGAAGAATATATTGGGATATACAACCACATTGGACATTGACAACAAAGAAACAATCGTTGAAAACAAATATTATAAAAAACTAAATACCCGGAAATCCGGTCTTGCCACAGATAAACCCCTTCTGCTGTTGGTGGAAGATAACGATGAACTAAGAAGTTATATTCAGGAAGAATTATCTGATGAATTTGAAATTCTTGAAGCGAAAAATGGGCGTGAAGGACTAAGTGATGCTTTAAAACATATTCCTGATATCATTATTAGTGATGTAATGATGCCGCTAATGGACGGCTTTGAAATGTGCGAAACAATTAAAAATGAATGGCTTACCAGTCATATCCCCATCATAATGCTTACCGCAAAAATTGATGAAAAAAGCCAAATCCAGGGTCTTGAAATCGGCGCTGATGCCTATATCAAAAAACCATTCCAGATAAAACGGTTAAAAGCTCAAATTGAAAACCTAATATTAAACAGAAAAAAGCTACAATTAAAGTTCAAAGATGAAAATTCAATGGACGGCTTGCCATTGCAGCCTGATTATAAGAAGGATGATTTTGTGTTGAAAATGAGCCAAATAATCGAAGATAATATTTCAAATAGCCAATTGGGTGTTGAGTTTTTGGCCAGTAATTTAAATATGAGCAGATCAAAACTCTATAAAAAAACCTACGCATTGCTCAATATCTCCGCCGGCGAACTTATCAGAGATATGCGTCTCAGGAAAGCTGCCGATCTGCTCAAAAACTCCGATAACAATATCACCGAAATCTCCCTGCTGGTAGGTTTTTCTGATCATCCTCAGTTTACCCGAAGTTTTACCAATCAATTCGGAATGAACCCTAAAAAATACCAAACAAAACATTCGACCCGGTTAAATGCAATTTGATGAAAGGACTTTATCAATTTCTGCCTGCTACTCTCATCTTCTTTTATCATATTTGCTGGGTTTAAGTTTGATTTTACAGATATGGTTATAAAGCCTTCGTTGTTTAGCATAGAATTCGATTAAGGAGAAAAAAAGCAGGAGCAGGCTCCGTAAATTTCTGATCCGGAGAACCAGGTACCTCGATGATCGTCACTTTTTGCTGGTATTGCCAGGTATCGCCGTTGTCGCGGCTCATCCACAACCCATTGGAATAAGCACCGGCTGCAACTGTACCTTTATTAAAATAATCGAAAGAAATATTTTCGCCTGTTGATTTTGTGTTCCCGTTTCCATGATAATCCAGTTTATCCGAAACCTCATTCCAGGTTTCTCCACCATCCGTGCTTTTGTGAAGAAATCCTACTATTTTGTGATTTCGGATTTAGCCTGATCCGCGCAACATAATATTAGGATCAAGCGGGCTGATGGCAAAGGTTTCGATACAATGCTGCGAGCCTTTTGTGAGTCCTTTATTAACCAGTTTCCAGCTTTTACCACCATCAGTACTTTTATAAACCCCGCCTACATCGCAGCGCCCGTAAATGATATCAGGATTTTGACTGTTTTGGATAAGGCCGCAAATATATCCGCCGCCACCCAAACTTGATTGCTTCCACTCGAAGGTTTCGGTTTGAGTGTATGATTTACATGAGCAGAAAATCAATGCAATAATCAACAGATTAACAATTCGTTTCATGTATTCAATTTTTTTTTTTGTTTACTTTAATTACAGAACAGAAATTAAACAATTCAATTTCTTTCAATATACCATCGATAATTTTTCAACTACCTGTACACCAACGGGCTGAGATATGGATAGAATTTGATTTTGGCATAATTCATTATTAACGTTGAATGATTATTTTACTCACCATATTTATGTTTTTCCCAGTGGTACGTACAATATATATCCCATTCTTCAAATCGGTTACATTCATTGAATAACTTGATTCCCCTCGTTCCATTTTAGCTGATTTTACTATACTCCCAGAAACATTTACAATTTGAACCGTAATTGAACCTGTAATTTTAGTATCGGGAACCAGGATCAAATTATCGGAGGAAAGATATGAATGCATCTGAGATTCGTTGGCGAATGGCGTAACTGAGGTATGCAACGAGTTGTCTTCAATTTTGTACAAGCCACTTCCATGGGACGGGAGCGAAGCCGTAAAAGAAGAAGAAAAAGTACCTAGATCGGTGTGCGACCACAAGTCGCGAACTTTCAGTGATTCGCTTATGCCAAGCTGAGTAAGGTTTATAGTTACATTAGCTGTTGATTCCTTCAGGTTGAACATCGCCACATATTTTGCTTTTTGGCCGGGAACATCAGCCGTCCATACCGAAACATCGGCAGTATTTATGATAGGTTTGTTGTTGCTGCTGTTCTGGTTTACGCTAATAACTTCTTCATTTTTCAACAAATTTATAGAGAATGGATCGCTTTCGGGCAGATAACCACCATACATTAATGGCGACCTGAATATGCACCAAAGACTAAAAACTGACTGTTTTTCATCGTTGGTAAAACGTGAAAGCTCGTTTTCGACGTCGCTTTGGTTTTCATTCAGCAGACTTGCAATCCAGGCGTCGCCACCGGTAACGCGCAATTTTCCAAAGGGCAACATGTCGGCATCGGGCCAATGACCGGGTGTAATGTAATTGTACCACTGGTTGCAATAACCCAATTGTTGAGAAAAAAAATCCCAGTTGTCCCAAAAATCATTCGCAATCCGATACATATTGGCATTTTCCATAAAGAAACTGGCATGATTTATTGGTGCTGCACCTGGCGATAAACTTAAAACTATTGGACGTCCACAGTTTATTATAGCCTTATTTATGGCCAACATATCTTTTTCGCGAAATTCACGGGCTATATCATCGACTTTAACAAAATCGACTCCCCATGAGGCATACAATTCAAAAATGGAGTTGTAATACGCCTGCATCCCTGCACTATTACCATCCAGTGCAACCATAGCCGTGCTCCACTCGCAATTTTCTGACGGTTTGTCGATAGCATTGGCCCGAAAGGTAGTTCCTTTCACGGTAGTATTTTGTTTTACAGCTTTCCATGGAATGCCCCTCATGATATGGATTCCAAATTTTAGCCCCTTACTGTGAATATAATCGGCCATTGGTTTAAAACCTTCGCCGTTAACTGATGATGGATATTTAGTAACATCGGGGATTAACCGGCCCCACTCGTCGATACTTTGTGCCGGCTGATAACTACTCCCTTCATTGGAAGTTACCGAAGGATTAAAGTACCAGCCCATATCGATAACAACGTATTCCCAACCTGCCGATTTAAGGTTTACTTCCATAAAATCGGCCGTTGCTTTAACTTGTTGTTCGGTTACATCGAAACAGAAACCGTCCCAACTGTTCCATCCCATTGGAGGCGTTTTTGCCAGTTGCTGCGAAAAAACCTGAAAGGGGATAAGCACAATCCATATCAGGGCGCTATAAATTATTTTCATTTTTTTGTTTTTTAAAGTGTTGATTATAATTGCAGTTCAGTAATCAAAATATTAATCCTGTTTGCAATTTCATTGGATTTTTATTCATTAGTATAGCCTGTTATTTCAAGCTATTCAAATACTCATTTGTTGATGGAATTTTGCTACAAATTTACATAGATACTTTGGCACCAGGCTCTTTGACCGACTTGCAATTGCAATGTCTGATCATTACTGTACAAAACTTTTAATCATATTAATTAGTACTAATTTTGATTTATTCAGTTGAAAATAGCGGTTATTAGACTATTGAAGTCGGAAAATAATCAAAGATTACATGACAAGTTACTTATTTGAATTCATCTATCTTTTTTATCATTTTTCCATCATTTGCTCTCCAAAACCAGTATCCAATCGTTTCCTTTTACCGGCGGTGTAAATTCTGCAATCAGCGATTTGGTGTCTATTCTTTCAGTATTTGAATAGGCGCCAGTGCTTGGATTTAACCATCTTGCGCTAATTTCTTTCCCGGTGAGTTTGGTTAGCGACACTTTAAAACTTTCGCCAACAGGTGTATATATTAAAACGACAGAGCCATCTTTTGCCCGTAAAGCTCCTATATAATTTTCGCCGAAAAACGAATTATTGGTAATCACATTTCGGTCGGGACGTAAATTATTTAGCCCATATTGTTCGATCAGTTTCCGCAAATATCCCATTTGAATACCTCCCGGACTCAACACTCCTTTTTGCCACGGGTATTTTACTGCTATTGAGGCAAAACGACCCTTTTCCCAGAAACACCATACACTTCCATTTCCATATGTATGCCCGCAAGCACCTGAAAACACCGACCAGTAAGCAGCAGTACGCACATCGTAATCATTAAAATATCCATAAGGAGTAAGCGAATCGGGAAACTCATAGGCATTATTTCTATATTTCTCGTCTAACTTTATTTCCCAAAAACGCACCGGTATATCTTCGTAGCGCGGTTCTCCATCGAGGCAAGGTTTTGCCGGAGACATACAATAATTGGTCAATGCATAAATGTAGGTTGGCACTTTTCTATTGCTGTGCCCGGTTTGGGTCATGTTAAAGTCGAGCCAATCTTCCTCATGAAAAAAACTTGCCGAAGAGCAATCGCCTCCGGGATGGTAGGTAAATAAATGTTTTCCCTTATCGCCTTTTTTAATGCCTTTTACCAAATTGCGGATAATGGTATAATGTTCTTCGGTACCTGGGTTTCTATCGCCACCCATAACCCAAACAATATTCCAGTTATTTTTATACCTATTACCTATGAAATTTCCATAATTAAAAGCATTCTCTGGATTTAAAACCAGGTTTTTATCACCCCAGGGTTGATAGTCCCAGGCATCGCCCCAGGTTGGTAGCATAGCCAAAAATAAACCCAAACTTGCTGCTTTTTTTACAACATAATCTACAAATTCAAAGTATTTCTCATTGGGCTTATTCAAATTCAAATCAATTAATGGCAAATCGCCCAGCCGGTTAGGGTCGGTAAGTCCGCGAAGTTCAGGCAACACCACCACTTGTATGACGTTAAAGCCTTGTTTGGCGCGTGTTTCCAGGTAATAGTCAACTTCTTTCCTGTCGAGCCGGTGAAATATTTCCCAGCCGGTATCGCCCATCCAGAAAAAGGGAGATCCGTCGGCATATTCAAGCAAATGCCCGTTTGTTGATACTTTTAATCCTTTTGCAGGATTGTTGAATTGAGCATATGTGTTTTGTATTAAAACACAAAATAAGAGTAAAGCAATATATCTCATGAGATCAGTTATTTCAAGCTATTTAAATACACTATAGTTGGCATTTGGTCGTGAGTTTTATTACCGCCGGACTGACGAATTAAATAGCGCTTCCATGGCGTATTTTTGTCGAAATCAGGATACGGGTTTTCCCACCACCAAAATTCGTTGTTTTGCCAGTCGCCACCGGCAATAATATCCATATCGCCATCGCCATCCACATCGCAAGCAGTAGTTCCGGCTTCAATATGCAACTTGCCGGCATCAACCGGATATTTTGTCCAGCCTATGTCGTTACGAAAATAAATAACCATCGAAGGCGCTTGCTGACGTTCCGAAATGCAGAAGTCGTTGATTCCGTCGTTGTTGAAATCGGCAACAGTCGCCGAAGTTTGCTCGCTTCCATTGTTTGGAACCTCAATATCACCAGTTTTGCTCGAAAGGTGAACCCATTTAACAGGTGGCTGGGCGTTGGCTTGGATTAAGCCAATCAATACGATTACTACTGTTAGTAATAATTTTGTCACAATAAATTATTTAAATTATTATCAATTATTAGTTTGGTTTTACTTTTGAATAAGCATCCGGTTGGTTCAGATCAATTTTCTGAAAACCTATTTTATACTTATTTGTACCTTTTAACAGAGGTTTTTTATCGCGGCTAAAACCATAAACTATCATACAACTGTTTCAAACCGCCATTTTTACCTTTCTCCTATCATCACGAAACAATTGCCAATAAAATCAGAAGCAGCAAAATTCAATTTGCTTCGCCAAAAGGCTAAATGATTCCCAATCGTTTCAAAGGGAAGCTTTGTATGTCTCATTTTTCTTTGGTTCGGTTTTAAAAACACGTAATTCGATAATGTAGATGCCGGTACCCGTTGACTTCTGGTATTTTTCACCTTTCACAACTAATTTAAGCGTGTGTTTCCCGGCTGGGAGATTAAACTTGTGAAAAAGACTCATATTGGCTTCTTGCTGAAATCCATTACTTAAATACCAGGTGTTAATGCTTCGGATAAAAATGCCGTCGATGTAAACATCGGCATTTCCTCCATTTTTCTGCCAGTTACCCTGAAGACTAACACCGGTTCCTTCAAAATCGATGCTAATTTCATCTCCTTTGTTTTCAGCATAAAGTGCTTGCTTATATGGTTCCTTAACCCACCAGAAATCAATGTAAAACTCTTTCCAGTTGCCTTTTTTAATCCACTTCGTTGAATCGAAAATTGAAACACCATAATCGAAAACTACCTTAGGAAATGATTCCTGAAGTTCGGGCGCTTTGGGCTGTTGAATGGCAATTTGAACAACGCTATCTTTTACGACGCCATTATTTGATTTTACAATTTCCAGCGCATATTTTAATGAAGTATTTACTGCTTTGTTAAACGAATAATCGGTATAATCGAAACATGAATCGGCAATTGACAAAACATCGGTTTGCATTTTTTGAGGTAAATTGCTGAAGCCCTTAATGACACCTAAAACTGCCATAGCATTAGATGGATTGCAATCTGCATCCTGTCCGCAGCGGGTTGTTATTTCCATCGTTTTATCCGCATCGCCATCGCCATACAACAAGCCGATGATGATATAAGCTCCGTTTAATTTGGCATCAATGTTAAATTTATCATTAGCTCCACAAATATCAACTTCACCCCATTTTTCTTGTATAAACTTCCATGTGGCTTTCCAATTGGCCGGGTTTTTCTTATGCTGATCAATAACATCTTTTATGGTCAACGCATATTCGCTTTTGGCCGGAATTGAAAGCAAAGCACGGTCAACTACCTTTTCAATGTCATTTTCAAAAAAAGCTTCTGAATACAAGGCAGCAATAAATATTCCGCCATAAATACCATCGCCATAATTCATAATCGAGCCAATATTATTAGCCATTTTGCCTGCCGATTGAGGCATACCGGGACACATAAAGCCTATATAGTCGCTTTCAATCTGGAAATCCATATCTTCGGCATGAATATTAAATTCAGGCATTCCTGATTGAGGTGGAAAAATGCTGTCGATGAAGTTTTT
>JBBSDG010000004.1:0-35465 GCA_038249635.1 Bacteroidales bacterium | reverse complement strand
GGCTATCCTTGCACTAAAAAAATCGCCAAGCCCGGCATCAAAAATCAGCTCAGCCGATGCACGCGAATCAACACAGCCTAAAATTACAGCATAAGGATATTGGCCTTTGGCTGTTATTGCTGTTTGTTCCGGCATATTTCGCATCAGTGGCTTACCGGACACAAATCGGTTGTTGCCGTCCTTTAAGTTCTGCAATGCCTGTTGAGGTGTTATGGCTTGCTGTTTTTCTTTGGTCATGGTAATGTTTTCGGTTACCGAGGTCTTTTTTGCTGCAGAGTTCTTCGTAACCGGCTGAGCCATTATCATGGACGATGAAAGTAGCATAACAAGCATAGCTTTAATGGCAATTGCCTGTTTAAATTTTATTTGAAATTGATTCATAATTATTTGGTTTTAAATTTGCGGCAAAATTAAATATTCTTAATCATAAATTTTCATTTAACTTTGCAATATTAATCATAAAATATATTTATGGATTACACCATCAACCAACTGCGGATATTCTTAAAAGTATCTCAAAAACAAAGCGTTACACGAGCATCGGAAGAATTGCATCTTACGCAACCGGCTGTTTCCATACAACTGCGAAATTTCCAGAACCAGTTTGATATTCCGTTAACCGAAATGGTTGGACGAAAAATTCATATTACTGATTTCGGGAAGGAAATAGCTGCTGCTGCCGAAAAGATTTTAAACGAGGTGTATGCCATTGATTACAAAACGCATGCGTTTAAAGGCCAGCTTTTTGGCAATCTGAAGTTATCGGTTGTTTCGACGGGGAAATATATAATTCCCTATTTCCTTTCGGGTTTCCTGAAACAGCATGAAGGCATTGAGCTGCAACTTGATGTAACCAATAAGGCGAAAGTGATTGAGAGCCTCGAAAAAAATGAAGTGGATTTCTCCCTGGTTTCGGTAATGCCCGGAAATCTCAAATTAAACAACCTTGAACTGATGCAAAACCAGCTTTACCTGGTCGGGAACAGGGATGCCGTTTTCAAAGAAAAGATTTACGATACTAAAATATTCGAAAACATACCGTTAATCTACCGCGAGGAGGGCTCAGGGACGCGGTATGTAATGGAGAAATTTATCCTGGAAAACAAATTGCCGGTGAAAAAGATGATGGAACTTACTTCGAACGAAGCGGTAAAACAAGCCATAATTGCAGGAATGGGCTATTCGATAATGCCATTGATCGGGATAAAAAGCGAACTGAATAATGGCGAACTGCAGATTATTCCCGTTACAGGATTTCCGATAAAATCAGTTTGGAATTTAATCTGGCTGAAGGATAAAGGGTTTTCGATGGTTGCCAAATCATTTCTGAATTATGTTAAAGCTGAAAGACAAAACATTATTAATGAAAAGTTTGATTGGATTGAAACGTATGTCTCAAAATTATCCGGTGCGAAATAACAACCGATACTTTCAACTGATAGTTTTAAAATGTACAAATCGTATGTTGTGCCTGTTTTATTATTACAAAACGCAATTGATCTTGCAGATATGGCAAAAAGTACAAAGATTAGAACATAATTTTGAACTTAACCGCTAACAGGAAACCGTAAATGCTACCAAACAGATTATTTTATTGACGAACGTTGAATTATAGCACCACAAATTAAGAATTACCAATTTAAAATATCTTTGGATACTTCTTCGGGTTGTAATCATGCATCATATTGTAGATGCAATCAAACACATCCTCAGCATTCGGATTCGAGAAATAATCGCCGTCGGTGCCATAGGCTGCCCGATGAGCCTGCGCAGTTACTGTTCGGGGCTCAGAATCAAGGTATTGAAATCCTTTTTGCTCTTCCAGCACTTTCTGCATCATATATGCCGTTGCACCGCCGGGTACATCTTCGTCAAAAAACACAATTTTATTGGTCTTTTTGAGCGATTCAGCTATTACTGAATGAATATCAAATGGCTCCAATGATTGAACATCAATAAGTTCCACTGAAATTTTAAAATCGCGAAGCTGGGCCACTGCATCCTGGGCAACACGCACACACGAGCCATAAGTAACGAGTGTTACATCTGTTCCCTGCTCAATTATTTCGGGAACGCCAACCGGTATCCGGAATTCGCCGATATTCGTAGGTTTCTTTTCGCGTAAACGATATCCGTTTAAAGGCTCAATGATGAGAGCAGGTTCATCGGATTGAAGCATGGTATTATAGAAACCGGCGGCTCGGGTCATATCGCGGGGGACAAGAACGTAAATTCCACGTATGCTGTTAATTACCATGCTCAGCGGTGAACCCGAATGCCATATACCTTCTAAGCGGTGTCCTCGTGTGGTAATGATCAAAGGTGCTTTTTGTCCGCCACGGGTGCGGTATTGCAAGGTAGCAAGGTCGTCGCTCATTACCTGCAATCCGTATAGCAGGTAATCGAAATACTGAATTTCCGCAACAGGTCGTAAACCTCTTAGTGCCAAACCAATTCCCTGACCAATGATGGTTGTTTCGCGTATGCCGGTATCAAAAATCCGGGCTTCACCGTATTTTGCCTGTAAGCCTTCGTAGGTCTGGTTTACACCGCCTATTTTACCAACATCCTCTCCAAAAATGAGCAGTTTTTCATTGTGTGCAAACTGGTAGTCCCAATTGTCGCGCAAGATTTCGCGACCCGGAACCAGTAAAGCGTTTTCATCGTATTCAGGTGCAACAGGAGCAACTTTCCTTGCTGATTCCTCCGATTCGCTGTAAAGAAAAGTATTGAAGCTCTCGTGGCTAACTTTAAGCTCTTTTTCGAGCCAGTTGGTAACATTTATTTTTAATGAATTGGAAGGATTGCTGCACGAATCGCAAATCAGCCGAAGAATCTTCTTTGCCGACGACATTATATCTTTCCGGATTGGCTCGGCTACATGCCTGAGATCTTCTTTGATGGAATCAATACGAGCAGTTTTTGCACAATTGCAGGTGGTAACATCGGCAATCCGAAGGAATTCGTCACGAAGCTGCAGAAGTGGTTTCTGGTAATTGCTCCAGGCGGCTTTCTTTGCCTTTTTAATTTTTTCAACTGCTTCTTTTTCAATGCCAATAAGTTCTTCATCTGAAGCTATGGTTTCGGATAAAATCCACTTCCGCATCTGCTGTATGCAGTCGAATTCCTTTTCCCAGGCAAGCCTTTCATTGGTTTTATATCGCTCGTGTGAGCCGGAAGTGCTGTGTCCGAGGGGTTGTGTTAATTCAGTAATGTGAAATAAAACCGGCACATGATTTATCCGGCAATACGCATTACCTTCTTCATACATTTTGCATAAGGCTGGATAATCCCAACCTTTGGCAGTATAAATCAGGAAACCATCCTTCTCATCTGTTTTTTCAAAACCTTTGAGTACTTCCGATATGCTGCTTTTTGTAGTTTGCAAATGGTTTGGCACAGAAATTCCAAACCCGTCGTCCCAAACCGACAAGGCCATAGGAACTTGCAAAACACCGGCAGCGTTTATGGTTTCCCAGAAATGGCCCTCGCTTGTACTGGCATCCCCAATAGTTCCGAAAGCTACTTCATCCCCATTATTCGAAATATGAGTAAGGTGGGCCAGATTCGGGTTCTCACGAAATAATTTTGAAGTAAGGGCAAGACCCAGCAAACGAGGCATTTGACCGGCTGTAGGTGAAATATCCGCTGATGAGTTTTTTTGTTCAGTAAGATTTTTCCAATGTCCGTTTTCATCCAGGCTGCGGGTTGCAAAGTGGTTGCCCATCAGGCGACCGGCATTCATGGGATTAAATTTCACATCGGTATCGCCATAAATCTGGGCAAAAATTTCCTCCACTTTCATCAATCCGGCAGCCATCATAAAAGTTTGGTCGCGGTAATAACCCGAACGCCAGTCGCCATCGCGAAAAACTTTTGCCATAGCCAATTGTGCCACTTCTTTCCCATCCCCGAAAATTCCAAACTTTCCTTTACCGCTAAGCACCTCGCGGCGACCAAGCAGGCTGGCTTGCCTGCTTTCGTATGCAGTAAGGTAATCATTTAGAACCTTTTCCTTGTTAAATACCTGTGAATTAGTCTGATGCTGCTTTTGGATAACTTTAACCGACATGCCTTGAGGAGTGTTTATATCAAGTTGGTATTCTATAACAAAAATAAAGGTTGCAATGTTGTGAAAAACTAATAATTCTCAGCCAGTATCTCAAAGTAGGCTTGCGGATGCTCACATCCCGGGCAGTTTTTCAGCGCGCGATCACTCTCGAAGATAAGTCCGCATTTACGGCAGATCCATTTTACCTTTTTATCCTTTTTGAAAACGGTTCCGTTTTCGATATTGGTTGCAAGTTTTTCGAAGCGTTCGGCATAAAATCTCTTTATCTGCCTGAATAGCTTTAACTTGGTAGCTATCTGTTTAAATTCTTCGTTCCAGGCTGTTTTCTCAAATTCATCAAATACCACGCTTTGCTGGGTGTTTTCAGCTTCAAAAGCGGCTTTCAGGTTTTCGAGAGTTGAGCCAATGGGTTCGGCTTTGAAAGTAGAGGTAACTTCGAGTTCGCAACCTTCGAGGAAACGGAAAAGCGTTTTGGTATGCGACTTTTTCTGTTCGGCAGTTTCGGTAAAAATAGCTGCTATTTGCTGGTAACCTTCTTTGGTAGCGACTTTAGCAAACCAGAGGTATTTTTGGATTGCCTGTGTTTCGATGGCAAAAGCATGCATAACATGCTTTGCGGTATGGGTATTGCTGAAATCGTTCATATGATTTTATCTATTTTCCGAACTATAAAAATATGCAATAATTTCCAGACAGAGCAATATTTATGCGAATTCATCTGAAATTGTCTGTACTCCCTGACGAAATAACAATATTTTTATCCAGACCTCGCATTAAAGCAAAAACCGGCTTCAGAATATCCTGAACCGGTTTTTGATACTAATTTTAACTTTTCATTTCAATCAATTACTTCGCAGTAATCCATTTTACAATCTTTTCATCGGTTGGATTGGTGCGTGGAGAAACCACATCAACCAGATTGCCTTTTTCGTCAATCATAAATTTCTGAAAATTCCAGCTCACATCTGCATCCATTTTACCGTTCTTTGCCTTGGACGTCAGCCATTGGTAAATAGGATCAATGTCTTTTCCTTTAACGGATATCTTCGACATCATCGGGAAAGTTACCTGATAGTTCTCGGTGCAGAATTGTTTGATTTCGGCATTCGAACCTGGTTCCTGACTCATAAAGTTATTTGCCGGAAAGCCGATAATTACAAATTTTTCAGGACCATATTTCAGGTAAAGAGCTTCTAAATCCTTGTATTGAGGAGTATTGCCACATTTAGATGCTGTATTTACAACCAGCACTTTTTTGCCTTTCAGGCTGGCAAGATCAAATGCCTTACCATCGATGGTTTTTGTTTTAAAACTGTAAAAATTAGCCTGCTGTGCAGAGCTTAACATACCTGCAATCATAAGAATAAGTGTTAATGATAAGGTTTTCATGATTCTCGAAATTATTTATTATGTTTAAACTAATTTGTGAATTATTAAACATAAAAACAGTCTGGTTATCCGAATGTTCATTTTTAAAACCAGGAAAGGATCCGGAATTTTTCAATAATAATAATTTTTAACAGATAGTGCTATTATCCATTACAGGAATCAAGTTAAAATACCATTCTATAATATCGTTCTATTTTATCATGCAACTCGCTGATGGATATGTTTTTACTTTCACGGATATATTCTTTTCCTTCGAAGAAAACCAAAATAGTTGGCGAAGAAAATACACTGTATTCAGCTGTTGTCATAGGATACTTTTCCGCATTGATCAATTGGAACTCGATTTTTGGGAAATCTGATTCTATAAGCTCCATGACTTTGGGTCGAAGAACCTTGCAAGGCGCACAGGAATCGTTGTAGAAATAGAGTAAAACTGCGGTTTTGTCTGTTATAAGAGTTTGAATGTCTTTAATCTCCATTTTTACCTGATTTAATTTTGTAAAATTTAATTTGTTATGTGTCTGTATTAAAGTAAATTGTAGGTTGTTTTGGAGCATTTTTTACCCCTCTATCCTTCGGACATCTCCCCGTTTGCTTCGGCTCCGCTCAGCAACCAGGGGAGAACCCTATAAATAACTTCAGTGCAAAATTTGGAACTGGGAACTTGGAGTTTGCATTTTGCATTTTGCATTTTGGAATTTGGGATTTTTCGTTTTTTTACCCCTCTGTCCTTCGGACATCTCCCCGTTTGCTTCGGCTCCGCTCAGCAACCAGGGGAGAACCCTAAAAACAACTTTATTGCAAAATTTGCAATCCGGCACTTTTCATTATTCATTATTCATTATTCACTCTTCACTCTTCACTCTTCACTCTTCACTCTTCACTCTTCACTAACCATTCTCATTAACCCCCGTCCCAAAAAGTGCAAAATCATATTTTACCGGATCAGTCGGATCAAAAGTACGTAAGTTAGTCGTCAACTCTTCAACTGCCTGCCAGTCGTTGTTTTTGCGTTCGAGTAAGCCAAGTTTTCGGGCAACATTTCCTGAGTGCAAATCAAGAGGGCAAAGCAAATCTGATGTTTTAAAACTTTTCCAGATGCCAAAATCAACTCCTTTACAATCATTACGAATCATCCACCTGAGATACATATTAACTCGTTTTGCTGCCGAACCTTTCTGAGGATCAGGCACATGCTTACGGGTTCGATGCAGATGATCAAAACTGAAGAACACGTCCCTGAAACTGCTGATTGATTCCTTGATGCTTTGGTTTGGACGATAACCTGCTGTGAATACTTGTTCCAGTCCGCCATGCTGCCTGTAAATATGCTGAAGTGCGTGGACGAAACTCATACAATCTTCGCCCTGGAATGTACGGTGTACAAATGAGGACAATACTCCGATTTCTTTTTCTGAAGCGTTGACAACGAAATCGTAAGGCGTATTTTCCATACGGTTCATCAGTTCACGGCTTTTATTGATGATTGTTACTCTTTGTCCCCAGGCCAGCGTTGCAGCCAGAAATCCTGCAATCTCTATATCCTCTTTTCTATTAAACAGATGTGGAATGCTGATGGGATCAGTTGATATAAATTGCGGGTTGTTATAAAACGCGGCTTTTTCTTCAAGTAGTTCGTAAAGCTGCTGATGAGTGAGTTTCATTTTGCAAAGGTAATGGAAAGGTAGTATCCACAAATTCTCACAAATGACACACAAATGCACACAAATAAAAATTCTAAATTCCAAGTTTGAGTCCACTCCGAAAAGTCACAATTTATTAATTTTCAACTTTTTTACCCCTGACCTCTAAATGGGAATGCGTTGAAAACCAATAAATTGGACTAAGTCCCCTTTAAGGGATTTAGGGGTAAAAGACTTTTCGGAGCAGACTCAAGTTTTAAATTCCAAAACTCAACGCAAAACCCAAAAATCTTGTCACACTGAGCGGAGTCGAAGTGCTGTAAACCTGCGCTTTAGCTATACTTTCAGCGGCTTAAAATATGAAATATTCCCGTTTCTAAATTCTAACCCCCAACCCCTAACCCCTAAAAAAAAGACCACCCTTTTCAGAGCAGTCTTTCTTTTTACTAAAAGTAACTATCAATTACTTAATTTAAAACCAGCACAGGTGTTATAAGTCCTTTACCGGTTTCAATGGCTTTTTCATTTTCAGGAATCATTACATGGTGGCGGGCCGGAAGTGATTTTTCAAGTCCTTTACGAATATATTGCATGTCAACGATGGGTTTCAGTTTCAAGAAGCCGCCCAGAACGATCATATTGAAAACTTTTGAGAGTCCTAATTTGGCGGCCTTTTCAGCAGCTTCGATAGTGTAGATATTAATATCTTTCCTTTCGGGATGACGGATAATGCCATTCGGATCATAAATAAGCAATCCGCCTTTTTTTACCGAATTTTCAAACTTATCCATCGACTGTTGGTTCAGGATAATGGCAGTATCGTATTCGTTAAGGATGGGCGAACTGATACGTTCGTCGCTGATAATTACCGTAACGTTGGCTGTACCGCCGCGCATTTCGGGACCGTACGAAGGCATCCAGCTCACTTCTTTGTTTTGCATTACTCCGGAGTAAGCAAGGATTTTTCCCATCGAGAGAACTCCCTGTCCGCCAAAACCGGCTATGATTATTTCTTCAGTCATTGTTTTCAGATTTTATACTATGCTTGTTCCGGAATATTATTTATCGTCACTTACTTTAATATCGCCAAGAGGGTAGAAGGGGAACATATTGTCAACCATCCACTCGTTCGACTGTAGCGGAGTCATTTTCCAACCGGAATTACAGTTCGAAACAATTTCGACAAACGAAACTCCTTTGTTAAGTTTTTGATTTTCAAAGGCTTTTCGAACTGCTTTCTTAGCTTTGCGAACTGCTGAAGGCGAATGAACTGCCTGGCGGGTAACATAATAAGTTCCCGGCAAATGAGCAACCAGCTCGGTCATTTTCAGCGGGTTACCCATTGTGGCAACATCGCGTCCATAAGGTGAGGTGCTTGATTTCATTCCCGGTAGCGTGGTTGGAGCCATTTGTCCGCCGGTCATTCCATAAATACCGTTGTTAATGAAAAAGATAGTGATATTTTCACCGCGGTTGCAGGCATGAATGGTTTCAGCAGTGCCGATAGCAGCTAAATCGCCGTCACCCTGATAGGTGAAAACGAATTTATTCGGAAACAGTCGTTTTATCGCGGTTGCAACAGCCGGAGCACGACCATGAGCAGCCTGTTGAATATCGACATCCATAAAATCATAAGCCAGTACCGAGCATCCAACAGGAGCTACAGCAATGGTTTCGGATTGGATTCCCATTTCCTCAATAACTTCCATAATGATACGGTGAGCAGTACCATGTCCGCAGCCGGGGCAATAGCTAAGGTCCTTTTTGGTAAGAAGCTCAGTACGTTTGTAAACAACGTTTTCAGGCTGTAATATTTCAGGGTTTGTTTTAAATTCTGCCATATCCTTATCCTCCGATGATTTGTTTCTTCAAAGCTTCTACTATTTCTGACGGCGAATGTACAATTCCGCCATAACGGCCAAAATGCTCAACTTTTACGCGGCCTTCAACTGCCAGTTGTACGTCTTCAATCATTTGTCCGGCGCTCATTTCAACGCAAAGTATGCCTTTCACCTGCAAAGCCATTTCCTTAATTGGTTTCTTTGGGAATGGGAACAAGGTGATAGGTCTCAATAGTCCGACTTTTATTCCTTCAGCCCGTGCCAGTTCTATTGATTTCTGACAAATACGGGCACTGGTGCCATAAGCGACAAAAAGATATTCAGCATCATCACATGAAATCTTTTCGTAACGCACTTCGTTCTCTTCAATCTTACGGTATTTCGCCTGCAGATCATGGTTATGCTGTTCCATCTTCAGCGAATCCAGATCTAGGGAAGTAATAATGTTATGATCGCGGTCAGGAGTTTTACCAATGGTTGCCCAAGGCGTATTCTTCCTTATTTCTTCGTCGGTAAAACGAGGTTTCTGTACATCAAGTTCAACTTTTTCCATCATCTGACCTATAGCGCCATCCGACAAAACCAATACCGGGTTACGGTATTTAAAAGCCAATTCGAAGCCCAGACCTGCAAAATCGGCCATTTCCTGTACCGATGAAGGTGCAAGAACAATAAGCCTGTAATCGCCGTGGCCACCGCCTTTGGTGCTCTGGAAGTAGTCGGATTGAGCCGGCTGGATTGTGCCCAGGCCTGGTCCGCCGCGAACTACGTTAAGCAGCAGGCAAGGTAACTCAGCTCCCGCTATGTATGAAATTCCTTCTTGTTTTAAACTCATTCCGGGGCTCGACGATGAAGTGAGCACGCGTTTTCCGCAACCCGCTCCTCCGTAAACCATATTTATGGCAGCTATTTCGCTTTCAGCCTGCAAGGTAACCATGCCTGTGCGCTCGTGTGTTTTCTGAGCCATAAGGTATTCCATTACTTCCGATTGCGGAGTGATTGGATATCCGAAATATCCATCAGCACCAGCACGGATCACAGCCTCGGCAAAAGCCTCATTCCCTTTCATTAACCGTAATTCTTTCATGCGTAGGTTGGTTTTTGCTTAATCATTAAATTTCTTACGGTAAACAGTAATCGCTCCATCCGGACAAACTACAGCACAATTGGTACAACCGGTGCAAGCATCGTTGATTGGCATTGCGTAATGATAGCCTTTTCTGTTTACTTGTTTAGCCATAGCAATAACGTCTTCGGGGCAAGCCGGAACGCACACTTCGCATCCTTTGCACCTCTCATTATCAACTACGATCTCGCCTTTATTTTTTGCCATAACGTTTTAAGTGTTTCACTGAATTCGGCTGCGAAGTTAGATATTTATTACAACTCCAAAGCTCTTATTTTTTACAAATAAAATTATTCTGCTAATTTAAAACGAATTTAGATTGCTCCATATTTTATTTTTAAGATCTAAGGAGTAAGGAGTATGGTGTAAGTGGTAAGGAATAAGACGTAAGGTGTAAGGAGTTGTCAGTTGGGACTTGGAATTTGAGCCTTGGAATTTGAAACCTGGGTCTCATCCTTCCACACCTCTCAGTCTCTAAGTCTCCCCATCTCCCAGTCTCCCCTTCTCCCAGTCTCCCAGCCTCCCAGTCTCCCAGTCTCCCAGTCTCCCCTTCTCCCTGTCCCCCCTGTCCCCCCTTCTCCCTGTCCCCCTTCAACTCATCCACACTATCAACTCGTCAATCTCCTAAACAACCGGGTGATGTTCATGGAATTTTTTCAGCCTGAATTCCAGGTCGTGGAATTGGGTGCGCTTTACCAGCGAAACACAAGCACGAAGTCCTTCGGTATGCTCGCTTCCGGTAATGGATAAGGAAATGGCGCTGATGCCGTAATAAAGAAGTTCTTCGATCAGGTCCGGCCCGTCGAAACCGGGGTACATAATGGTGAAATAAAACCCGTCGGCAATTGGCTGGTCGATATCCTTGTCGTAAACGATCCTGAAACCGCTATCCACAAACAGTTTTTTCATAATCTTTGCCTTCTCCCCGTATTCTTTTACCTGCTCCACGAAATTAAATTTCCCTTCGTTGGCGGCTTTTAAAATAGCAGCCAAAGCATATTGTGCTGAATGCGCAGTTCCAGAACTCAGCGAGTAAACCGTTCCGAAAATCATGGCGCGGCCAAACTGGTCGCTCGAGTAATTCCTGAGCAAATCTTCGGCGCGCGTATTGAACAGTTTATTGCTGATCACCATCATCCCGATCCGCTGTCCGGCATAACTGAAAGCCTTGGAACTGCTGATCAGAAGTATGTAGTTATCAGTGTATTTGGCAACGGTTGGCTGGTATGGCGGCACGCCGGGTTTGCTGTAATCCTTGCGGAAATCCATTCCGAAATAAGCAAGGTCTTCGAGAATCACTACATTATATTTGTTTGCCAGTTCGCCGATAATCCGGAGTTCCTGTTCATTAAAGCAGATCCACGATGGATTATTGGGATTCGAATACAATACGGAATGTATATTCCCTTTTGCAAAATAGGATTCCAGCTTTGCGCGAAGCTTTTCGCCACGGTATTCGTACACATCAAAGCTGTCGTATTTAAGGCCCATTACTTTGTGCTGTTGCTTATGCACCGGGAAACCTGGGTCAATAAACAAGGTTGTATCCTTTGCCTTATCCATCCGCGAAAGCGTCATAAACGAGGCAAAACCGCCCTGCATGGAACCTACTGTAGGAATGCAGCCGGCAGGATCAACATCAATATCCATGAAATTTTTCACAAATAGGGAAACTTCTTTTTTCAAAGGCGGAATCCCATCAATATCAGGATAAATAGCAGCAACACCTCTTTGCAGCGCTTCTATTTCGGCATCCGTTCCAACTTGTGCCGGCGGCAGACCGGGAACGCCCATCTCCATGCGGATAAATTTTTTGCCTGTAGCTTCTTCAATATTATCGACAAGACGTTTGATTTCCCTTATGGTGGCTTTGCCAACTAAAGGAACATTCAGCTCCTTAATCTTGTCGTTTACGATTTCAAAATCAATTGGGGTGTCGTTGGTGGCTGCTTTCATGTGATTGTGTGTTAGTTACACTTAAATTATGCTTCTGTGAAACAGTTCACAAAGATTAGAAATAGGTTTGGGATAATAAAGGGAAAGTGAAAATATTTTTTGATTTATGGAAGTCAGGGATTTTTGATGGCAATTAGGTTATATATTTGTAAAACTATACTTTGATTTGAAAGTAAACGATATATGCTGTATTGGAAGGATTTGCATAATACTAAGAGGCATATTTGCGAGTTGTATGCAAGCCACGAAAACAAGTCAGAGATAAATTGTCATTAGATTTAAAAGACAAAAAAAAGAGAATATGCCAACGCACAAAAGATGAGTGTTCAAGCCCGCACTACAACCATCGCTTCGCTGCCAAAACACGAACTGTCCTATTTTTTGGAAATACTTTTTTTGCCCTCGCACCAGGATTAGCAAGATACTTTGTGATTGAAACTGACAATATAATTGTATTTTGCAGACTGATAACTGAATTAGAAATGAGATTAAAAGGATAATATGAGTTTGTTTCAAAAATCGGTAGAGAAAAAATATTTAAATGAATTAGATTCTATTCTGATTGACCAGAAATATAAGGCATTTCAAGACTATTTTGGAAATCCTGCGATTCAGGAGAACATCAGAAATTCGAAAGAGGAGCAATTCCAGGAGGGGTTTTTACGGGAACTTTTCGTTTCGATTTTTGGATATACACTAAATCCACATCCTAATTTTAACCTCACAACTGAACTAAAGAACATAGTAAACAGCAAAAAGGCTGACGGAGCAATTTTAAAAGGTGAAGACGCAATTTCTGTTATTGAATTAAAGGGAACTGACACAACCGACTTAGACAAAATTGAAACACAAGCATTCGGGTACAAAAACCATCATCCGAAATGTGTTTATGTGATTACCTCAAACTTTGAAAAACTCCGTTTCTACATTCAAAACGCCGTTGAATATATTGACTTTGATTTGTTTAACCTGACCCGAGAGCAGTTTTCGTTAATGTGGCTTTGTTTGGCAAAAGACAATCTGCTAAGCGGATTGCCTCAAAAAATTAAAGAATTATCGGTTTTACAGGAACAAAATATTACTAAAAAACTGTATGCCGATTATTCGAAATTCCGTGAAGCGATTTACAACAACCTTGTAAAGAATAATCCCGAAACAGATAAGCTTTTACTTTTCAAGAAAACCCAAAAATTACTTGACCGTTTTCTCTTTATCTTGTTCGCCGAAGATAGACTATTGTTACCGCCAAATTCTATCAGTGAGATTGTAAAACAGTGGGAAACGTTAAAGGACGAATTGGACGAATACGTGCCATTATATGACCGGTTTAAAAAGTATTTCGGTTACATGAACACGGGTTATAAAGGCAGGAAATACGATATTTTTGCATACAACGGCGGACTATTTGCACCCGATGAAATACTGGATAGCATTTCAATTGACGATGAAATTCTGTATGAACATACTTTAATATTAAGTAATTACGATTTTGAAACCGATGTTGACGTAAACATCCTTGGTCATATTTTTGAACATTCGCTTGGCGAAATCGAAAATGTAGAAGCCGAAATAAAAGGCGAGAAAGTTGATACAGAAAAAACCAGACGAAAAAAGGATGGAATATTTTATACTCCAAAGTATATTACAAAATACATAGTTGAAAACACGGTTGGTAAACTTTGCGAAGAAAAACGCAATGAACTTATTATTGTTGACGAAGAATATGCCAAAGGGCGAAAAAACCGAAAAAAGGAAACGATTAAAATTCTGGATGATAAATTAACAGATTATCGTAATTGGCTTTTAAGCCTGACGATTCTTGACCCTGCTTGTGGTTCAGGTGCATTTCTAAATCAAGCGCTGGATTTTTTAATTACTGAGCATCGGAAAGTTGATGGTTTACGAGCACAATTATTTGGTGCAGGCTTAGTTTTCTCCGACATAACAACAGATATTCTTGAAAAAAACATTTATGGTGTTGACTTAAACGAGGAATCTGTTGAAATTGCTAAACTGTCGCTTTGGCTCCGCACTGCACAAAAAGGAAGAAAACTAAACAAACTCAACAACAATATTAAATGTGGAAATTCGCTCATTGACGACCCAACAGTTGCAGGTGAGAAAGCTTTTAACTGGCAAAAAGAATTTCCAACCATTTTTCGGAAGAAAGAAAAGAAAGCCTGGCATATTACCACGGCAACCCACAATTCGCGTTATTCGCAGCGTATGTTCGATAACCATGTGGTAATGGGTGAGCCCGTATGGTTCGATGAAAAAGATGAAATAATAATTACCGAAACCATTGCCGATATTGCAAAAACTGATAAGCTGAACGCGCTGGAATATAATATTTGTGGCGACCATATGCACCTGCTGCTGGTATGCGAAGAAGAAGAGCTGACGAAGATAGTGGGGAAACTAAAGTCGGTAAGCGCGAAGATAAGGAATCGGAAACGAGGATATACGACTACGGAGGCGAGAGAGGGGAGCGAGGGAACAAGGGGGCATGCCCCCTTGTTGATAGAGAACGCTACCGCCGGAACGAAAGAGAGCGACGAATCTCTAACGATAGAAACGACTACCCGAGGGGAAACGCAAAGGCCCGTATGGACGCAAAAATTTGGAAAATCTGAAATAAAAGACGAAGAATACCTGCATAATGCTATCGCATACATCCGCAATAACCGGGTAAAACATAAATTACCGGAAATAAAAGAAATAGAAAACCTAAAAAAAGAATTCCTCTGCACCACAGCCCATGCCTTCCGTACCGAATATAAAGGTGGTTTTGATGTGGTGATTGGGAATCCGCCGTATGTGCAACTTCAAACGATGGGAGAAATGAGTGAGATCCTCTCGAAATGTGGGTTTCAAACATATAATAAAAGTGCCGACTTATATTGCTTATTCTATGAACGTGGCTGTCAATTACTAAAGTCCAAAGGCTACCTGAGCTATATAACTTCTAATAAATGGCTTCGAGTAAATTATGGCGAAAGTTTACGGAAATTTCTTTCAAGTAACGTTAATCCAACCATACTGATTGATTTTCCGGGTATTCCTGTATTTGACGATGCGGTTGTTGATCCTCATATATTGATTCTGACGAATGAACCATACAAAGGAATGACAGAAGCGTGTGCTATAAAAACATTTACATCCGATTTAGAAATAGTATTTCAAACAAATAAAACAACAAGAGTATTTTCTGCTGAAAGTTGGATAATTGTAGCAACCGACGAAGCACGTAAATTGGAAAAAATGGAATTGGAAGGCATTAAATTGAGAGATTTACCAATAAATATTTATTATGGTATAAAAACAGGTTTTAACGATGCTTTCTTTATAAGTGATAATACCCGAAAAAAATTGATTGACGCAGATTCTAAAAGTGTCGAACTAATCAAGCCTATGGTGCGAGGCCGTGATATAACTGCTTATGGATTTGCGAACAGCGAATTTTTAATTAATGTTCACAACGGCATAAAAGAGAAAAATCCACCATTACCGCCCATATTAATAGATGATTACCCTGTCATTAAAAAATATTTGGATGCCTTTTACTCTATGCTTGAAAAACGAGGAGATAAAGGTGACACACCTTACAATTTGCGCAATTGTGCATATTTGAAAGAATTTGCCAGACCGAAAATTATGTATCCAAATATGACTTCGGTATTTCCATTTATGTACGATGAGAGCGGAATGTTAGGTAATGACAAAAGTTTTTTCCTGACTGCTCAAGATAATTCTATATCGTTACTATTCCTCACTGCTGTATTCAACACTTCGCTAGCTAAACTTTGGATTTGGTGGAATTGTCCCGAATTAGGAGATAATCGACGTGAAATTCGAAAAGTCTATTTCGAGCATTTTCCGGTACCGAAAGCGAATGAGGAAGAAAAAGAAAAACTGGCAGCATTGGCAACATTAAGGATTAGTTTAACTATTGACTTACAGTCTGTGGCAACAAAATTCAGACGAAATATTCAGCGTGAGTTTAACATCGAAAAGCTTTCGGCCAAGCTGGAAAACTGGTTTGAAACCCCGTTTAACGAATTTTTAAAAGAGCTTTTAAAGAATAAAATCAAGCTTACTTTAGAACAAAAAGCGGAATGGGAAGAATATTATTTAAAACAAGAGCAGGAAGCCCTAACCATAAAATCCGAAATTGAAAAAACCGATAAAGAAATAGACCAAATGGTTTATGCATTATACGGTTTAACAGAGGAAGAAATTATAATAAAAGAAAGTTCAATCAATTAAGCTATGGGAAGTGATGTTCACAGTATAGGCAGGCATAATTTGGATACCAGTAGTTTGGAAGCTTTGGCCAAAGATATATCCAATCGTTTTAGGGCTAATGTAGTATATGGTGTTGATGATATCTTTGAATTTGATTGGGATGGTTTTCCACGTGCCTCTTGTTTTCAATATTGGGTATTTGGTAGAGTTGAATATCCAAATGCCGAAAAAACGCTTTTACTTACCGACCAATATTATTCTTATCATATAGTTCAAAGCCGATACGGCGATGAAGGCTATAAATTGCCTTATTTCGTGCAAGATGATTATAATAAATCCGAATTTGATGAAGCACTTAACAATGTTTGCTTTGAACTTAAAGAAGAATATCCCGAAAAAGACGATTATGGCACAATCTATAATGATACTTTTCACAATTGGTATAATTATTTCAACAGTAGGTGGTATAGTTTCTGCGAGGCTTTTACAAAAGAGGATAAGAATCAGTATTTACCAAGTTATGTTACAGAATACAGACGTGAAGTAATGAGTTTCTTTAAAAAAATAGGAGGGGCAGAAACTTTTTATTTTAACGATCAGGGGGCAACTCAATATATGGTAGAGACTTTTTACGACTGGCAAACTATACTGAAAGAAATAGAAACAAATTTTAAAGAAACAACACTTTATATTTCCGATTTTATGAAATATAAAAAGCTACTTCCAAAACATGAATATCCATTAGCATTTTATGATGATTTTGCTGATTTAAGAAAATAGAAAAAAATCAAGAAATATGGTAATTAGTCCAACACATGCTGGTTGGCGCATGTTTGTATCCTTGGCTGGCGCGCGTTTGTAACGCGTGTCGGTGCAATACCCTGGCTGGCATCTTTATTTCAAACGCATCACGGTAAGATTAAACTATAATCTGACACACCCATCGAACGTGTCAAAAGGTGCGCCCGAACCAAGCAAGAGATATCCTGATTTTTTTCAGATTAAATAGATTGGCATGAGTTTGATTATTTGTGATTTATATCCTTAAGCATATAAAACGATTTATTTTTATCAAACTATATCTATAAGCATATAATTCACTATATTTGTACTAATTTATATTTTAAAGCATATAATGAAACATCTGGCAGAATTTGTAAAAGAGCGCAGAAAGGAAGTAAATCTCACCCAGGAGGAATTTGCTGAGCGGGCGGGAGTTGCATTAACCGTAATACGCAAGATAGAGCAGGGTAAAACAAATCTGAATATGAATAAGGTAAACCTTGTATTGAACATGTTTGGCAACGAATTGGCTCCTGTAAACTGTAAAGAACTTGCAGTATGAGAAGAGGTAAGGTATATTATAAAAATCATTTTGCCGGAATTATTCTGGAGTCTGATGAAGGCGAGTTTGTCTTTCAATATGATTTGCACTATGTAAAAGAGCATCCGTTGGAGTTTATTACGTTTACAATGCCTGTTACAGAAAAACCTTACTCTGACAATCGACTGTTTCCATTTTTCGAAGGGCTGATACCGGAAGGATGGTTATTGGAAATAGCTTCTAAAAACTGGAAAATAGCCATAAATGACCGCATGGGCTTACTGCTGGCATGTTGCCAAAACTGCATAGGAGCAGTAAGTGTAGTGCCAATACCGGAAGAACATGGAGAATAAGTGCTTATATTGTTATGAACCTATAGAAGGTGAGTCGGATTTTCACGTGAAATGCTCTGTGGATTTTTTTGGATCTGCAACACCACCAAAAATTCCTTACTCAATTAATCAAATGGCTGAACTGGCCAGGAATATTGTTGAACAAAGAGTAGCAGTTCCGGGAATTCAGGCCAAGTTATCCATGTCGCTGGTGAAAGAAGTAAGGGGAAAGGCCGAAACCCGGTTAACCATTGTGGGTGCCCTCGGCGGACAATACATTTTTAAACCACCTTCGGATCAGTTTCCTGAAATGCCCCAAAATGAACATGTTACCATGCGCATAGCCGAAGCATTCGGGATAAATGTAGTTCCTTCGTGCTTGATACGGCTGGCATCCGGTGAATTATCATATATAACCAAAAGAGTCGATCGAACAGATGAAGGTGAGAAAATCCACATGCTTGATATGTTTCAGATCACCGAAGCTGTTGATAAGTATAAAAGTTCGATGGAGAAAGTGGGGAAGGCGCTTCACGACTACTCCGGGAATACCCAGCTTGATAAGGTATTTTATTTCGAATTGGCAGTATTTGCCTTTTTAACCGGGAATAATGATATGCACCTCAAGAATTTCTCCATGATCGAAAGCCCTTCAGGTTGGGTTTTGGCTCCGGCATACGACCTTCTTAATGTGGCAATCGTTAATCCGGATGATACAGAGGAACTCGCGCTTACGCTTGACGGTAAAAAGAAAAAACTCAGAATGGAGAATTTTGAGCGATTGGGGAAAACATTGGAATTAACCGACAAACAAATAGAGGGTGTTTTTAAGCGAACGATCAAAAATAAGCCAATGGCTATTGAATGGATCGACAAATCATTCTTGTCAGATACAATGAAAGAAACATATAAGAATGTTGTTGAAACAAGATATGAACAATTAAAATTAACGTAATAATTTAGGCTCTTGTAAAAGTAATTATGAATGAATACGAGCTGCAAGTCCCAAACTCCAAATCCCCTGGTTGGCGCATATCTTATTTTCAGACGCTTTACTGTAACAATAAACTATCATTTTTATTCCGGGAATACTTTGGTGAAGCACAATGGTAAAAGCAAAGTAATTACAAACTAAGATTAAATTTTACAAATTATGAGAAATGCGTTTATAGTTTTTATAGTAGTTGTGGCAGGATATACATCCGCAGCGCAAAAGAATTTTTCTGAAGGTTATATAGTTACTCTTGGTAAAGATACAATTATAGGCAAGGTTAAAGATTACTTTCCAGCCAGGTTTCAAATTGCACCTAAGAAGATAGCATTTATTGATAGTGCCGGCGCTGAAATAGTTTATCTGCCAAAGGATTTATCAGGCTATTCAAAAGCCGGTATAGCTAATTATTTGTCAGTTGATTTTGGCTATGGGAAAAACTTTGTACGAATTGAAATTGATGGTTTTATAACATTGTTATCAATAAAATCTAAGGGCTCATCAACTATGTTTACCCCATACGGAGCAGGTGGATTTAATACGGTAAGTGGAGGTTCTTATAATACTGAGACTTTTTTCTTGTATAAAAAGATTGACAATTCGTATCTGGAGGTTACGAAAATGGGATTTAAGGATTGGGTTGCTAATTTTGTATTAGATTATCCTAAACTGAAAGAAATGATCTTAAATAAGGAACTGCGATATGATGATATTGAAATAATTGTTGAAATGTATAATAAATGGAAGAAGCAACAAATGCAGCTATAGAATACCGGCTGATGAAAGATTTATTTGGACAAGCTTTATTAGATTATCAAAACGGAAAGTACACCGAAGACATTATTACGTCAACAAATATTTCTGATGACGATAAGTTGCCTCTTCCCTATTTATTCAGAGATTTTAAAGACATGCCAAAACTCGAACAAAAGGCATTAAAATTAGCGAAAGGTTCTATTCTCGATGTTGGTTGTGGCGCCGGCAATCATAGTTTGTATCTACAAAGTAAAAATCTTGAAGTTAAAGGGATTGATATTTCTAAAGGTGCTGTTGAAGTATCAAAAATCCGTGGTGTTAAAAAAGCTGAAGTTAAAAATCTTCTTGATGAAACAGATCCTTTTGATACCATTCTGTTATTGATGAATGGCACGGGTATTTTTCAGGAATTATCGCAGGTTTCTAAATATCTGAAACATTTAAAGAGTCTGTTGAAACCTAACGGACAGATTTTAATTGATTCTTCTGATATTAAATATATGTACGAAGATGAAGATGATGGTTTTTGGTTAGATGCACATTCCAATTATTATGGCGAACTGGATTATTATTTATCCTATAAAGGAAAGAAAGAAACTCCTATGAAATGGTTGTATTTAGATTTTGACACCTTAAAATTGGCTTGCGAAACAGTAGGACTAAAATGTGAATTGGTTTTAGAAGGTGCCCATTTTGATTATTTGGCACAACTTTCGTTGTAAAATACAACCAATTCCTTAATGGCTTTTCTTTGATATTTTGAATCTTCGATTATAGATACCACAATTGGACAATCACTAAAATAATCTATTGCACGTTTCTTAAAAGATAGTATTTCCGCAAAGTTAAAAATAACGGCTTCCTCTTGTTCACGAGAACTACTGTTTCTTTGAAAATACTCATTCTAGTATTACTGCTATTTGAAACAGTTCGTTCAAACAGTTTAACAGAGCCATCAACAATTTATTCAGCAAATCCAAATTTCCATTGCTGGCGAGCGTTTCTAAAGCATGATGGTATAATACCCGGGTTTGCGAAATTAATTACAGACCCAAGCCAATAAGAAATGGCCATAATTTGAAATACCGGGCGAACAAATTAAAACATGCACCCGAATCAGCAGAACTTTGAAAGCAAAGCCGATACTGCGAGGAGGAACGAAGAAGCAGGAACGCAAATCATTGAACACTGAAGGCATTGAGCCAGGAACGCCCAAAGGCATTGAACCCTTGATCAACAATGTTGCCAGCAATTTATATCCTTATGCTTGTAAAACTATGTATTTCCCACAAACTATATCTTTAAGCATATAATTCACTATAACTGTACCCATTTATATCCCGAAACATATAATGAAGCTTCTGGCAGAATTTGTAACAGGAAACAGACGGGAAGTAAATCTCACTAGGAGGAATTTGCAGAGCGGGCGCGAGTAGCATTAACCGTTCAGGTAAATCAGTTTATAGGTACGTCTAATTCCTGAAATCCCAAATCCAACCATACAAATGCTGGCTATGCTTATAATTTAATATTCGGTAACAAGTAAATTATCAGCAAAATTCCTCCGATTATTATAGCAAGAGCAAGTATTACAGATAGCAGGGACGATGGCGCATAGGTGTTGCTTTCGAGTTGCTTGGCGGTTTTACGGTATTGCCAGAAAGAAAGCATTGCCAGAAGTACACCCAAAGCTACCATAATTACTCCTATATCAGCCGAATATCCCCTCGAAGGCACAACTGTGCTCCTTTGAACCAGCAATGAGATTTGTTTCAGAAACAAAGCGAATTTTACGATTACAAAACCAAAACCCATAAGTGCAATGCTGGTCCTGATCCATGCCAGGAATGTCCGTTCGTTCGCCTGGTGTTCCCTTGATCTGGAATTAGAACCTTTTTCGTCGCTCATTTTAAAATTTTGTTACAAGTTAGCCATATGTTTTTCCTGATTGTACTAAACATTAATACAACTCCATAAATGCTTTTCCTATACTTTCGATAATATCACCGGCAACCAATGCCTCATATCCTGTTTCTGCTGCGGCCAAATCTCCGGCACGTCCATGCAGGTAAACACCTAATATACAAGCTTCAATAGGTTTATAGCCTTGAGCAGAGAAGCCGGTAATAAGGCCTGTAAGCACATCGCCACTTCCGCCGGTAGCCATTCCCGGATTGCCGGTTGGATTGAAATAGCAGTTTCCTAAAGGTGAACAAATTATAGTGTAAGCTCCTTTGAGTACAATGGTTAAGCTATATTTAATGCAAAAAGATTGTAATTTTTCAAGCCTGTCGAAACTGTTGGAAGTTTTACCGGCCAGCCGTGCAAACTCGCCGGGATGGGGTGTAAGCACAGTGCCTTTGGGCAGGAATGCCAGCCAGGTCGGGTTGTCAGCAAGCATATTAATGGCATCCGCATCCAGAAGCAAAGGAACTTTAGCTTCCTGTATAAGATGTTTCAGCATATTTGCCGTATCTTTTCCGTGCCCGAGTCCGGGACCGGCAGCCAATGCCGAATAAGAATCAAGCCTGGGCAGTTGCGTGCATTCATTTTCATTAGTATCAACAGATACCATTACTTCGGGAACGGTAGTTTGAATAATAGGATAGCCGCAATCCGGCAGATGAACTGTAACAAGCCCCGCCCCGGAATGCAGGCACGATTTTCCCATCAGCACAGCGGCGCCTATCTTCCCTTTGCTTCCGCCAATCAGGAAAGCATGGCCAAAGGTTCCTTTATGCGAAAACCTTGATCTTGGTTTTAGAATTGCTTTTGCATCATCAAATTCAATCAGGTAATTCCTGCAGGACTCACTGTTGATAAAACCGGGATGAAGACCAATGGGAAGGATTTGCCAGTCGCCTACTATAAATTCATTTTCCGGAAACAGGAAAGCGAGTTTTGGGAACTGAAAACTGAGCGTATAATCCGCTTTTACAATCGTATCTTTCGAAATGTCAATAGATTTATCCGCAAATAATCCCGAAGGAATATCAATGGAAATGGTGATGCTTTTGCTTTTATTGATCGTTTCAACAAGCTCTTTATAAATGCCATCCAGAGGTTTCGATAAGCCTGATCCAAATAAAGCATCAACTATCAATGTGTTTTCAGCAACCTGATCAAGGTTGAACGAAGGATAAAATTGCAAATCGACACCACTATCTCTGGCCCGACTCAGGTTAACCGAAAAATCCTCAGATGTTTTTGCAGATTCATCCGGGATAAAAGCAATAACATGAACCTTTTGCTCATGAAGCATTCTCGAAATCGCAAGCCCGTCGCCGCCATTATTGCCTGGTCCGCAAAATACGAGTATATGCTTGTGGCTTAAATCGCTGAAATTTTTCATCCACTCAGCACATGCAACGGCAGCGCGTTCCATCAGGTGAATGGATGAAACGGGTTCATTCTGAATAGTATAAGCGTCAGCCTTCCTGACTTGTTCGGGTGAAAATATTTTTAACATAGTGTGTAAAATTCTTTTCAAAGTTACGAATGAAATGTGAGGATGGGAAATAGTTAATAGAAAATGGTTAACGGAAAATAGTTGATAACTACCGGATCATGCCGATAACATCTTGTCATACTCCGTCTTCACCCTCTATCTTTCACTCAAAAAGAGGGGGCAGGGGGTGAGTTTTTTAATCCTGTGGCCATCGTATCCACATCGCCTAACCCTTCAAACCAATCAAACTTTTCAAACCCTCTTATCATTAACTTCAATCGTTGTACCTTTGCAGCTCAAGACTTCCCCAATCATAAATCGTACATCGTAAATCCGAAATTCCATGCCCCGTCGCCAATTGCCTTTTTTTGAAAATGTTACCATTCTTGATGCCGGAGCTGAAGGCAAATCCGTTGCCCGTGTAAATGATATGGTGGTTTTTGTGCCGTTTTGTGTTCCCGGCGATGTAGTCGATATTCAGGTGATTTCGAAGCGGAAAAGCTACTGCGAAGGCAAGGCCATTAAGTTTCATCACTACAGTGAACTAAGGGTTGAGCCTTTCTGCGAACACTTCGGAACCTGTGGCGGTTGTCGCTGGCAGAATCTTTCGTACGAGCAGCAATTAATTTACAAGCAGAAACAAATAAACGATCATTTTACCCGCATCGGAAAGTTCAGTTTTCCTGAAATGCTGCCTATCCTTGCATCGCCGCTTACAACCGGTTACCGGAACAAACTTGAATATACTTTTTCCGACCGTCGTTGGCTGAATGCCGATGATATGGCTTTACCGGCTGAAGAGCGCCAGAGTAATGGCCTCGGATTTCATATTCCAACGCTTTTCGACAGGGTGCTTGATATTAAGCATTGCTATCACCAGCCGGAACCTTCAAATGCTATCCGTTTAGCCGTGAGGGATTTCACCCTGAATAAAGGCTGGAGTTTTTATAACCCGCGAAGCCACGAAGGTTTTATGCGCAACCTCTTGATCCGGAATACGCTCGCAGGCGATTGGATGGTAATCGTGGTTTTTGCATATGAGGCTCCGGACGAAATAAGCCAGCTTATGACTTTTATTGCCGATAGTTTTTCACAGATAACTTCGTTGATTTATGTGGTAAATACCAAGCAAAATGATACTATTACCGATCAGGAAATGCGCTTGTGGAAAGGTGATCCATATATTACAGAAGTGATGGATGCTCCTGTGGATGGCGGGAAAAAACTCCGGTTCAGGATTGGGCCGGTATCCTTTTACCAGACAAATCCCCATCAGGCTTATTATTTGTATAAAACGGCATTTGATCTTGCCGGATTCAAGGGCAATGAATTGGTTTATGATTTGTATTGTGGCACAGGCACCATCACCAATTTTGTGGCGCCTTATGTAAAAAAAGCTGTAGGAGTGGAGTATGTAACAGCAGCCATTGACGATGCGCATACCAACTCCGATCTTAACCAGATTGAGAATACCGTTTATTATGCCGGTGATCTTGCAAAAGTTTTAAATGAGGAGTTTGTATTGCAAAACGGTCGTCCGGATGTAATTATTACCGATCCTCCCCGTAACGGAATGCACGAAAATGTCGTTAAACAGATACTTCAGATAGAACCCGCTAAAGTGGTGTATGTGAGTTGTAACCCGGCAACGCAGGCCCGCGATATTGCCATGATGATCGAAAAATATGAAGTTGCTGTTACGCAGCCGGTTGATATGTTCCCACATACCCATCACGTCGAAAATGTGGTTTTGCTTACACTTAGGAAATGATGGAAGTGTAATCCAGGATTTTCTTTTTAAGATCTTCGACATCAGGCTTATTTGCCTCGATGGTAATATTTGCCTGCGTATAAAATGGTTCCCGGCTTTGCAGGTGCATGGTAATTTTTTGAAAGAAATCTTCACCTTTCATCTGCTGAAACAGCGGCCGTTTCCTGGCCGAAAGTTCGATTCTTGAAATCAGCAGTTCCGGTAATGCATGCAGGTAAATAGTTATCCCCGTCTGGTTCATTAATTTTATATTGTCATGATAACAAGGTGCGCCACCACCTGTGGAAACAACTAAATCAGGAATCAAAGAAATATCAGTCAGTACTTTATGTTCCAGTTCTCTGAATAAGATTTCTCCGTATTTTTCAAAAAAGGCAGGAATGCTGACTTTATACCTTAATTCAAATTCATCGTCCAGGTCGAGCCACGAAATACCAAGAGCCTTTGCAAGCTCCTTCCCCAGCGTACTCTTGCCGCTACCCATATATCCGATCAGGTAAATTTTCATTCTGCAAAGTTAATTCTCTTTGCGAATTATAAACAATATCCCCTGGCTTATGATGTTTTACACTAATTTTGGGAACGCTATTTCTTTAGAATACATAATTAAATATGCTTTAAACATTTGAACTGACTTTCGGGAATTATCAAGTATATCGACTAAAATTCAAAATCATGGCAAAGAAAATTTATCAGGTTAAGATTTCATTAAAAGGATCTAAGCCCAACATCTGGAGGAGGTTGTTAGTTCCATCTGACTTATTACTGTCAAATTTTCACAGAATTATTCAATCTTCGATGGGTTGGACTAATTCGCACCTGCATGAGTTCATTAAAGGCACAACCTACTACAGAGAAAGGGTTGTAGAGGATGATTTCTGGGATGAATTCGAAAATGTGGACTACAAAAAGATAAAGATATCCGCTCTTTTAAAAAAGGAAAAGGATAAATTTCTTTACGAGTATGATTTTGGAGATGGTTGGATGCACGACATCATTTTAGAAAAAATACTTGTTGATGATGGTAAGATTAAGTTCCCGGTCTGCCTGAAAGGGAAAATGAATTGCCCGCCAGAAGATTGTGGAGGAATTTGGGGCTTTGAAAATATGCTTCAGATATTACAACAGCCAAAACATGAGGAATACAATAGCTATCTGGAATGGCTGGGTGGTGATTACGATCCGGAAGAGTTTGATATAGAATTTGTTAATGAGTTATTAACAGAAGAAGATTATGGCTGTGAGGAGTTCTGATTGAGGCTATTAATACTAAACACTATAAAATAAACACTTGATAATGAGCATTTAACGCTGAGATCGCAACTTGGTAACTCTGCCCTTCGGCTACGATCAAGGTACTGTAACGCTGTAACTATGAAACCCTGAAACCTGAATCAAGATTTTGCCTCCTGCACTATTTTCTATTTTCCATTAACCATTAACTTTTCCCATCCTCATGCACCACACTCCCCATTCAATACTCAAAACCTACTGGGGATACGATTCTTTCCGTCCGTTACAGGAAGATATTATAAACTCAGTGTTGGAGGGAAGAGATACGCTTGCCTTATTGCCGACCGGCGGAGGGAAATCCATTTGTTTCCAGGTGCCGGCCTTGTGCAAGGGAGGTTTATGCCTGGTTGTAACGCCTTTGATTGCTTTGATGACCGATCAGGTCGAAAACCTGAAACGGCATGGAATTGTTGCTGTTGAAATGCATGCCGGAATGCATCCGCGGGAGATTGAGATGGCTTTTGAGAAATGTGCCGATGGAAGGGCCAAATTTCTCTACCTTTCGCCTGAACGCCTCGAAACCAGGAAATTCAGGGAAATGCTTCGTGGAATCAATGTCACGTTAATTGCCGTTGACGAAGCCCATTGCATCTCTCAATGGGGTTACGATTTCAGGCCTCCTTACCTCAGGATTGCCGAAGTGCGGAATATTTTTCCGGAAGTTCCGGTGCTGGCCCTTACAGCAACTGCGGTGCCAAGGGTTGTTGACGATATCCAGATGAAACTTGAATTTCAGAAAAGCAATGTTTTTAGCAAGAGTTTTGTTCGCAAAAACCTGGCTTACGTCGTTTCGAGGGAAGATGATAAAATTAAAAAACTGCTACGGGTATGCACAGGAGTGAGAGGTTGTGGGATTATTTATGTACGTAATCGCAGGCTAACCAAGGAAATTGCTGAATTGCTCACGCATCACGGAATGTCTGCCGGTTTTTATCATGCAGGTCTCGATCCTGCGTTGCGGTTAACCCGGCAGCATGACTGGATGAATGGAAAGACACGTATTATTGTAGCAACCAATGCGTTTGGGATGGGAATTGATAAACCTGATGTTCGGTTGGTTGTGCATCTTGATCTGCCCGACACGCTGGAAGCTTATTACCAGGAAGCCGGCAGGGTAGGGCGCGACGGCGAAAAGTCCTATGCCGTTATGTTGTTCAACGAGCATGATGTTGTTAACAGCCGCCACCACCTCGAATTATCCTGGCCCGATCCCGAAACGGTTCGGCAGGTTTACCAGGCGCTCGGGAATTTTCTTCAACTTCCGGTTGGCGCGGGTAAAGATGTTTCTTTCGATTTCGATTTCGAGAAATTCAGTGTCGTTTATAAAATGAAACCTGTAACTGTTTTTAATTCGTTAAAGATCCTTGAGCGCGACGGTTACATCACATTGAATGATGCATGGGATGATTCTTCGCGGATGATATTTACCTGTTCGAAAGAAGATTTATACCGATACCAACTCGAAAATGCCGAGGCTGACAAAGTGTTACGGATCATTCTGCGGTCATACAGTGGCGTGTTTACCGATTTTACCCGTATCAGCGAAAACGAGATTGCCAGGCGATCCGGAATTGACTCTCCGAAAATTCATGATTTGCTGAACCGCATGCAAAAACTTGGAATCCTTCAATACTTGCCGCATAAAAATTCGCCACAGTTGATATTTAATACTGAGCGTTTAAACCCCGCAGATATTTCACTTTCAAAAACATTTTATTCGCAACGTAAAAAGGAAGCCTTCTCCATGCTCGAAAGTATTATCAGCTATGCTACCTCCAAAACAGAATGCCGCAGCCGTATGCTGGTTTCCTATTTTGGTGAGAAAAAATCGGAGAATTGCGAAGTTTGCGATGTTTGCCTGAAACGCAGGCGCAAAGAGATAACTGAAAAACAATCCAGGGAAATTGAGCAGATAATTTTAGGGTTTTTAATTATCAGATCGTTTTCAGTAATTGAAATTGTAGGGCAAATGAAACAATTTAAAGAAAATGATGTTCTCACGTTAATCAGGTGGCTGATTGAAGAAGGCCGGGTAGAGGAAGAAGGCGAAATTTTAAAACTGATTTCAAATTCACAGTATGAATCATAGTAACAAGGTCAAGACTTTGTCCCTTGAATTTTATGCCCGGAACGAGGTAGTTCTTATTGCCAGTGAATTGCTGGGGAAAGTTCTTTACACATCGTTTAATGATGAAATCACTGCCGGAATAATTACCGAAACGGAAGCGTATGCCGGAGTAATTGACAAGGCGTCACATGCCTACAATAACCGCCGTACCGCCCGTACTGAAATGATGTACCGGAAGGGCGGGACGGCTTACGTTTACCTTTGCTATGGCATACATGCTTTATTCAATGTAGTAACTTCGGCAGGGGATGAGCCTCATGCGGTTTTGGTGCGTGGTATCGAGCCATTACATGGCATCGAATTTATGAAACAACGCTCCGGGAAGGATAAACTGGTTTCTAAAAGTGGGATTGGTCCAGGTAATGTCACCAAATTATTGGGAATCCGGGTTATGGATTCAGGATTGGATATGTGCAATGATTTGCCAGGAGAAAGGAAAATCTGGATACAGGATGAAGGAATAATAGTGAAGAATGATGACGTAAAAACCGGTCCGCGGGTTGGCATTGATTATGCTGCCGAAGATGCGTTGTTGCCTTACCGCTTTCAATGGACTGAAAAAAAATAAAGCTCCCGTCGAGGAGCTTTATTTAAAATGAATTCCGAAAGCTTATTTGACATTTTTTACAAGGTCAGCACCAGCTTTGAATTTAACAACTTTTTTGGCTGGAATTTTAATTTCTAAGCCGGTTTTAGGATTACGTCCTTTGCGGGCAGCACGTTTTGAAACAGAGAAAGATCCAAAGCCAACCAACGCTACGCGGTCACCTTTTTTCAAAGCTTTATTTGTAGAGGCAACAAAAGCATCGAGAGCCCTTTTGGCATCAGCTTTAGTCATGCCGGCTTCAGCGGCCATTGATTCAATTAATTCTGCTTTGTTCATTGTTTTGATTTTAGAGGTTAATAATAAATTTTTGTTAACACAAATATAGTATAAAAATCAGTGTTATCAACACGTACAGGGGCTAAACCCTTCAAATTGTTAATAAAGACGGTCTTTTGTTAATAACTTTGCTTTAATGCCAGTGCTTTTAGAGCCTTTTTTACAGTAATTCCTTTAAAGTTCAAAATGAAACTGACTCACCGAATGAACGCCCCTCAGAAATTCCACCGTTGTCATTCGTTTCTTCCCTTCCATCTGCAATTCTTCAATATCAATTATTCCGTTGGCGGTAATTACTGAAAAAGTATTTTTAAAATCGGTAAGAACTGCTCCCGGATTGCCCTGGGTTTCCGCTAACCGAAATGATGTCCTGAATATTTTAACCTGTTTAATTCCCTCGTTATCATTAATGAGGTTAGAATACGCACCGGGAAATGGCGATAATCCTCGTACCAGATTGTGAATGCTGATGCAGGTATTGTTCCAGTTGATTCTGCAATCTTTCTTGAAAATCTTGGGCGCCGGATGTAAAATAGTGTTGTCAGGAAGTATATTTTCCTGACTACGGGGTTTTACATTTCCTGTTTCAATCATTTTAAGCGTTTCCAGTATCATATCTCCGCCCGCAACCATCATACGGTCGTGAAGTGCGCCGGCATCGTCAGCGGGCAGGATTGGCAGTTTTCGCGAAAGTATAATATTGCCGGTATCAATTTCCTGTTCAATAAAAAATGTAGTCAGCCCGGTTTCTGTTTCCCCGTTTATAATGGCATGGTTAATGGGTGCAGCTCCTCTGTACTGCGGCAATAATGAAGCATGAAGATTGAGCGTACCGAATCCGGGCATTTGCCAGACTATCTCAGGCAGCATCCTGAAGGCTACCACCACCATTAAATTAGCATCAAGACTTTTCAATTCAGTGATAAAATCAGGGTCTTTTAGTTTTACCGGCTGCAAAACGGGAATATTGTTCTTCACTGCAAATTCCTTAACAGGCGAAGCATGGATCTTTTGTCCCCTGCCGGCGGGTTTGTCGGGGGCAGTAATTACAGCCAAAACATTAAATCCTGCGCCGGTTATGGCACGCAAAGGCTCAACCGCGAATTCCGGCGTTCCCATATAGATTATCCGTAGTTTCCTGTCCATGAATTGTCGTTAAACAAAAAATACCCGGATAACATCCAGGTATTTTTCAATTGTTTAAAATATGTTATTTCGAAGTTTTTGCCTTAGCTGCTTCAATGTATTTTTCGATATCTCTGGCTTCGGCACTCTTGGTATGTTCTTTTTGTATCTTTTCGTAAAGTTCAATGGCCTTGTCAAACTTACCCAGGTCTTCGTAAACAAAAGCGGCTCTCATCATATAAAGTGGCGTAGTTAAGTCATTTACTTGCTGGGCTGATGCTTTGAGGTAATACTCAACTGCCTTGTCTTTTTGGCCAAGTTCCATATATGCGTCGGCGATTCCACCTGTTGCCATTGGACCAACAAACTCATCATCACTATCGAATTTCTTAAGGTAAGTTATAGCATCTTCAAATTTACCTTGTTTCAGATAAATGATTCCTGAGTAATATTTAGCCAGGTTAGCTGATTTTGTCATACTGTATTCATCAATGATATCGAGGAAACCAAGGTTTTGTCCATCACCATCTAATGCTTTCTTCAACGAATCCTGCTCAAAATATTTCTGAGCTACAAATATGGAACCCTGAGCTGCTTTTTCGCGGGGAGCGATGTACAGTTTCTGGAAAGCAAATATCCCCAGCACAATAACAACAGCGGAGCCGATTATTATAGTCAGGATCTTCTGATTTTTTTCAATAAATTTTTCTGATTTCGACAGCGCTTCTTCTACCGCGTGAATTTTCTCCTCAGTATTGTCAATTTTCTTGGCCATAATTCTTAATTTTGAGGCGCAAAAGTAGCCTTTTTTTAGGAAATACTAACCATAGCTCTCTTTTTTTTATAACTTATAAAAGGAAATATTCATTTTGTGGTTTTTAAAGTGTTCTTTTGTTAAACGGCTTATCTTACGAATTAATAATAGCTTTGAATTTTACGGGCCGGATTTATAAAAGGTTGGTTGTGGTCAGATGGTTTTTATTCAACAGGAGTACAAATTAGGATTTGAAATATGGATGGAATTAAGGAAGAGTTAGATTATAAAAAACTGCTTTGTGAATTTTACCGGAATCTGAAACTCGAAAAGCGCAACGAGTTGATGGATAGGGTTTTGAGCGACCGTACCCGATACATAACGGTTGCGCTCGAAAATATCTACCAGCCTCATAATGCAAGTGCTGTACTTCGCTCGTGCGATTGTTTTGGCGTTCAGGATGTTCATATTATCGAAAACTCTTACCAGTACGAAGTTAATCCGCATGTTTCATTAGGTGCCGCCCAATGGCTGACTCTGCATCGGCATAACAACCTTGATAATAATACAGCCGCTTGCATTGCAGACCTCAAAAAGGAAGGCTACCGGATTGTGGCCACCACACCTGATCCTAAAGCGGTTTCCATTCACGATTTTGATGTGGCTAAAGGTAAGTTTGCCTTGCTTTTCGGAACCGAGAAATTTGGTCTAACGCCCGAAGCTTTTGCCATGGCCGATGAATTTGTCCGTATTCCGATGTATGGATTTACCGAAAGTTTCAATATTTCAGTATCCGTTTCGCTGTGCCTGTTTCATTTTACCGAACGGATCCGCGCCAAAAATGCAGATTGGCAATTGTCAGAAGTAGAACAAACCGATATTTATCTGCAATGGTTCCGGAATACTACTTCCAACAGCGAAATGATTGAGCGAAAATTTCAATCGGAATACTTATCTGATAAATAATCAACCGGAATTTTTAATTTATTTCGCGTTGGTACTTAATTTTCATTAATTTTACACCACTACGAAATCACTTAAATACAATATATCATGGGAAAAGGAGATAAAAAATCGCGCAGGGGCAAAATAGTTATTGGTTCAACCGGTGTTCGCCGACCGAAAAATAAAAAGAAAGCTGTTGTTGAAGCCGTAGCCGTAGCAAAAGTTAAAAAGGTTGCTGAAAAAGCTAAAGCTGAGCCTAAGGTAAAGGCAAAAGCTGCTGAACCTATTGTTGCTGTTGCACCTGAAATTACTGAGGCCCCGCTAAAAGCTGCGAAAAAATCAGTAGCCAAGCCAAAGCCTGAAGATGCAACTGAGTAATTTTTTTTGTAGCGTAAGCAGGAATTAAACATGTGAGGGGCCAAGGTCTCTCACATTTTTTTTGAAGGCATTTCCCCTCTCTTCGAAGTTTTTAAACATATCGTAACTGGCAGCGGCCGGCGATAGCAGGCATATTTTTCCTTTTTCGGTTACTTCATTTGCTATAGCAACCACTTGTTTATAATCGGTGGCGGTATATAAATGCTTGGAATTTGTGCCGTATTCTCCAAATTCCTTCATCATGCGGATTCCAGCTTCACCTATAAAAATCAAGTTAGTTACTGTGGCGGTTGACAGAAACGGATACAAAACATCATATTCAATTCCCCTGTCGAAACCGCCAAGAATAACTGTATCAACGGTTTTAAGTGTTTTAACAGCTTCGACTGTAGCTTCGGGAATGGTAGCAATGGAATCGTTATACCAGATTTTACCTGCATAATTTCCCACCAGTTCAATGCGGTGTTCCAGCCCGTTAAATGACCTGATTCCCTGCCCGATTTGTTCGGGAGTTATGCTACACAAAAAGCAGGAAGCGGCAGCAGCCATAATATTGTAAAGGTTATGATGACCTTTGAGTGCCTGGCCTAAGCTGCTGTCGTATAATTTAACTACATCATTTCCACTAAAAAGCTCAATCCAATCATTATTTATAGTTATTTCGGAATCCGTTCCCGGTTCCAGCGAAAAGCCGAGTGACTTATGTACCTGTTTTCCTGATGTTTCAAGCAGCTTTGCCAGCGTTTCATTGTCCTTATTATAGATAAAATAATCCAAAGCATTCTGGTATTTACCTATATTGAATTTGGCCGACTGGTAATCCTCATACGTATAATAATGATCAAGGTGTTCCTGAAAAAGATTAAGAAATACGGCAATATGCGGGGCATGTGAAATATATTCGAGCTGATGCGACGACAGCTCCATTACTATTATGGAATCGGGCTTGATATCATCTATGCAATCAAAAGGCGGGATTCCAATATTGCCAACCAGGAGTGCGTTTTTACCTGTATTTTTAAGGATATGATAAATAAGGCTCGAAGTGGTGCTTTTCCCTTTGGTTCCGGTAACTCCAATGGCCTGTTTGCCATAGCATTGCAGGAAAATGTCGGTTTGTGATGAAAGGCTGACTTTCTTAAATGTTTTTTGTAAAGTGTTCGAAGGTATTCCAGGCGATTTAACGGCCACATCGAAATCATCAATAAACTGCATGCATCCCTTACCGGAAATAAAACTCAGATTTGGATCGTTTTTCAGAACTGCATCATTTCTGATCGCTTCGTTTTCGTCAATGATGGTAAGCGTTTTAAGAGGTAAAACCTTTCGGATCAATTTATAGGTCGATCGCCCTTCCCTGCCAAAACCCAGCAAAGCGAGGCTCTTATTTTCAAGAAGGGATTTTATCAGTTCATTCATTTTAGTTTCTGTTTAATCACTGCAATAAATTCAGGTTTCAGGAAATGATCATTGTTAAATTCATTCAATATTTTTGCTGATATTTTCGGATCATCGGGCGAAAAGTTAGTTGTATTGCTGTAATAATCAAGCAGCAAAGGCAGTTTTTCGTGTTTATGCCTGGCAATAAACATATGAAGTGCGGCATTTACTTCATCAATAGTACCAACACATTCGAACGGTTTTACATCGGCAATTCCTGTAAGTTCCTTCAGGTATTCAAGCATTTCAGGCTTCTCAAAAAGGTTTTTCCCAAAAATATGAACCAGTTCAATCATAGGAATAAACGGGCTGAGGATGGTAAATGCAAAGAGACATTTTGAGCAGCTGCAACACCAGATATCCGTTTTACTTCCCGCATTACAGCTTTTAAAAACCGGGTAATATTTTACCTGTTCGGCAAATATCCGGGCTATCTGGAGTTCATTCAACGGCCTTAGAAAACTGAAATAATTGAAATCTTCCGAAATGTATTTCCTTACATATTCCCTGAAATCGGATTCAAATGCGAACGACTTCGAGTATTGGTGGTTAACATCAGTTCCTGGAATAGTAGGTTCGTTGGCACTCGATTCGTTGGAAAGGGCGATGTGTCTGTGACCCGAAATGGCCGATACCAGCAGGCTGTAAAAAGCCAGCATGGCGGAAAATGGTGTGTGCCCATTCAGAAATCCCTGCTTATTCAATTCCAGTAAAAGCGGATCAAGACGGCGATTGATTTCAATAAATCCTTCGTTCCCAAAACCGGCAACACGCACACATTCGAGTGTGGCTCCCCGGGGATTCATGATAAACGGCCGGATATGGGCGGCTTTGGAAAGCAATTCCAATGTAACTACCGAATCTTTTCCTCCGCCTATAGGCACAATTACAGTTTCGTCGAGGGTTATGGATTGCCTTGGAATAGTTTCACCATCGGTTTCAATATTCATGAAATCCTTTACCGAAATAACTATCTCATTTGTATAAAAGAATTCGCCAAGGCCATGGTAAAAAACGTTTTTCCACCATGCAACCTGATCAGCAGAAAGCGATTGTCCTTTAATAATTACATTTGGCGAACAGGCAGATTTCCAGTAACTTACCAGCTCGATGAGACCAATCTGAAAAATTAGGTTTTTGAAAATCGGGCTTTCCAATGTTTCAGAAGTAGGAAAGTTGGTGAAAAATCTCTTTCGGGGGATACTGAATCCGGGGTGAAAAATGTATTTGCCTGCCAAATTAAATGCATATTTTACATGCAACCCAACTGTGTCAATACTTGCATTATACCCTGAATATTCCATAAAAGGAAATTCTTCCCGGAGTTGGTTAAACTTTTCCTGTCCTGTTGAAAATTCAGGTTTATTCATCATAGCCACTGTTGAAAACTAAGGAATTCAAAATCATATTTAGCCCTCAAAGATAAAACAATCATACAATCTTGGGCAAAGTTTTGCGTTACTTTCACGACAGTGAGTAAGTAAACCCACCTGAACTGACTTTTCTATTTAAACAATCAGATATGATTATACCCGATCAAAATCCCAACGGCGGTCGTATTCTTATAAGCCAGCCCTCGCTTCACGACAGGTTTTTCGGCAGGTCGGTGGTAATGCTTGCTGAGC
>JBBSDG010000003.1:0-35863 GCA_038249635.1 Bacteroidales bacterium | reverse complement strand
GTATTAACCGAAGCAGGTTATGTAGGTGAGGATGTTGAAAGCATTCTTAGCCGGCTGCTTCAGGCTGCTGATTACAATGTGGCTGCCGCCGAAAAAGGAATTGTATTTATTGATGAAATTGATAAAATTTCACGTAAAAGCGATAATCCATCCATAACCCGCGATGTATCCGGCGAAGGCGTTCAACAGGCTTTGCTTAAATTGCTCGAAGGAGCCGATGTAAATGTTCCTCCCCAGGGCGGACGTAAGCATCCTGAACAAAAAATGATTCTGGTTAACACACGTAATATTTTGTTCATATCAGGCGGCGCTTTCGACGGAATCGACAAGAAAATTGCAGCCCGTATGCAAACCAATATCATCGGTTACAGCAATGACCGCGAAAGAGATGTTATCGACCGTCATAACCTGCTTCAATATGTGGCACCTCAGGATTTAAAAAGCTTTGGGCTGATTCCCGAACTGGTTGGCCGGTTCCCGGTTGTAACTTACCTGAACCCATTGAGCCGCGAAGTACTTATACGCATACTCACCGAACCGCAGAATGCACTCATAAAACAGTTTGTACGCCTCTTCGAAATGGACAATGTTAAACTCACATTCACCGATGATGTATATGAGTATATTGTGGATAAAGCCCTCGAATTCCGCACCGGTGCCCGTGGTCTGCGTTCAATTCTCGAAGCCATCCTCACAGATGCCATGTTCGATATTCCTTCGCAGACCAAACATTCCGATCTGGTAATCGATCGTGCCTATGCCGCCGAAAAACTCGGGAAGACTAACATTGCAAGGTTAAAAGTTGCCTGATTCTTCTCTTTAGTTTGAAATATCTGATTATTTTCAACAACCATCCAATAATAATGCATTTGCTGCTGTTATTATACCGGCATAAGTATTGAATCACTTCAAAAAAACCTGTACTATGAGGTTCATTTTGGTTGGTTTACTGGCTCTGGTACCCTTCCTTATTTCGGCACAAGCCATCATTAATCCCCACGATACCAATAATGGCTATCAGTGTTCAACTGTTGTGATTGATGGTGATACTATCCCTGTTTTGTATGTTGAGCAGGTTCAGATATGGGGCAATAAATCTTTCCATAGCCCGGCCGATTCGCGGCAATGGGAACGACTGGTGAGGAATGTTAAAAAGGCGTATCCTTATGCCAGGCTGGCAGGTATCAAATTCAATGAATACAACCAGAAAATTGCCAACGTTAAAAATGAAAAAGTCCAGAAAGCTATGATGAAACAGGCAGAGGATGAGATTGAAGCACAGTTTGGCAACGAGTTGAGGGATCTTACCATATCGCAGGGAAAGATTTTATTGAAATTAATTGACAGGCAAACCAGCAATAGCTCATACGATATAGTAAGAGATTTCAGAGGAAAGTTCAGGGCTTTCTTTTATCAATCATTTGCGCGTTTGTTCGGTTACGACCTCAAAGCAAAGTATGATCCGCTTGGCGAAGATGCAGATATTGAACGTATTGTTCTGATGATTGAAAGCGGAGCTCTCTGAAAATCAAATCCGGAATTACGAATTTAACAGTGACAATCAGGGAAAAGTAATTTCCTGATTATTGATATTAGCTTTTTCGAGGTTGAGGAAAGGGTAGGGGCAGAATCCGCAATCCAGTTTAATAAACCCAATTCCCGGTGCAAGCCAGATACTATGTTCTTCATCAGCTAAACCTGGTATATCAAAAAAGAAATGATAGCAATTCGGCACTTTTGTGTGATTAATCAATAATGTATCCGTTTTACTTACTATTTTTACAATCCACTCAGCCCCGGAATTATATGTCCATGTATCGTTTACATTGGCGGTAAGATCAAATTTTACAGATTCACCGTCGTTTAAATGCCTGGCATATATTTTCCCGTTTTCATTCCTGTAATAAGTGGTATCGGTAGCCTGAACGAATTCAAAATAAGTTTTGTCATCAATTATCTTTGTTCCTGTTATGGCTATTTTAGAGGTATTTTCAATTTTCCAGTAATTACCTGCCTGCATCGGCAGATAATCGCCCGACATTGGAACGTAAGCGGACTCATCTTTAGCGCATGCCGCTGCGAGCAAAAAAGAAGATGCATACACTATAATCTTCAATGGATTTTTCATGGCATGTGTATTAACTATAATCGGGATAATTTTTTAAATAACTTTCTTGCGTTTGGCTGATTTAAAGAAATCGAGGATTTAGTGGTAAGTTTTTAATTTAACGAGCAGAAATGATCTTTCGCACCTTCTTCTATTCTTTCCAGATGACAAAATAAGAGTTCGCCTGATTTTTCATCGCGCAGATGCATTCCATTGCCTTCGCAATAATGGTATGATTCACATCCCGCGCATTTTCCTGTTTTGGTCCAACTCTTATCTCTGAATTTCGCATACCTGTTTATCCATACATCTGCCAGATTGTCTTTGTAGATATTACCCTGTATGAAATTGTCTCTCAGGTTAGGACAAGCAGAAATGGAACCATCTGCCAATATTGAGGCTATATTTATTCCTGCCCTGCAGAAAAAGAAATTGTCGCGCACTTCGCCTTCATATTTTCCAAGATAGCCCTCGCAGCCATAATTCAGTTTTATCTTTCCATCAATTCGTGTTTGCTGAATAAAATCGAAAAGTAACTTGAAATCCGAAGGAGAAAGCTGTAAAAGTTCATTCTTTTTTGCACGCCCAATAGGGAAAATGGTGAAAATGCGCCAATCCTGAATTCCATTTTCAATCAGCAAATTTCTTAATTGATGCAATTCCTTAAAATTCTTCTGCGTAACACAAGTCACTACATCGTACTTTAAATTTGGGATTTGAGCCAGCATTTTTATGGCGGCAAAAGCTCTTTCAAAACTCCTGGCATTTCCTCTCAGCCAGTTATGTGATGCTTCCAGTCCATCAAGACTAACAGTTATTGATCGCATTCCGGCGTTCATCAGCAAATTAAGACGTTGCTGGGTTAATAAAAAACCGTTTGTTACTATTCCCCAGGGAAAACCCTTATCGTAAAGTTTTTTACCGGCTTCTTCAATATCAGCTCTTACCAATGGCTCACCGCCGGTAAAAACGACCAATGTGTTATTGGGTTCAACTATGGGTATAATCTGATCAATTGCAGTAATGAAATCATTAACGGGCATATCAGCTACAGCAGAATCCTTTTTACAGTCGCTGCCGCAATGTTTGCAGGATAAATTGCATTTAAGCGTACATTCCCATAGTATATAATTCAGGGTATGTAGTTTGGTTACATTTCGCTTATACCGCGAATGCAGTTTGAGAGCCAGTAGTTTTCTGAAAGGGATATCTGAAACGCTCATTTTTTAGGTTTCAGTTTAACGTTGAATTCCTTCTGAGTTTCGCCATCGTACCAATGCCCGTCGCCGCCGTTAAAAACCGGATTTTTGAACTCCACAACCGTATCAAGACTCTGAAATTCGCCATTTATTGTTCCGTCGATATCTCTGAATTGCATGGTATAGGATTGGGCAACAGGAAATCCAAAATTGTCGGACACCTGATAGCTTCCGTCGTTTATGCTGTTTATTGAATCAACTTGTCTTCTGTTCGAATCAGCCACCATCCTCACCTGAATTCCGGATACAGGATTGTTGTCGTGATTGGATGTTATTTTTCCTTTGGTGATAAATGTTGCATGAGGAGTGCCGTATTCCATGCGGGGAAAACGTTCGCAGGCTGTTGCAAAGCCCAGCAATGTCATTAATGCAGTAATCAGTACATTGTAGCCGGTTAGGATTCTGACTTTGATAATTTTCATTGTATTACTCTTATTTTCGCTATTTTAATCCAGTTTACTCCTGTGCAGATATCTGTTTTCAGGCTCCAATCCAGTTCAACTTTTAAAGGCAATTGGTCGTCTGTAAATATGAAATTATCCGGTAATTCTGTTTTCTCAAAGCGGTATGTTGTTCCGCTCATTTCAATGAAATAACCTCCGCAGCAGGCACACATCGCCATATCCGCCCCGGTTATTGTTCCGGTACTTTCGTATTTCGTCTTTTCACAACCTAAAATCAGAATTATCGAAAAGATTATTAGAAAGAACCTGGTTCTCATTTTTTTTAATTTTAAATGATTTTCTCCATCTCCCCATTTCTCCTTGTCCCCATCTCCCCATCTACCCATCTCTAAGTCTCTCTATGATACCCCATCTCCCCATTTCTCCTTGTCCCCATCTCCCCATCTCCCCATCTCCTATCTCTAAGTCACTCTATGATACCCCATCTCCCCATTTCTCCTTGTCCCCATCCCCTCATCTCCTATCTTCCCAGCCTACTGCCCGCTTCCTTTCATCACAGTAAGCAAAGTATAAGCCATTATTTTGATATCCATTGCCAACGACATATTTTCGAGGTAAAGAATATCATATTTCAGTCGCTCTATCATCTGGTCCACATTTTCGGCATAACCGTATTTTACCTGTCCCCATGAAGTGATGCCCGGCTTAACTTTAAGCAACAACCGGTAGTGAGGGGCACGTTTTGTGATCTGATCGATAAAATACTGACGCTCAGGTCTTGGTCCTACAAGCGACATATCTCCTTTTAAAACCGATAAAAACTGGGGTATTTCATCAAGGCGTGTTTTTCGCATCATGAGTCCAAAAGGCGTAACCCGGCTATCATTTTTTGAAGATAGCATTGGTGTGCCATTCTCGGCCCCGGTTATCATGGTCCTGAATTTGGGTATCATAAATTTTTTACCCCTTATTCCAACACGTTCCTGAGTGTAAAATATAGGTCCTTTCGACGACATTTTGACGCCTATCATACAAAAAAGATAGACCGGTGACAGTATGATAATAGCAATTGCAGACAGAACAATGTCCATAAATCTCTTCAGGCTTAACTGCCATAGAGGCAAAAAGTCGAAGGACATCTGTATGAGAGGAGTCTGGTAAATAGATGTGGTTTTTACTGTACCAAGGAGGAAGTCTTGCATATCAGGTATCACTTTAATGAGTACATCGGTATCTTCAATTTCAGAGATGATTTGTTCAATAGTTCTGTGTTCCGACCGTTCGGTAGCAATAATTACTTCTTCGATATTCATTTCGGTGATTAGCCTGTGCAGGTTTGAGAAATGCCCCAGGTTGGGAATGAATTTTTCGAGTTTATAACTTGGATATTCCACAGCATGAACAAAGCCCACAAAGCGGTTGAATGCTGACTTAGGCTGGCTCTCAATTTCATTGTAAATTGAAATTGCATTGCCATTACTCCCGACAATAATAGTGTTGAAGCCAATGATACGGCGTTTCAGTTTATAAAGGCTTTGCGAAGTAAGTATCAGCCTGAATGTAACGGTTATCAGAAATTGGAGCAGGAACAGATTGATGAACAGGTGATAATAATCCTTATAGGTATTGATAACATCGTCAAGAATAAGGGCGAAGAAGATGATAATTACACCGATAAAAGTGATCTTCAGCGTTTGTCCTAATTCGCTCATACGGGCTTTACGATAGATATTGTGATAGGAACCCGAAAGTGTGTACAAAAGGAGCCAGAAAAGCGGGATAGCAATTATTCCGGAGTAAAATTTGTTGTCGTTCAGTACGATTTGCAATGTATCTTGTACAGCCTGTATTTCAGCCGATTTGCGCAGGAAGAAAAAGATACTCCAGGCAATAGCTGCCGATAAAAGGTCAGCAATAACGAATTTGGCGATTTGTACTCTTTTATTCATTAATAGTATCCTAACTTTATGTAATGAATCAGATGATGAGTGTTTAAAAATATGATTCGGTGCAGTTGTGTTCAAGCGTTTTCGTTTTCAGCATGAAATTATGCAGGCTATTGCAGCGGATTCGGGTTTCAAGGTTTAAAATTAGTTCAAGGTTTTCTCTGTTTTAAGTTTGGCTTTAGTCAGGCTTATGTTTACTTAAGGCATCCTCCACTTTTTCAAGTATCTGGTGAGCGACTTTCAAAGCTTTGTAACCGTCATTGATAGTTACGTTGGGAGTGGTATTTGTAATTATCGCGTGTGCAAAACTCGAAAGCTCTGTTTGAATGGCATTGGTAGGGATAATAAGAGGTCTTTCAAAGTGAATCTGTTTTGCTTCTTTCCCGTTTCCTGGTTCCAGTATTGGTAAAAAAGGATTTACTTCACCTCCGTTAATACCTTTAAGAAACGCCACTTCTGTCTTTTTATTGAGGAAATCGACAGAAACATATGCATCGCGCTGAAAAAATCTGGCTTTACGCATGGGTGTGAGCGATATCCGGCTTGCAGTGAGATTGGCAACACAGCCATTATCGAATTCAATCCGGGCATTCACTATATCGGGAGTGTCCGTAATAACGGCTACTCCGCTGGCGCTTATTGTATTGATGTTCGCCTTTACAGTATGCAGTATGATGTCAATGTCATGAATCATTAGATCGAGTATTACAGGAACATCGTTACCACGCGGATTAAAACCGGCAAGCCGGTGAACCTCTATAAACATTGGTTTGTCAATGAACGGTAGTGCTGCCACCATAGCCGGGTTGAAACGTTCAACATGTCCGACTTGTACCTTTACATTCGCTTCGCCTGCAATATCAATCAGTTTAAGCGCTTCCTCAGGTGTGGTAACAATTGGTTTTTCGATAAATACATGCCTGAATTGTTTTAATGCACGGGCAGCAAGTTCGAAATGAGCAATGGTAGGTGTTACAATATCAACTACTTCTGATGCGGCTATCAACTCATCCATTGAATCAAAACTTCTGATTCCGAATTCTTTAGCTACTATTTTAGCATTTGATTTATCTGTATCAAAAAAACCAATCAGTTCAAATTTGGGAATTTCTTTGATGCATTTAATGTGAATTTTACCCAGGTGACCTGCTCCAATAACTCCAATTTTAAGCATATTTTTGTTTTTTCCAAAAGCAGAGAATTGCCACCCTGTAACGCAATAACGTTCAAAGTAGTTCTAAAACACTAAAGGGACTGAATATGCTGAAAAGGTTGCACCGGCAATTTAAAAAATGACATTTTTATCATAATTTATTTTCATCCGTTGGAGTTCAAGAATATCTGTTCTAATTTTTGAAACTTAATAAATGTAAATTGCTCAGGATGATTCCATTTTCTTACTTTTGTCGTGTCTAAGAAACTTTTAAAATTTATTCAGAAATACTTGAATTACTTCCTTCTGCTAGATTACGATAGAATAACAAACTAATCAAAACAATAAATTTACATGAAAAATACTGCTTTTACACAAATTCATGAGGCACTTGGCGCAAAGATGCTTCCTTTTGCAGGCTACAATATGCCGATACAGTTTTCGGGAATTAACGACGAACACGAAACTGTACGTACTAAACTGGGCGTTTTCGATGTCTCTCATATGGGCGAAATATGGGTGAAAGGCCCGAATGCGTTGGCTTTTATCCAGTATGTTACTACCAATGATGCTTCTGTTCTTATCGACGGAAAGGTTCAATATTCGTGCCTGCCAAACGGCAAAGGCGGTATTGTTGATGATCTGCTGGTTTATCGCGTTGATGCTGAAACATACCTCCTGGTTGTAAATGCATCGAATGTTGAAAAAGATTGGGAATGGATGCTCAGCCAGAATAAAGCTGGTGCGGTGCTGTACAATGCCTCCGACGAAATAGCTCAACTTGCAGTACAAGGACCGCTTGCGCTAAAAGCGATGCAGAAGCTTACCGATACGGTGGTTACTGATATGGAGTATTATACCTTTAAAAAGCTGAATTTTGCCGGAGTTAAAAATGTGATTTTTGCTACAACCGGTTACACAGGCTCAGGCGGATGCGAAATATACATGGCTAACGAAGATGCTGTGACAATCTATAACGCTGTTATGGAAGCCGGAGCTGAATACGGTATTAAGCCTATTGGCCTTGCTGCCCGCGATACTTTGCGCCTCGAAATGGGTTATTGTCTTTATGGAAATGATATTGATGATACAACTTCTCCGATTGAAGCCGGGCTGGGTTGGATAACCAAGTTTACGGATGAGAAGGATTTTATAAATAAAGATATCTTCCTGAAACAAAAAACAGATGGAACATCACGCCGCCTGGTGGGTTTCGAAATGGTTGACCGTGGCGTTCCCCGACATGGATATGACGTGGTAGATTCCGACGGTAACATAATTGGTATTGTCACCAGCGGAACCATGGGTCCATCAGTTAAGCAAGGTATTGGGATGGCTTATGTTCCAAAAGCTTATATGAAATCGGGAAGCGAAATATTTATCAGCATTCGCGATAAAGCACTTAAAGCACAGGTGGTAAAAACACCTTTTTACAAAGGTTAAACCTCCGTTCGATAAATTACAACTTTGGAAATGCGCAGCAAAATGTAAATTTAGCTGCGCATTTTTTTATAGATTTGTTCCATGAATAGTATTGAGGTTATTTTGTCGCCTGCATTATTTGAATTTCGTACAACTATTGATGAAAATATTGTTGTTGTTATTGATGTATTGCGCGCCACCACAGCATTTTGTGCCGCATTCGACAGCAGGATCGAGACTGTAATTCCTGTATCGGTACTGGATGAATTACTGGAATTTAAAAACAAAGGATACCTTACAGCCGCTGAGCGCGATGGAAATAAGGTGGATTTTGCAGATTATGGCAATTCGCCTGTGGTTTTTTTGAAAAGTAAATTGGAGGGGAAAAGCCTGGCTTACTCCACTACCAACGGGACGCAAGCTGTTGAAATGGCAAAAAGTTCGGGTAATATCGCAGTGGCTGCTTTTACAAACATTAGTGCAATATCCGCTTGGTTAACCAATCAGCAAAAAAATGTTGTGATTCTTTGCTCAGGCTGGAAAAATACTTTTAGCCTCGAAGATACCCTTTGTGCCGGAGCTCTTGCCGAATCACTGGAAATATCCGGAAAATTCAGGCATATTTGCGATGCATCAGAAGTTTCGATAAAGCTTTGGCAATCATCAAAAATTAACCTGCTGGAAGTGGTAAAAAAAGCAAATCATTATCAGCGGTTGGTGAAACTTGGTCAGCTCGAAGATCTGCAACATTGCTTCCTGCTCAATACCTCCAAGGCTGTTCCTGTGTGGGATGGAACTGGCTTTGTAAATTTATCGAAAGATACAATCTAAGTTTTTTATCAAAGATTGATGTTCTACTAATTCAGTTCCGATAAAATTCTGAACCAGGTTGTAGAGTTTTTCAGATACTTTTCATCTTCAATTCACTGGCTGCTATTACATTTGGAAGGATAGATACTGCTATTGCTATTGCTGCAATCATATCATCCGCAAAATGATCCTATTTGGACTTTGTTTTGTTTACTAAAATCTGGCAGCCATTAAATCTGACTGTTTAATTCAAAATCAATAACTTTGCAGAGGCATTTATTTAACAGAAATCCGAACGTTGAGTATATTAAAATTGTTTCAGAATCAGAATGATGCTTATGCCGTATGGCGTATCGGCAATTTCCGCAGGTTTATCACAGGTCGTTTCTTTCTCACTTTCGCCATTCAGATGCAGAGTGTAATTGTTGGCTGGCAGGTTTACGATATTACTCATGATGTGTTTTCGCTCGGACTTATAGGCCTTTCGGAAGCAATTCCATTTCTTGCCATGGCTTTATTTGCCGGCCATGTAGCAGATTTGGTAAACAGGAAGACGATAATTTCGATAGCTGCAACCGTTTATGTTTTAGCTGCCATCGTTTTGCTTTACATGAGTTATGTCATGCCTTCCTTGTACCTAACCTCAGGAGTATTGCCGCTTTACATTGTAATTGCAGTCACCGGTTTGGCAAGGGCTTTCTTTTATCCGGCCCAATCGGCATACATGGCACAGATTGTTCCGCGAAGCCTGTATGCAAATTCTTCGACCTGGAACAGTACCATCTGGCATATTGCTGCCGTTTCGGGACCGGCTGTCGGAGGACTGGTGTACGGATTTGCCGGAATACATGCCGCGTTTATCTGTGTTGTTTTCTTTTCTGCTTTGAGCCTTTCATTTTTTTATACCTCTAAATCTGTTCCTTTGCCATTACGCCAAGTTAAAGAGAAAATATTTACAAGTCTTTCGACCGGCCTGAAATTCGTATTTGGTCACCAGGTTTTGCTGGGTGCGCTCGCGCTTGATATGTTTGCCGTTTTATTCGGAGGTGCGGTAGCGCTGCTCCCGGTTTTTGCTTCCGAAGTTCTGCATACCGGTCCGCAAGGACTTGGCTTCCTGCGGGCGGCTCCTGCGCTGGGTGCTGTTCTGATGGCCATGATACTTGCTTATCATCCTCCTATACACCGGTCGGGTATTAAGCTTTTATGGGCTGTTGGAGGATTCGGTGCCTGTATCATATTTTTTGCTTTGTCAGGGAATTTCTTTCTTTCGCTTGGCTTACTTGCACTCAGTGGGATGTTCGACAATGTAAGCGTGATTATACGCGGAACCATATTGCAGATGTACACTCCTGATGAAATGCGTGGACGTGTTGCTTCGGTTAACAGCCTTTTTGTAGGCTCTTCCAACGAATTAGGCTCTTTTGAGTCAGGACTTGCCGCAAGACTTATGGGGCTTATTCCTTCGGTGGTTTTTGGTGGAGGAATGACGGTATTGATTGTGTTGGTAACTGCCGGTTTTGCACCTAAACTGAGAAAGATGGAAATTAAGGGGATGAAGTAGGGAAGGGGAGAAGGGGAGACTTAGTGAATAGTGAATAATGAAGAGTGAAGAGTTGAAATTGTAACTTATTAGCTGCCAGGCGAACTCTTCCAAAGTTTTAAACTTTGGAAGAGTTAATGCCCTAAAGATAAAACATGAATTCAACCCTTGATTCGCTTTAATAACGAATATTTAACTGCTCTCAGTACAAGTAGTAAAAAGACTCACACGGTAATTATCGCGCTAATTGGAAATAACCGGAGTAAAGATAAAGCTTAGAAGTGAAGAAAAATGGACTTTGTAATAGGTTCATATACAGTAGGTTATTTTTAGTTAGATGAAAGTGCCAGACGAACTTTTCCAGAGTTTAATACTCTGGAAAAGTTTAATTCCTCCGATAGATAAAGCATGATTTCAACGCTTGATTCGAATGAATAGTGAAAAGTGAAAAGTGAATAGTGAATAGTGAATAGACTTACACGGTAATTATCGCTAATTGGAACTAACCGGAGTAAAGATAAAGTTTAGAAGTGAAGAAAAACTGACTTTGCAATAGGCTCATTTACAGCAGGTTATTTTTAGTTAGATGAAAGTGAATGGTGTTTAATGATTATTGAAGAGTGATTAATGAAGCGTGAATAATGAATAATTAATTGAGTTTACGGTTAACAATCCGTCATCCGCATTCCGATATCAAAAAAAATCAATTATACCTTTTCCCGAAATGGAAACTAAGGTAACCGGTGATAAAGAAATAGCTTGGTTCGCTGAAAGCCATTACCGGGACTGGTTTTGGAAATACATCTATGGCGGCTCCTATTTCCACGGATTTAATGCGATCATTCTGTGCACTGAACTCGAAATTAAAACCTCCTTTTGCATAGAGTCCCGGGTATATTTTAATGTTTGAGAATCCGCTAAGTATCGGTCCTCTACCGTAAATATCGTTAAGTGGAGGAGTTGGATTTGCGCCAATATAAGGGAAATGCTTTTCAGGGTCATATCGTTCCAGTGAAGTCCTGTCGAAAACCGGACGATTAATTGAAGGATCAATTGTATAATAGGCTATATATAAATAAGTTGGCTTAGCCAGTCCGATATCCAGTCCTCCATAATAAAAGGCTCTCACCTCAACGCCACCCCAATATGGTTTCCGGTTCATTAAAACCTGCTGTCCGATACCTGCACGCACAATAAACAGACTGTAGAGTTTGCCGTAAACATAACTGCGCGGGTTTGGGAAAGTCTGGTTGTATCGCCTCACCTGGTTTGGAGCCCGCATTTCGAGCAAATCGAATTCGAACATGCGGTTTTTGAAATATGTTTTATTCACCCCAAAGCGATATCCTACACCATAACCCAGCGTATGTATCATAACATTGCCCGACTTTTCTCTACGCAGTAAAAAGCCCATATCAACAGTGTCGGCTTCGGGTACATCCTGAGCCTTAACTATTGATGGGAAAACAGTGAAAAGTGAGATTAAAACAACCGTCAGCAATAACCGCATCTGCTTTGCTTTTAATAAATAAACAATTAAGCTACAGTTTTGATGCATGGAATGTGATGAAATAATAATACTGTAAAACGTATTATTTACCTGGTTTCAACTTTGTAGTCCTTGTATTCACCGTATGCAGCGCATTTTTCCGATGAGCCACAAGAGGAAAGCAGTATTGTGAGAATAACTACAGTTGCGAGAAATGCTGCTATTTTCTTCATATTACAGAGGTGGTGATTACGATTAACAGATAAGTTTATATTACAAAAGTATTCACATTTTGCATAAGTATAACAAGCAAACTTCATATTTATTGTATTTATTAACCAAAGAAGGTCAAAATATATAAATCAGTAATGAAATAGTGCCAGTTTAAGTTGTCGCAATAGGTTGATCGTGGTTTGGTTAGAAAACTGAAATCCGGAATATTTATTTCAATTTACTTTTGCTTATTTTTTTATGGATTGTATAAATAAATTCCCAAAACTCACCTAACCAAAGAATTATATTTTCTGATTTTGCTAAATTTCAATAGCTGATTCCCCAGAACCAGGGTTCTTCGGCAGCCCGGCGCTCCTTCATCTGTTTTTCAATTAACCGGGTATATTCAGCCATATCAATTTTTTTGCCTTTAAGCTTAGCGGGAACATCAAGTTCAACGGTAAGTGGCTTTATATCAATTTTATCTGCCGTCATTATAAGAGCACCATTGTTAATATCAACTTCAAGGATTATTCCGGGCAGTCCTATAAAGCGATCAGGCCCTGAACTCACAGGCATATCCAGTGCAAACCAAACTGCCACATTCTGTTTTCGCAAGGTATCGGTCAAGGAAGCATTCATACATATATGCCCGGCAACTTCTTTCATATCATTCAGTATTTTCCATCGCGGTGGTACAATTGAATCGTGAATCAGGTATGTTTTTCCAAGAAAAACAATTCCGTCGAAAACTGTATTTTCTGTGAAATCCCGTTTCATAAAAAATGTTTCCTTTCGGTTACTCCAACCTTCATTTCCGGGTTCGGCTTCTTCTTCCGAGTTTTCGTATTTCGATGAAGTGGCATTGAAATTTAGAAGTGTATATGTTTTCCATTCCGACCGATTACCCCACATATACATCATGCGGTCGCGCTGCTGCTGGCTTATATAATCGACTGATGCCATCATTTTTGCCCAGTTTTGTGTACGCAGGTACCTGATAGTTCCTTCCATTTTTTGAGCTTTAAGCCCGCTGGTATGCATAATCAGAATACCTGCAACAAAAAGTATGAATACCGGAAAGTGCTTTCTCATTCTATTGGATTGATTTAAAGTTAATTGTAATATTGATGCTTATAATTAATGAAACGATCAGATATTTACATGAAACGGTTCTTCTGGATCTTATTTTCAAAACCTTTCATATTGTATGTGACACTCAGCATAAAATATCGCGCCAGGGTATTTGTTTTGCTGGTCTGAATATAGTTCTGGTTAGCAAACTGATTGATATTTACATTTTTATTAAAAATATCGAAAGCAGCGAACCGCATCTCAAACTTGTTTTTCTTGCCGATTATACGCCGCACCGAAGCATTCCACAAAGGAATGGATTGATCGAAACCAAAGCTTTCATTTTTGTAAACCGCATAATTGAAATTACTTTCGAAAAACATACGTGTAACAAACTGCCATTTTATAGTCGATCGGAGTGTATAATTATAAAATTTCTGGTCATGATCCTTTTTTTCGTTATACCTTATTTTATTAAAACCACCGGAACCACCTGCCGTAAGTACGAGTTTGGTGCTGGGTGTAAAATTCAAATTGGTTCCGAAATTAATGCCATTCGACTGTATCTGATCAAGTGTGCCATTAATACGGGTTGGCGATTTGTTGTAACGCACCCCGGCGTTAAAATCGACTGCAAGCTTGGTTTTTACAATCGGGATATTCGACCATAACCAGGAACTGAGGCTCGTGCTCTGCTCCATATTTTCAGGAGTTGATATGGTAACTATACCTTTTCCTTCCTCGAAAACCGTATTCTGGTTATATACTATCGGGTGGTTTGTGATGCCAAAATCAACACTGCCACCTATGTTTGAAAATGAAGCCGGGTTCCAGTAATACAACCCGGTATTGATGTTGTGTGAATTTTCGGGTACCAGGTCCGGATTCCCGACAACCTGGTAAGCAGGATTGCTTGTGTTTTTAATAGGTTGCAGATCGCTGAATTGCGGTGCATTGATGCTGTTCGAATATCCTGCTTCCAATCGCAGGTTGTTCTTGAACTCATAATTCAGGTTCAGGTTTGGGGTATAGTTAGGGTAGGATTTGGTAACCCCAATACTATCCCAGGGTTGGCCTTTGTCGGAAGCATATTGCCCGTTGAGTTTCAATTGTTGGGCAGCCATACCGATGGATGCATTTAATCCGTTAAAGGAATACCTGAGAACTGAACCTACGCGGTTGTAGGAGGTCATCTGCTCATAGTAATTACTCAGACTATCGCCAATTTCAGGAAAAGCAACCGGACTTGTGAGCTGCCTGTTATTATTATTGCTCAGATTGCTATAATTATAGAAAAACTCTAAAAACCATCTTTTGGATAAGGGTTCCGAATAAAGAGCGCCTGCTTTAACTTCTGAAATGTTTTTATTGTTAATAAACCATTGCCTGATCTGTTCGGTAGGAGTGGATGCCTGGAAAAAGGAATTGATTGAACTATAATTTTCGTCGCCGTTACTCTTGTTCGCGTTGTATCCGCCGCTAATGGCAAAAGCCCTTCCTTTCTTTTTGAAAAGATGTCTGTAAATAGCTGCTGAAGTAACTTTATAGGAGGATAAATCCGTATTATTATTAAGGTTTAACGAGTTATATGGAAGTAATTGGTAATCCGAAAACTGTTGATTGTTAAGTGTATTATTATTGTTATTCGAAAAGCGGATATTTGCTTTCACTATAAGTTTGTTACTGGAGTCGAATTCCTGTTCAAATCGGGTTGCTATGCTGTGGCTGGAGCGGAAATCGGAATTTTGAAGTGTATCGTTTTTTGTGAATGACTTAGTGGCATCCAGAAAGGTCTGCCGATTGCTTTCCTGTGCAAAATCGAGCTGTGTCTGGTTGTAAAAATAGCTGGCGTTGAATTTTGTTTTTTTATGATCATAATTAAAATTGGTTCCTCCGCCGAAGTTTTTAGTTAGTCCTTTCCCGTCGTAATTGCTCACGGGAGAGTCGTCGCTGCTAAAGTAAAAGTATCTTCTGCCCGAACTGTTAAATCCAAAATCGCCGTTGTCATATTCGTTAAAGGAATTGTTGCCTTTAAATTCCCCGTAGTCTTCCCAGTTTACGCCGGTTTGATTGATGTTATTGGCATAGCCAATTACCGAAAATTGGGTTTTATCGTTAAAGCGGTTGTAGTTACCACGGCCTGCCCAGCGTTGCTCATTACCGGCAGCCACTGAAACTTTCCCAAATGAACCTTTTTTAAATTCGGCTTTCAGCTCCAGGTTCATAGCTTTTTCTTTCGAACCGTCATCCACACCGGTAAGTTTCGATTGTTCCGATTTTTCGTTATACACCTGTACTTTCGAAATGGATTCGGCGCCAAGGTTTTTGGTAACACTTTTCGGATCGTCGCCGAAAAATGTTTTTCCATCCACATACATTCGCTTCACGTCCTTACCCTGGGTGCTGATATTTCCGTCGGCATCCACTTCAATTCCCGGGAGTCGTCGAAGCAAATCTTCGACAGTCGATCCGGGTGCCACCTTAAAAGTTGTAGCATCGTATTCCACCGTATCGCCCTTGATGCGAAGGGGAGCCTTGGCAGCACGTATCACAACCTCCATCAGCATCTGCGAAATAGGTTTCATCACCATAATATTCAAATCATTAATTGCTGCAGGCGATGGTTGAATTAATATTTGCAGCGGAAGATAACTCATATGCGAAACCTTGAAAAGGTAAGCACTGTTTTTTACATTGCTGAACGTAAATTCACCCTTGTCGTTGCTCGAAGTATAGTTTACCAGCGCCGAATCGGCAGGGTTAAGCAACATCATGGTTGCAAAAGGGATCACTTCGTGGATGGTGTCCTGCAGAACTCCTTTGATAGTGGTTCTTGCTGGTTTTTGCGCCTGTGCAAGGCTGCTGGTAATCACAATAAGAAGCACAGGGAAAAAGTACTTGATTCGCATACAGTGAATAAATTATATAATTGATGACAATCAGGATATATTATTGTTCAAAGTAACGGTGAATTTTACATATGTAGTATTTTAATATAATAAAAAATGTTAAAATCAGAGAAATATTATTTCTAAGCGTATTGTGGCTGTTTATGGATTTCTGAAATTTAGTAAAAATACAAGCAGGTATAATCATTAACATCAGTAGGTTATTATTATAGGATAAAAAGTTGAATTTTTCCCGGTTTCTTAATCTCAAAGGCAGATACCAATTACGGGATAGTTGCATTTGGCAGCAAACAGAATGGCAGTCATCTGACATAGTGTCTAATATACACTTACTAAAATTATTTAAGATCATGAAATTCAGTTATTTGTTATATAATTCGATCAGTGCTTGTCATGAATAATTTGAGTGATATTCGTACTGGAGAATCAACCTGAATTCTTTATTTTTAGCTGTTTTAAGTGTCATTTTGGCGCATTTATGGCTCCAAACCCGTTTTAAACATTATGGCATATGTGTTGTTGTAGTTGTTTGAAGATCTATAATTAACGATTGATAATTTACAAGTAACATATTATCAATACATTAAATCGCCTAAGGCAGTTGCCTTTTCAAAAGGAAGGGAGATAATCCCGGCGAGAATAGATATTAACAAACGAATGGAGAATACTACAATGTACATAACACTAGACCCCGAATATATAATTGCCTATTTTGAGAATCCGATTGATTTTAACCGGATCATACGAACTTTGAAATACCGAAGATTGAAACGTCGGATAAAACTCGAATTTTCTAAAGCATAAACCAGGCTATATACCGTCGCTTTTCTATATTTGAATCGGGCAAACCAGGCGGAAAATTTCATTTTTTTTGGGAAGCATTACCACATTCAGTATTCTTGCCTATCATAGTGCGGTTTCGGATTCCCTAATTGCTGCAGCACTGCGTATTGCACTGTAGGGTAGTACTATGAAATCTATGCTGCAAATTTTGTACTCTGCTTTTGAATTAAGAGCGGATCATGCTGGCTATGGTTAGGCTTTTCTTATAGCAATCATCTGCACAAGCATATAAATGCCCGTCATTAATTTCAGGGATGGGCTTTCATGAGCTGTTTTCAATTAACTGAACTCAATTTGCTCTCCGGATGAAGAAATCTAAATCTAAAGTTATTATAATCAGTGTTCTTCCTCTGAATAAAAACCCGGAATCATTTTGTAAAAGAAAGGTGAAATTGTATTTTTCAGTCATGACTTTTTTGTTTAATTTCGAAAAATAATTGATCTGAATTACTGCGATCCTATATATTTGCAAAACCATAATTAAGTTTCGCAATATCAGGTATTACTGTTTGTTTTCCAGCTTTTTACGAACTGTTTTATCAAATGAATACTCTGAATCTGAATATAATTTATGAAGGCTACAATTAAAATTATTGGCTTCGATGCCGACGATACACTTTGGGTTAATGAACCCAATTACAGAGCAATAGAAAGGCAGTTTTTTGAAATCTTAAAACCTTGGTTTTCAGAAAAGGAAGCAACCAATGAATTGTTTAAAACCGAAATGCAAAACCTTGAAATGTATGGTTTTGGCGCCAAAGGGTTTATGCTATCGATGATTGAAACTGCAATACGGATTTCGGATAACAAAATAACTTCGGTTGAAATAAGCCGGATAATTGAAATCGGTAAAAACTTACTCAATGAACCAATCACTTTGCTCGATAATGTGGAAATGGTTTTACAGCGTTTGCAGCCGAACTACAAATTAATACTGGCAACAAAAGGCGATCTGCTTGACCAGGAAAGGAAACTGGTAAAATCAGGACTGGCAAAATATTTCCACCATATTGAAATAATGAGTGATAAGAAGGAAAACAATTACAGGAAACTTATTAATCGTCTCGATATCCAGCCACAGGATTTTGTAATGGTCGGGAATTCGGTAAAATCGGATATTCTTCCGGTCATAAATATTGGTGCCAAAGCCATTCACATTCCTTATGAAATAACCTGGCTTCATGAGCAGCATCATGAGGAAACTGACAGCAGCAAGTTCGTAACTGTAAATAACCTGTCCGAAATCCTTCAAATCCTATAAATATGGAAAGAATCCTGGATATTGAAAACTGGAACCGGAAGGAACATTTCAGGTTCTTCAGTGAGATGGACGAACCATTTTTCGGGATAGTATCCGAAATTGACTGCACCGATGCCTACAGCTTTTGCAAACAGAATAAGATCCCGTTTTTCCTGTTTTATCTTCATAAAGCCATTATTGCTGTAAACCAGATTGAAGAATTCAGATACAGAATCCGGGATAATGAAATAGTGATCTTAGATACCATACATGTAACCTCAACAGTAAGCAGGGCTGACAATACATTTGCCTTCTCATTTATACCTTTTACATCATCGTTCCGGGAATTTACGGAATCGGCACAGGTTGAAATTGATAGCATTAAAAATTCAGCGGGACTGAGACTGAGTGAGAACACTGGTCGTATGGATGTGATTCATTTTTCGGCTGTACCTTGGATAAGTTTTACCGGTGTTAGCCATGCCCGTAATTTCAAAATCACCGACAGTGTTCCGAAAATAACCTTTGGCAAGTATTTTCAACGAAACGGAAGGTTAATCATGGCGGTTTCGATAAATGCACACCATGGCTTAATGGATGGTTTTCATGCCGGAAAATACCTGCAACTCTTTGAACAACTGATTAATGACAAATCTGTCTGATATACTCAGATTAACTATTGCCGCTTTACCTGTAACAAAATTTAAATGACTGAAAAAATAACCAATATATTATTTGATCTCGATGGCACACTGACGGATGCCAGAGAAGGAATTATAAATTCAATTCTATTTGCGCTCAAAAAGCTTGGTATTCAAGAAGATTCGGTTGCTGAACTTGATTCTTTTATCGGTCCTCCGCTGCGGGAATCATTTATTGCACGCTACAATCTTTCTGATATCCTGGCTGATCAGGCCATGAATTATTACCGGGAATATTTTGCTGTAAAGGGAATGTTCGAAAATGTAGTTTACACGGGAGTGGAAGATATGCTGGGATCGTTGATTTTAAAGAAATATAAGTTATTTGTGGCGACTTCCAAGCCTACTATCTATTCTATTGAAATTCTGAAACATTTTAACCTGGATAAATATTTTGTTGAAATTGTCGGTAGTAATCTTGATAATACACGCACTGATAAATCCGAAATTATCGAACATGTTCTTACTGTTCATAATTTGGAATCAGCAGATTCAATTATGATTGGCGACAGGAAACATGATATAATCGGCGCAAAAAACAATTCAATGAAATGCATTGGCGTTACTTATGGCTATGGCTCCATGCAGGAACTCGTATCTGTAGGACCGGATTTTATTATTAATGATTGTAAGGAACTGGAAGCTTTATTTCAATGCTAAACGCTTCATCGTATAAAAAATGCAAATTTCAGTCAAACAATAAAGGCCATTTATCTCACGATAAATGGCCTTTAAGCATTCAGCAGAATTGTTTACAAGATATACCGGATGCCAAGCTGCATCTGCCATTTCGAGCGGTTTGAGAAATCATCGATAAAGGAGTCCTTTAGATTTGTGTTAAACTTAAAGTAAGGAACCCTATCATTGTCAATGCCGGTAACGGTAATAGGATTGGTTGTATTAACCAGTTTGCTTACACCATAATACGAGCTGAGCATATTGCCGAAGTTCATTATATCAAGAGAAACCTGTATTGTATTTTTCCTATCTTTAACCTTGAAGTTGAAATCCTGCATGATACGGATGTCCATTTGCGAGAACCATGGAACCGAAGCACCGTTGCGCTCGGCATATTGTCCCATGCGGCTTTTAAGGTAAGGGTCCTGCTCAATAAAAGCGTTGAGCGCGGTCCATTGTGCGGCTGCATCAGGAGCAACTGTGGCAACTCCGGTATTTGATACAGTTCCGAATTTAATATCCGATTGCACTGCCGGTACATACAACAAATCGTTGTTTGCAATACCATCCCGGTTTAAATCGCCTGCATAGGTATACGAATAACGGTTGCCTTTACCTGCTTCCCAGAACATTCCGAAAGTGGTAGCCATCGATTTATATTCCTTGGTATACACCAGGCTTGAAATGAAGCGGTGTTGCAAACCATACCTCGACCACGATAACTGCGGCATGTTAGGATTGCCAACTATAGGATTACGCTGGAAAGCATCGGCTGCTATTTCGGCAGGGATCGAAGTGTAATCTTTTGAATCCTGGTATGTATAAGCCAGGTCGCCTCTGAAACCACCGGCCCTTTTCGATATTTTGCCTGTCAGACTGAGCTGATGGCCTTCCTTTACATTATCAAGAACAATATATCCGGCATCAAGAAAACCAATATTGCCAGGTGAGGAAGCATAGATATGGGTTTCGTTAAAACCGCCGAAAATAGCGCGGTTATCGGGACCTGCCAATTTTTGAGAAGGAGCTTTCATATCATAGTTGCGGTGAACAACAGCATTAATGTCCTTACCATAAATACCTTCCATTGTAAACATCCATCCTTCGCCGAATCTTAGGTCGACAGCCAGATCGGTTTTCCAGACCTGGGGAAAGCTGAAATTTTCAGCCGTTGAATTTACCTGGAAAGTATAGCCAGGGAAAATTCCGGGATTCGATGACTGGTTGCCTAACCATACAAAAGGAACACGACCGGTAAAAACACCAGTACCGAAACGGATAATAACCTTGTTATCATTATTCACGTCATAGTTTACTCCTACGCGTGGCGACCACAACAACTTCGCCCTAGGAAATACAGCAGGATCAAGTTTTACAGAGTTTCCGTCTTTGTCAACCCATCCGTCAAAGTTAGCTGCTTCTTCCGAAGCTGTTGTTACATCCAGTTTGCTCAGATAAATAGGTACATCAACACGTAGCCCCACGGTTAATTTAAGTTTATCATTAACCTGGTATTCATCTTGGCCATAAACTCCCAGTTGGGCTACATCTACAATTGCCATCTGAAATGGTTTAGCCTGGGCGGCAGTAACTTCAGCATTATAATCGATATTGGCCTTTGTTGTGGACAGAAAGTCGGAAACACTGTTATAGGTGTGCCACGGATAGTAAAAAAGGTTGAATGAGTTTTCAAAATAGAATTTCTCAAAGTTAACACCGCCTGTAATGGTATGTTTGTTAGCATAATACGTAACATTATCAGTGGCCTGGAATACATTCTGCTTTAGTAAGTTGTTTGTGGAGAACATTTCGGAACCGGCAGATATTGCTATATTGCCATTGATGTCTTTAATATCAATAACCGGGAAGGGAACAGATTTCGGCTGGCGGTGATCATCGAAAACGGTATAACCTATCAGGAGTTTGTTCGACAGTTTTTTGGTAAAGATCGAATTAAGCTCACCAACGAATGAATTGATTTTATTGAAAATTCTGTATGATTCGTTTTCGAATGGCAGGCGGTAACTGGTTGGACCGTGCCCACCTATAGCTTCGGGATGAGGAAGGATATCCTTGGAGGCATCCAGCATATTGTAACGAACCGACAGAGTGTGATTCTTGGCAATATTATAATTCAGTTTTAATAGAAACTTATTGTTCTTTTTTTCATGGTTATATCCCTGGTATGCACCGGCTTCGTAGCCCCATTCGCTTAGCAAATGGTCACGGACAGCCTGAATATCAGTAGCCATTATGCTGGTTACATTAGCCCCTGTGCTCGTGCCGTCGTCGGCAATAAAAGCGGTTGCTAATTGTGTGGCCCGTTCCATTTCGGCATTCAGAAAGAAAAACAATTTATTCTTAATGATAGGGCCGCCTATACTTAAACCTGTTTGGTTTGTGCTGAAATTAACATTAGGAGCATCCTGCCGGGCAACTTTTTTTCCTATCATTTTATCGCCCCTAAAGAAGGTATATGCGGTAGCTTTAAACTCATTTGTACCTGATTTGGTAACGGCATTTACTCCGGCACCGGTAAATCCGCCTTCACGAATATCAAAGGGAGCAAGTGAAACCTGTATCTGCTCAATGGCATCAAGCGAAACTGGTTGAGCATCCGATTGTCCGCCCGGAGTGGCATAATCCAAACCGAATGAGTTATTGAAAATGGATCCGTCTAATGAGAAGTTATTGTAAAGTGCATTTCTGCCACCGAAACTATTCCCATCGCTTTGAGGTGTTAGACGTGTAAGATCACCCTGGCTGCGTGTCATACTTGGCAATGAAATAATTTGTTTGCTTTCGAGGTTGGTCATAGCACCAGTTTGCGCACGCGTAGGCTGACCTCCCTTAATTACAACACCCTCTAATTGGGTAGCAGTAGATTTCATTTCGAGCTTTACAAATTCAGTGTTGTTTAACTGCAGATAGAGATCGCCAACACTTGTATTTTCGAAGCCAATAAAAGAAACGGTTACCGAGTACGGCCCGCCGATTTTCATATTCCGAATGTTGAAATGACCATCTTCGGTGGTAAACGCACCGTATTGGGTACCGGTAGGAGTGTGAACCGCAAGCACGCTGGCTAACAGTACAGGGGCACCTTTGTCGTCAACCACAATCCCGGCAAGGGACGAAGTTGTTACACCCTGGGAAAACACGGATCCGCTGATCAGCAGAAACATCGTCAAAAGCAGAAGTAGTTGTTTTTTCATAATGTTGAATTGGGTTAATTTGGGTTGGTTTTATTATTATGGTTAAATTTAAAACAAGTAAGAATATACAGCACAAGGATCGTAAATGGCGGAAATCAATATTAAAGCAAAAATAATATTTTGATAACATCTGATATAATAATTATATAAACATATAGAGTTTATTTATCAACATTTGTTTATTATTTAAAGATGTACTGAGAATTGCGGGTAACTTTCTTAAACTTCTTTTGCCAGATTTCTTATACTTTGTAATTTGATAACAATAAACAATTTGGATGGCTCATATAGTTTCATATCTTTATACGAAATTCAAATCTTAAAAAGTATGAACTGGTATATAATAATTCCAAGTGGTTTGGCCATAATTGGTTTGATCGTGTTTATGGTTCGTCACAATTATAAAGAGAAAAAAATCTTCGAGAACGAGCTTAATACCAATTATCCGAAATCAAAACATGAGGATGATAATGGAGAAGTTGAAGAAGAATCATAATTAATCTGTTTACGAATTATTATATCTAAGTTATCAAATCGTTAACTGTTAAGTAATTGCATTTTTTATTCTGATATTTGCAGGAAATTCATAAACGTGAAAATAACTACTGGTCAATTTAATGATTCCTATTTCCCGATAATGGATGGGGTAGGGATGACCGCCCATAATTATGCCCGCTGGCTAAATGAAAAATATGGGAAAAGTATGATTGTTGCTCCCAAAGTGGATGACTACGAGGATCATGTGCCTTACAAAGTATACAGGTTTAAATCCATATTGTTACCGGGAATGAATCCTTACCGTGTTGGGCTTCCACTTATAGATTTTAAATTTAAGAAGAAGATCAAAAAAGTAGGTTTTGATCTTGTGCATGCGCATTGTCCTTTTATCAGCGGACAACTGGCACTGAAGGTTGCCAGGAAACTGGATGTTCCCCTGGTTACGACTTTTCATACCAAATATCGTAATGACTTTAAAAAGGTGATGAACAACGATATTTTTGTCGACTTCCTGGTTAATATGACGCTTGATTTCTATAATTCGGCCGACCTGGTTTTGGTGCCAAATAACGCTACGGGTCTCACGTTGCAGGAATATGGATTTAAAGGAAAATACGAGGTTATGCCCAATGGCACTGACATGGTTGTTCCTGATAAATTGAAACTGATCAGCTTGCGTAAAAAGGGGCTGAATATGATCGACGCAGGTGCTGACGAATTTGTCATGCTTTTTGTAGGTCAGCATCGCTGGGAAAAAAATATCAGGATGATTATAGATGCACTTAAGCAGGTTAAAGATAAAGGGAATGCCTTTAAAATGGTTTTTGTGGGTGAAGGTTATGCAGTTGCCGATATGAAAAAGCTTGTACTTAAGTATAATTTGCAGGATAACGTGGTTTTCCTGGGTGTATTAACCGACCGTAATATTTTGCAAAGAATATTTGCCGCTTCCGACCTGTTTGTTTTTCCTTCGGTGTATGATAATTCACCGCTGGTAATGCAGGAAGCTGCAGCGTTTGATGTTCCTTCAATAGTAATAAGAAATAGTTCATCAGCCGAAAGTATTCTCGACGGGGTTAACGGATTCCTCGTGGAGAACCAGGCAGATGACCTTTCAAAAAAAATTATAGCATTGATTAAAGATCAGCATGCCATTAAAAAAGCCGGAGAAGGCGCACGTAAATCGATATATCATCCCTGGGAATCAATTATTGATGATGTTTACCTCAGGTATATTGATCTTATAAAGGATCACAAGTCTATGAATTCAAAATAACTGCTAAATATGTATCATTATGGAAACAAATCACGCAGATTCATTGGTTTCACTGGTTGAAAAACCTGTGAATAATCCAGCCGGTTTACCGTCAAAATATGAATACCCCGAACCTTCGAACCATATAGCTGATAGCGGATCATTACAAGTACCCGGCGATTTTTTCGAATTCACGGACTATCTGGTGCCTGCAAGCCGAATTTTAAGGATGTGCAGGAGTGCCAGGCTATCAAAAACAGAAGATTATTATTCATCCTTGCTTAGTTTTTGATTTTTAATCTTTTAGATGCTAGATCATACCCGGAAATGTTTCCGGTTTATAAGCATTTTTATATCATAATTTCATTGGTGAATCAATACTAATGCAGCATGAAACGAAATCAGATACTTGGTATAAGCCTTATCATTTTATCTTGGATATTCTGGGCCATGATTATTGCAGTTCCTTTTTTGAAATTAGGAATAGGAACAACGGCTGTTGCCATCACAATTCTATATATAGCATCAAATGTTTTCTGGGTTGGAATAGTTCTGGTTGGCAATGAGTATTTACAGAAATATAAACTATGGCCAAAACTTAAGAGCTTGTTTGGAAAGGATATTTTCGGGGGAAACAGGATTTAGTTTTTTAACAATCAAATATTCCAGTAAACTTTTATTCTTAAAAATAATTGAAAGGTTCAATTTACTGTAAATACTCAATTTCTCATAACTCTAATATTTCTTAATACCTTATCCTCTTTTCAAAGTAAAAGCAAATGTTGATCCTACGCCGGGGGTGCTTCGCACATTTACCGTCTGGTTATGCGCCTCAATAATATGCTTAACAATTGCCAGCCCGAGTCCTGAACCACCTTGAGCACGCGAGCGGTGTTTATCAACACGGTAAAAGCGCTCGAAAAGCCTCGGAATATGCTGTTCTTGAATACCACTACCATTATCAGATATTTCTATAAGATAATTTTCGTCCATATCATAAAAGCTGACTTTGGTACGGCCACCAGGTATTCCGTATTTAATTGAGTTGTCAATCAGGTTGGTAAAAACAGTCCTGATCTTCTCCTTATCGGCACGAACCATCATAGTATCATTGTATTCGGCAGCAAATAAGAGTTTAATGTTTCGTTCTGTTGCTTTAGGCTCAAGCAGTTCAAACACTTCTTTTACCAGCACTGTGATTGGAAAGGTTGAAACCAACGGAGTAGCTTCACCGGTTTCGAGACGCGATATTACTTCTAGATCCTGCACTATGGTTATCATACGCTCAATATTATTCTGCGATTTCTGCAGGAAGTCGAGATTCACTTTAGGATCGTGAATGCCGCCATCCATAAGCGTAAGTATAAATCCCTGTATATTGAAAATAGGAGTTTTAAGCTCGTGTGATACATTACCAAGAAACTCGCGGCGATACACTTCCATTTTTTTCAATGCATCAATTTCCTCCTTGCGGTCGTTAGCCCAGTTAGAAACTTCCTGGTTTACCTTACTGATAATATCCCCGTGAATGCTTACGATCTGGTTTTTTTTATCATCCCTGCTCAGTTTCTGTGTATGTATGGATTTGTAAACCAGCTTGATGCGGCTATAAATAAATTTTTCGAGTGCATAGGTCAGCACCAGGTATTGAATAATGACAAGTACTAAAAAAGTAACAGGAATCAGAATCCATAAATAGGGTTTGGTCTCAATGCCGACGAATAGTAAAAATATAAAAGAAGCCATAAGCGAAAGCAGCATAGATAGGATAAGTGCGAGTCGCCTGGGGGTAATTTCGTTCATATTGGTTGTTGGCACTGGAGTTGGGGTTTTGGATTTACGATTTACGATTTACGATTTTGGATTTACGATTTACGATTTACGATTTACGATTTACGAATAAGTCTTACAACTCACAACTCACAACTTCTCCAAACGAACATCGTACCTCATCATTCGTAAATTAATTTATCTCGGATCAAACTTATACCCAACGCCTTTTATTGTTTTTATATGGTCGATGCCGGTTTTTTCGCGGATCTTACGGATATGGACATCAATGGTGCGTTCACCTACGATAACATCATCGTCCCAAACCTGCGACATGATTTCGTCACGGGTAAATACCTTGTGTGGTCTGGATGCAAGCAGGTTGAGTAATTCGAATTCTTTTCGGGCGAGCTGAATTTCTTCCTTTTCGCGGTACACCATATAATTTTCCTTATTTATCTTAAGGTCTCCGGCTTCATAGATGTTCGATGATTCTTTCACACTTTTATGCCTGCGTAAGAGCGAATTTACTTTGCTGATCAAAACGGCAGGTTTGATAGGTTTTGTAATGTAATCGTCGCCACCGGCATCAAGGCTGAGTATCTGTGTAAAATCCTCGCTACGGGCTGTAAAAAATACAACCAGAGCATTTTCGAGGCCGGGCATCCGTTTTATTTCACGGCAGGTTTCAATGCCATCCATTTCGGGCATCATTACATCCAGCAAAATGAGATGAGGCATGCTTTCCTTTGCTTTTACGATTGCATCACGGCCATTGTCGGAAGTAAGTACGTTATATCCTTCCTTCCGAAGGTTATACCCCACAAAATCAAGGATATCGGCTTCGTCGTCCACCAAAAGTACAGTAAATGAGTTGTTCTCCATTAAAGTTGGTATTATTGCTTTATGATTGATCAGGTGATTTGAGCGGATTCACTTTCAGTTTTTGAAGCTTGCTGTGTTTTACAATTACCGCATCGAAGTAGAAGATCAGTTCTTCTGCAATATTAGTGATATGATCGCCTGCGCGCTCCAGTTTTCGGATGATTGAAAAGGCATCGAGCAACATAGGGATTTCATCCGGTCTTTCCTTTACCAGCCTGCAGATTACCGGTGTAACATCATTATTTATTTTATCCAGTTTGTCATCCATGCCGAAAAGGCCTTTAACCATTTTACGGTCGCCTTTTTCGAACGAAGCAAGCGCTTCCTGTATCATGGATTGTGCAATAAAGAACATTTCGGGAATCTTTACATCCTCTATAATTTCGGCAGGCCAGGGTTTTTCGGAATGTTCGGTGCTTTTTGCAATCGCGTTGGCATAATCACCAATGCGCTCAAGGTTATAATTGATTTTAAGAACCGAGAGCAGGAAACGCAGATCAATTGCGACAGGATTCTGCAACATAACTATATTTTCACAATCCATATCAATCTTCAGCTCGAAGGCATCAACCATTTTTTCATTTGCCCTTACTTCGCGGGCCAAATCTTTATCGCCGTTGATCAGTGCCAGTCTTGCCTTCTCCATCTGGCTGCTCACAAGGTTCCACATCTGGATTAAATCGCTTTTTAGCTGGTCGAGGTCTAATTCTAGGTGACTCATTTTTTTTGGAGTTAATAGTTAATAGAAAAGGGTGGTTCGATTTTCAATCAATTGTCATACAGTAATCATACGATGGTCATACTGTAGTCATACAATAGTCACATGGTTCAATGCTTCGAGTTCAAGGTTCAATGCTTCGCGTTCAAAGCTCAAAGGTTTTTCGGCAGAGGAAATGATCAAAGTTGCAAAATCGTGCTGTGTTGTGGGCGTTTAATCGTTTAATCGTGCAATTATGTAGTAGTGCAGTCGTGCCTTCGTGCAGTCGTGTAGTCGTGTAGTCGTCCAGTCGTGCAGTCGTCCAGTCGGTTATAATAACCTTGAAACAAATCTCAACCAAATCTACCCGTAATATAATTCTGCGTACGTTCTTCTGTAGGATTCAGGAATATTTTCTTGGTAGTGTCGTGTTCAACCATTTCGCCCAGGTAAAAGAACCCGGTATAATCGCTGATACGGCCGGCCTGCTGGAGATTATGAGTTACAATAAGTATAGTATAGGCTTTTTTGAGTTCAAATATCAGTTCTTCAATTTTTGAAGTCGAGATCGGGTCGAGTGCCGAGGCAGGTTCGTCCATTAAGATCAGGCGGGGCTGAACAGCAAGAGCTCGCGCAATACAAAGACGCTGCTGCTGTCCGCCGGAAATTGACATGGCCGATTTTTTCAGGTTGTCTTTTACTTCGTCCCAAAGCGCAGCCTGGCGAAGTGAACGCTCAACAGTTTCATCTACCGTTTTACGATCGTTAATGCCGTTAACTCTCAATCCGTAAGCTACATTTTCGTAAATTGATTTAGGAAATGGATTTGGTTTCTGGAAAACCATGCCGATGCCTTTACGGATTTCGTCAATTTTTGCTTCTTTCGAATAAATATTTTCTCCATCAACAGTAATTAATCCTTCGAGTCTGAAATTACTTATAAGGTCGTTCATCCGGTTAAAAAGCCTCAGGAAAGTTGATTTTCCGCAACCCGACGGGCCAATAAGCGCCGTTACGGTATTGGGTTCAAAAGTCATGCTGATATTTTTCAGCGCATGAAAATCGCCATACCACACATTAATATTTTTTGCTTCTGCTTGTATCATTCGGGGGGTAAAGTTTTATTGGTTTGAAGAGTTTGAAGAGTTTGAAGGGTTTGAAGGGTTTGAAGGGTTTGAAGAGTTTGAAGAGTTTGAAGAGTTTGAAGAGTTTGAATAGTTTGAAGAGTTTGAAGGGTTTGAAGAGTTTGAAGGGTTTTAAGAGTATAAAGGGTTCACTGTTTTGAGTTCAATGTTTATTCATAAATTGTCATTCGTATATTATTTATAACTCTTACCTTTTCCGCATGCAGGACTTCTCATTCTTCACTTTTCATTCTTCACTTTTCATTCTTCACTTTTCATTCTTCACTTTTCATTCTTCACTTTTCGTTCTTCACTTTTCATTCTTCACTTTTCATTATTCACTATTCGTTATTCACTATTCGTTATTCACTATTCGTTATTCACTCTTTTATCTAGTCCATTTTAACTCTCTTATTCAGGTATCGCCTAAGCAGACTTGCAGCTGTATTGATTATCAGCACGATTGCAATGAGTACAAAAGCAGTTCCATAAGCCATTGGCCGGGTTTCAACCATATTAGTACCGCTGGTTGCAAGAACATACAGGTGATAGGGGAGGGCCATTACCTGGTCGGATAAGCTGGACGGCAATTTCGGCAGGAAATAGGCTGCAACGGTAAACAAAATAGGAGCTGTTTCGCCTGATACACGGCCAATGGATAAAATAAGACCTGTTATTATATTGGGATATGCTACAGGAAGAACAACGCGCCTTATAGTCTGAAGTTTTGTTGCTCCAAGTGCATAACTTCCCATCCTGAGTGTATCATCTACTGATTTTAATGCTTCTTCGGTTGTCCGTATTACAACCGGAAGTGTTAACAAACCCAGTGTTAAAGAACCTGCAATAATTGAATCACCGAATTTGAGATAATTAACAAATAACGCCATACCGAACAATCCAAACACTATGGAAGGAATACCTGCCAGGTTATTGGTCATCATGCGGATAAACCTTTTGAGCCAGCTGTCTTTAAGGTACTCATTTGTGTAAATACCCGAAAGTACGCCGATTGGAAATGCAAAAATTATACTGCCCAGCACAAGGCATGCAGTGCCGACAATAGCGGGAAATATTCCACCTTTGGTCATACCATCCTCAGGCATGGCAGTCAGGAATTCCCAGTTTACAACATGTATTCCTCTGATTGCAATAAAACCCAGTATTGCGAAAAGTATTCCCACTACCATCAGGCTGATAAGCCCGAAAGTGATAAATGCTATTCTCTGTATAAGTCTCTTTTTTGTCACTTTGTCTATTTTATTGATTTAGCTGGTTTTAAGTTCCGGGTTTCTGGTTTCAGGTTTCAAGTTTCAAGTTCCAGGTTCAAAATTCACTTTTCACTATTCATTATTCACTCCTAAGTTCTCTCCCTACGGTTCTTAATAAACTCAACTGTAAAGTTGATAATTATTGTAAAAAGGAAAAGTACTATACCTAGAGCAAACAAAGCTTTAAAGTGCATTCCGCCATAAGGTGCTTCGCCAAGTTCGGCTGCAATGGTGGCAGGAATTGTGCGGGCAGGTACCAGGAATGAATGTGGAATGTTGGATGCATTACCGGTTACCATCAATACTGCCATAGTTTCACCGATTGCACGTCCGATTCCGAGTATGATGGCCGTTGAAATTCCAGATTTTGCATAGGGAATAACTACTCTTACCAAGGTTTGCCAGCGGGTTGCACCGAGTGCAAGACTGGCTTCTTTCAGTGCTTGGGGCGTAGTTCGCAACGAATCTTCTGTTATAGTAATAATGGTGGGCAACGCCATAATACCGAGTACTATACTTCCGGCCAGAACTGTTTCGCCCACAATGAGATTAAATGTCGATTGTATAAGTGGAACAATTACAATCAGTCCAAAGAAACCGAAAACAACCGAAGGGATTCCTGCAAGCAATTCTATAATCGGTTTCAGCAGGTTACGAATCTGCATTGGAGCAACTTCGGCCATGTAAATTGCTGTTGCGATTCCAAGAGGGATAGCGAATAAAAGTGCTCCGAGCGTAACCATGAGTGTTCCGACTATCATAGGCCAGATGCCATAACTCGGGATTGGGTCTGAGGTAGGATACCATTGATTTCCGAAAATAAAATCGGAAACAGTAATATCTTTAATTTTTATTTTATGCCCGTTAAAACCGGGTGGCAAGCTTTTTTCCGATACATACATGATTGACCCGGGATTTGATACTATAAAATCATTCAGTTTTTTGGGGAGAAATTCGAGGTTCGGGCCTAATTCTTCTTCAGCGTAATACTTTGTAATGTCGTTGGTTGTAAAAAGAATGATGCTGTCGTTTGCACCACCCACTTTCGACCAGTTTGTAATATCCTGGTTAAAAATCAATTTCACTTGGCTGGCATTTAATTTCTGCACAGGGTTTTGTTTACTTACGGTTATCACAAAATTCTTTTCCAGTGGTGAACTATTGAAAAGCCCGATTCCTTCACGGAACAGAAATACTATGATTAATATAACCGTCAAACTTGTAATGGTAGAGCTTGAAAAAAGCACACCTTCAATAAACTGTTCAAATATTTTTCTAAATTTCTTCATGCAGGTCTCAATCAGCGCTTTCAGTTTTCTGATCCTTTGTTTATTTATCTCAAAAGTAGGCTAAATCTATTTTGAATGAACAAGCGGGATCAATAATGTTTTGTTTTTAAAAGGAATTCTGAGTTCAGGTTTGAATGAATGTAATATTTAAGTAATCTCATTCTTTTCTTTAAAGTAAGGGAAGGCACACGAAATTCAGTGATACCTTCCCTTGCAATCAATCAAACCGGCCCAACCAAAACCATTAATTTAAAGGAACATAACCTTCCTCAAGTACTATTTTCTGTCCTTCGGCTGAAAGAACAAACTTTACAAACGGACTTATCGTTTTTTCAGTCGTAACAAGATAGTAGTAATATAAAGGACGTGTAATAGGATATTTTTTACTCTTGGCATTGGCAACATTAGGGGTTACAAAAGTTTTCCCTTTATCGTATGATACATCAATTGCCTTTACATTTTTTTCGATATATGCTAATCCTACATACCCGATTGCGCCTTTGGTCTGGCTTATTGATTGAACAATAGCGCCGGTTGCCGGCATAAGCAGGGCCGAGGTTGCATAATTCTTTTTGTTCAAAACATGCTCCTTAAAAAATTCGTAAGTACCTGAGCTGGTTTCGCGTGAATAGACTACTATTTTATTGTCATCACCGCCAACCTGTTTCCAGTTGGTAATTTTACCGGTAAAAATACCCTCGAGCTGTTCGCGGGTAAGTTTGGTTACCTTATTAGCAGGGTTTACAATAACAGCAAGTGCATCGTAAGCAATGATGGTTTCCTTAAATGCATGACCCGCATCGTTGAGTTTCATTTTTTCATCCAGTTTCAGGCTGCGCGACGCCTGGGCTATATCAGTTGTTCCGCTCAGCAGGGCAGAGATCCCAACACCTGAGCCGCCACCGGTTACCATAATTGAGGTATTGCCGTTTTTCTTCATATACACTTCAGCTTCTTTTTGAGTGAGAGGAAGCACTGTGTCGCTGCCTTTAACTTTAAAGCCCACTTTTTGAGCCTGGAGGTAAGGTGCCATCATGGCGATTAATGCAATCAGAATTAATTTTTTCATCGTTTTAATTTTTTACAAAGTACGTTTAATGATATTATGTGAATTTTAAGCTAATATTAAGTAATTGTTAACAGATCAATTAGAATTTATATTGAACACGTAAAGTGAAAACGTTGTCTTTCAGATCTTTGGTTGTATTTGTGATTCCATTGGTGCCAACAGTTGAAAGAGCTGAATTTTCGTTCTTAACAATTTCGTAATATGCCATGAACTTAATTTGTGAATTAAAGCGGTAGTTCCAGCCAAGTCCGATGGTCGTGAATTTTAAATCAGCAACTCCTAAACCTGTATTTTTACCGGCACTCGATTTTGCCATAATGTCCGATCCATTTACCTTAGTATTAGGGTCGTACCAATCATATTTTACAACCAGTTGGTTTTTTGTCTGACCGATACTCTGAATGAAATATACGTAACCTCCGTTAAACTCTCTGTTATAAGTGTCACCGGTGGGAGCTGTTCCGCTTGAGATACTGGTATTTGTACCTTTTGCACCTGGTTGTTTTCCGGTTAAATATTCAGCCCGGATATTCGTAAATCCGATAGGTGATTGAATGCTGAATTGTGCATCAAAGCCTAGATACTGACGTTTTGCAAATCCACTCTTATTGGATGAAGTTGAATCCGCGATGATCGCAACATTAGGATCAGCCAAAAGTCCCGGTGTATAAACGAATTTTGTACCCTGATAAACACCGCCGTTATAATAGGAAACGCCTGCTCCATATTTAAAGGTTTCGCTTCTATTTGCCTTTGCAAAACTCAGGTGACCAATAAAGTCTTTCCTTTTATCAAATTCAGAATTAATACCATTGCCAGTAAATAAACCGGCATCTAACTTGATGAAATCGTATTTCGATCCTTTTATTGGTTGCAACGTCAATTTAGCGCCAAGATCACGTTCGCCGGGGAATAATGTCTGGAAAACGCGTGAGCGCTCCGGAGTTTCGCGGGTACTGGACGAATAGCTTATTTCGTAACCAAACGGGCGATCGAAAACACCTGCTGTAAGTGTAACAAATTGTTTCCATGGATCGCGTATTGCAACATAAGCATCCTTTAATGCGACGCCTTTTTCGGTTGCATCCAATTGAAGCACATAAGTCGAAAACTCATTATCATAGGTAAATTTTATCCTGCCACGGCGAATCATAAAGCGATTATCAGTAGTTGCAGGAAATGCTCCACCCGAAAAAGGTGTAACAGAGCCAAGGGTGTCGGCAAGTTGCCATTGTGCCTGAATGTAACCGGTTATCTTGAGACGTTTTAGTAAGTCAAGATCCGATTTTAAAGTTTCAATTTTACTGTTTATCGTATCAGCCGTATAAGTTGATACGGAGCTTTCCTGCGCAACAGCTTTATTAAAGCCTGCAAAAGCCAGTGAAATAGCAACGAATGTTGCCAGAAAAGATAAATTTGATTTCATTTTCATAGATTATTTGTTTGTTTCGGCTGCAAAGGACTTGCAAACAAATAACCATATGATTACGGAAATATTAAATAATTGTTAACTAATTTTCTACTCTTGTTTAAGTGCTTGATATACAAAATAATGACAATGTTAACAAATAAATTTTAATTCAGATTAATGTTAAATAATTACTTTTTCAGACTTTTGGCAAGATCGACGTATAATCTGATTCTTAACTTAAGAAACGACCTCATCGCGCTACTGGAAAATCCGTCTTACACTATTATCAGGATTTGTAATCCGGTTTAAGTACTGTTTCCTGGTTCACGTTTTCCTTTTTATGTTGCCTTTTTCGGATTATAAATCCTTCTGTTAGTAAATAGCGGGATTACTAATCCCGCTGAACGGGGTTGCAAACTCAGGATAGCTGGGGGAAGCTATTTCTAACTGGTACAAACCAGAACTGTTCTTACACAAATCGGGAGATGAATACCAGACATTCAGCTTTATAAAACCGGCCATAACGGACCAATACTATTTTTAACCTCAATAAATGCCTGGAAACAAACAAGATCTTTCTTGCCGTTCCTGGATTCTTTATAAACACGCATTTCATCGAAAATCATTACACAGGCTTCCTTAGATTTTTATCATGGAAGTTTTGATAAAAGCAGCATCAGATTATCTGAAACTAAAACGGGTTCATCAAGAAAAATATAGTGTCCTGATGTTGACGTAGTTATATGTGTAAAGTCTGTTACGCCTTTTTTTAACAGCTCATGTGCATTATACCACTTTTGCCTGTCTGCTGCCGGATGTGATGCATCAATTTTCATACTTGTTAAAACGATAACAGGCACATTTGGCAAATCAGAAACAGTAGCCAGATATTGCGAATCTTCAATTAACTGTCTTGCTTCCATGGTTGCTCCGAAATTTGCGCCATAACTGTCCTTAAAAGCATTATAGACCATATCTTCCTCAGCTTGTGAAGGATTATTGTAAGCTTCATGTGACGGGTCGATAAATAATATTGCCGCAGTTTTAGAAGGGTTTTTTAGTGCATAATCTCTGATAATCATCCCTGCGATTGAGTGTCCCACAAGTATAACTTTTCGCCCTTTTGCAAATCTATTAATTACACTATCTAATTCTGCGCTTAATTTTGGGATATCTCTTGGTGCCGACCCAACCTCAGATTTTCCGTAACCCGCTCTTTCATATAATAAAACATCTTGTTTTGCACTTATCGTTGCAGGCAGGTTTGTTTGATTCCAGATGGAATGGTCATCTCCTAATCCTGTTTCGAAAACGACAAGGTATTTTGAGTTATTTGCTATTGAATATGCTGTCAGTTTATGTGCAGGCAGGTTTATTATGGTTTCAGTGAAAAGGTTTGATGTGTCATTGTTTTTTTTACAGGATGTGAAAATGAAGAATGGTATTGATAAAAGTAAAAGCAACTTTGTCATTTCATTAGAGTTTTTTGTTTCTATATAACCGGCCATAACGGGCCAATACTGTTTTTAACATCAACAAAGGCCTGGTAATTGATTATTGCTTTTCGGCCAGATCTCAGCTCTTGATACGG
>JBBSDG010000002.1:0-39430 GCA_038249635.1 Bacteroidales bacterium | reverse complement strand
AGAAGTAGCTGCTGCATCTTTTAAAACCTGAATGCTTTCAATGTCATTCGGGTTAATAAGCGACATTGGGTTAAGATTTGATGCTCCTAACCCACTCGGACTGCTGTAAACCGGCATACCATCAATAATCCAAAGCGGATCGGTACTTGAATTAATGGAGTTTGCCCCCCTGATTTTGATAATGCTTGATGCCCCCGGTGCTCCACCCTGCGATTGAACTGACACCCCGGCAGCGATACCCTGAAGGCCTGCATCAAATGTGGTCATGGTTTTCGATTTCATTTCGTTCATATTAATGGAGGAAACCGATCCTATTATGTCTCTTTTTTTCTGCATTCCATACCCAATAACAACTACTTCCTCCAGATTTTTGGCAGCCATTGCCAGAGTAATATTCATAAACCCCGCTACATTGGCAGCGACTATTTTTTTCTCATATCCGATCATTGAAATTTCAATTACGGCTGAAGCAGGATACTGAACCTGAAATGAAAAATTCCCATTGATATCAGTAATAGCTCCGTTTACGGTTCCTTTTACCAAAACAGTGGCACCAATTAGCGGAGATTTATCAGCAGCATCGGATACTGACCCTTTTATGGTTTTCTTTTCTGATTTTTCAAGTGTTTTTGAGTTTTTAGTAATAACAATAACTTCATCCATGATCTTGAAGCTGAGATCGCTGTTTTTCAAAACGGCCTTGAGTAGCTCATCTATCGAAAGATTTGACTCATTAATACTTAATTTCTGTGCCTGAGTTGAAATCTCATCGTTGTAAAAAAACACGTATTTGGTTTTCTTTTCTATCGCTTTAAAAATCTGCGTATAGGTGGCATTATCTATTTTAAGCGATATTTTATCTGCATTCTGTGCTGACAAAGAAATGGAGTTAGCAAGTAAAATGCTTAAAACTGCAAGAATCCGCATTCTGAACTGATAACGCAATATTCTGGTTGGCAGGTATTTGTTTCCCATGGTGTTTTTAGTTTTGTTCTGTTAATTCCAATTACTTCTTGTTTTTTGGATTGATTGTAATTACATCTTCTGCACTTGAATGATGGCTAACTGATATTTCAACCGGGGCAGTCAGCTCAATAATCCGCAATATTTGTTCAAGTGGTTTGTTTTTTAAAATTGTACCAGTGAAGCTCAGATTTTTTGTTTTTGCATCAGCGATGTTAATCCTTACCGAATAAATTCTTTCAAGTTTTGAAGCTATATTTTCCAGTTTTTCCTTTTCAAATGAATAATAACCTTCTTTCCATGAAGTATAATACTCGGTATTTACATTGCTGATATTAAAGGAGTTGTTTATTGAATTATAGAGAAAGAGCTGTCCTGGTTCCAGTTTTTTGAGTTCCCGATTTTTGTTATCCAGCAAAGTCACTTTCCCTTCAATAAGAGTTGTCTCACTTAGTTTGTCTCCTTTATATGCCGAAACATTAAAGCTTGTACCAAGTACTTTTATACTGTAGTTCTGAGTATGAACAAGAAATGGAGAATTAGCATCATGTGTCACATTAAAAAATGCTTCGCCCAAAATGGTCACTTCCCTGTTTTTCGCTGAGAAAGAAGTCGGATATTTAATGTTAGTCCGCGAATTGAGCCATACTTTAGTGCCATCGGGTAAAGAAATCTGTGCAGTCTGGCCCGATTGGGTTGTAACTTCAAGCCACTTATTGTCAATTGGCATTTTTATTGACGATGGAACAAGGAACCTGAAAACGAACAAGGTAACAAATACAACAGCGGCATATTTCAAAACAGTTGTAAGCATCCGCATTCGAACAGTTCGTTGCTGTTTCGAAATTTTTCCAAACAGAAGGCTCAAGTCCTTTTCTGTTTTTTGATCTTCTTCAGTCGTTTTGCCTGTGAGTGCCATAAGGTTTTTTAACTTGTAGAACTCTTCACGATTTTCATCCGAACTGTTAATCCAGTCCAATATCAGAGGCTTTTGGTCAGCATCTGCATTCCCTGTTAAAAAGTCTATAATTTCACTTTCTTTCATCTTTTTTCCTTTCTTTTAATGAAACAACTAAATCCACCTCAACCCTATATAGTGAAGTGATTAATTTATAAAAAAACTCTTGATTTTATTTTGAGCTATCAAATCAGCCTACAAAAATGGAAATCCTAAAAAGAATAACAAGGAGAGATAATCCTTTAGTTCAGTGCGGAATATTTTAAGTGCACGGGTAATATTAGCTTCAACGGCTTTGACAGAAATATCCAATTTTGAGGCAATTTCAACATTGCTCTGATTTTCAAAACGGCTCATCGTGAATACCTGTCTGCATTGCGGGCTAAGCAACTCAATAGTTTTATCAATTATTTTCTCTACTTCTTCAAAGTCGTATAAATCATAATCCAGGCTTCTCAAAGCTCCGTAATTCAGTTCTAACTCAAGGCCATCTTTTATTACCTTTTGATGGTATTTTGCCTCCACCCGCTGGTGTTTCAGGTAATTGAGGCAATTATTACGCGTAATGGTATATAAGTATGCAGCGACCGAAGTATTATCATTCAATTTCTTCTTGTTTTCCCATAATTGAATGAATGCATCCTGAACTAAGTTTGCCGCAATGTCCTCATCAATAACATAAGCTTTGGCGAAATATGACAGCCTTGAATTATAAATATAAAAGATCCGGGTAAAGGCATCTTTATCTCCATTCTTCAACTTTTCAAGCAAATTATCAGCTTCTGATTCCATGCATTTGCCTGTTTTTAGTTAGATTCAAGATGCCAAAAATACATAATAATCAATTCAATAATTTCAAGCAACTTAATTGTTATTTCTGAAATCATAAGTTTAGAAATGATTAATGGAAATATTTTAGAAATACAGTTATTGGATTTGGTTCAACCTTTTGAATATTGCCTAAATATATTATGTTAAAATTTATAAGGAATAGAATTTTAAGTTGTACTTGTTCTTTTTTTTGCAACCATATAGACAGGAAAAAGGACATGTGCATTTCATACTGAAAGGTGTGATTTTACTATTGAATTATTGAGTCAGTTTATATTTCATCCGCCTCAGTAAACACTTTAAAATCAGTGCCAATAGTATCGAAGTGCCTTTAGCCGCGATGGATTTTGTCGGCTTCGGAGTTGCGGGGCTTTTCAAAATTCAGCCAATAACTCAATGGTCTTAGGCCTTAATTCTACTGATTTATCATAATTTAAACAAAACTTCACAAAATCTTTCACTAAAGAAAAGTTAGATCTTTCATCAGAGTTGTCTAATTTCGATATTCCTCATAGTTGTTTGGTGGTATTTCGTTTTTAGACTCTTCACAATTCATTGTTGTTCACGAAGATAAGAATAATGATTAGTTCACTTTAGAAGCTAGATAATGTCGTTTTTGGGAATTGGTATTGAGCGTGCAATAAATATCAGTTTAATTAGCGGAGCATGCATTTCCCTTGGCTCCTTGGAGTATTTGCTTTTTTCTGCAAATACCGTGACAGGAAAAAGCACATGGAGCCATCCGGCACTGGCTGTGCGCGAGGGAATCACAGACTTACTTAATTGCAAATATTCTTGTTTTGGATTATTCTATACCTTGCAACAAAATGTTCAGTAGAGCAGTCAGTTACAGACTGCACAAATACCCCTGTTTATTATTCCATAGATTTTCATAAATTCATAAGTAATTATTGCAATTCAATATCTTTCCTTTTCTAAAAGAAATAAACCATTATTCCAACAATTATAATATATGCTAATGCAAAAGGAAGTGCTTTTTTCATAATTTCACCTTCTTTGCCTTGTTGTTCGCAAGCTGATGTTGCAACAGCAATACTTTGAGGTGAAATAATTTTACCTCCTGTTGCACCCGCTGTATTCGCTGCTGCAAACCAGGAAGGATCAGCTCCCGGAATTTGATGTGCAACCGATGTTTGTAATTTACCGAACAAGATATTTGATGAAGTATCACTACCGGTCAGGAATGTTCCCAAACAACCAATGGCTGGGGCAAAAAGCGGGTAAAATGAGCCCGTAGCAAGTGCAAGAGCCATTCCAATCACCAAAATCATACCCGAGAAATCCATGATGGATGATAAGGCTATCAAACTGCAAACTGTGATAATTGTACGTTTCTGCTTAATTAATACCTGCATCAACAATTTAAACAATTCCAAAATACCTGCTCCCTGAATAATGCCCCCGATAATTGATCCTAAAAACAACAAAACACCTGCATCCATACAGGAGATTTTAACAATTTTTGCTACACTCATTTGTTTCACATTATCAAATATATTGAAAGTCAGATTAAAGCTTACATAATCCTGTAACATTGCTTTGAAAGGCAATAAAGGACTCATCAACACAATCAAAAGCAATATGCTGCCATATACACTCCAGGCTTTTAATGTTTGCGTTAAAGTATAGCTATGAAGTGATTTATTGACTTCAACATATTGTTTTGATTTCGTAAGCTTACCGTAAATTACAATGGTAACAATGGAAGCCAAACTACCTAAAACGGCTGGTGTAGTAACTCCAATGTATTTAACTGACAGATATTGAGTTAATAAGCTTACGCTTCCAACCAAAACGCTCAAAAATATATGTCTGGGTATGATCTTTAAACGGGGATCGGTCATTATCAGTAGTGTAAATGGCACTAAAAACATTAAAGGGGAAAGCTGGAAAATCACATTTTGACCCAATAAAGCTAAATCTGTAATGCCAGTTTGCTGTGCCAATACAATTACAGGAGTTCCAATAGCACCAAAAGCTGTTGCCACACTGTTGGCAATAAGGCTTGTAACTGCAGAAAATACAGGTTGAAAGCCAAGGCTGATTAAAATAGCTGCAGGTATTGCAACAGCAGTTCCAAATCCGGCCATACCTTCCAACAATCCACCAAATCCCCAGGTTAATAATAATACTTGAATACTTTTATCCGTTGAAACGGATGAGAATTGTGCTTTCAGCACTTCCATTTTTTTTGTATGAACAAGAATATTATAGCTAAAAACAGCCATTATAATAATAATCAATATGGGGAAAATAGCCTTTAACATACCATAAACTATGCTCAAACCTGTATCAGCCAAGGGATAATGAAACACAAAAAGCCCAACCAGGATGCTTACTATTAGGGTAATCAGAGAGCTTTTATCTCCCGGCATTTTCAGGAAACCCATCAATATAATAAGTATAATTACCGGAAGTGCCGCAAAAAGCAATTCTAACATTGATTGTCCACTTACAGTGAAAGCTTGTTGGATAGCCAGGATCTGCATAAATCAAATTAATTAATTAGGAATAAGGTTGCTTTAGCATGGAAATATCAACATTGTTGATATTATTTTGTGACTTCATCTATTAAATAGAAAATTGATTTGAAAGTAACATGGCTATGTTCATTCATGCCAATCTCGCAGGTTCTGCTTGTTGAATAACCTTCGTTACAGGCGGCTGGAATTTGATTTTCGAGGTCTTGCAACCCGTATTTATTGAGTTCCGGAAAAAGAAAGCCTCTATCTCCGGCAAATCCACAACAATTAGATTGAACCAGAATAACTTCATCGGAACACATTTTTGAAAGCTTGAGCAGTTTTTCTTCCATACCAATCTTTTTTACAGAGCATACCGGAAAAATACTGACCTGTTTACGGGGAGACTTCACAATTAAATGGGGCAGTACGAAGTCGCTCATAAATTCAATTGGGTCATAGATCTTCATGCTTCCATACTTTTTGAAATTTTCATGAGAGGTATAAAAACAAGGACTCATATCAAATAATATCGGAAATTTCCCTTGTTCTGATGCTTTGTATAAGGCATCTTCCAATTCCTCTGATTTTCTGGCACCTTCATCTTTCAAGCCTTTACTGCTAAAAGCCATTCCGCAACACAAATTATTTATTCCATTCGGGTAAATTATGCCAAACCCAGCTCTTTTAAGCAATTCTTCTGTTTTCTGTGTCAATGCAACATCTTCTTTTTCGTAACCCTTTGCCTTTCCCATAGAGCGATTAATACATGATGGAAAATATACAACTTTTCGTTCACTAATTTCATTTACAGAAAGTTGGGTGATTTTAGAAGCTCCACGTGGCATGTTTTTATTCCATTGTGGAATAGTATCGCCGGATATTTTTCTCACACCGGTAGCAATACCATTCATTAGTGAATCGCCCAATATACTCTGGAAAACTCCAACAGAGTTTAATCCAAATCTGGCAGCCGAAGTTACCATGGACATATTCCTACCAATACGAGCAGCTATTTTTTTGTCAGATTCTGAGGCATTCTGATAACGTAATTCTTTAATATATTTTCCGGTATCGATATTCAGTGGACAAACTAAAGCACACAAACCATCGGTGGCGCAGGTTTCGTCTGAATAATATTGGGCTCTTTTGGATAATTTGGTCAGCAATTCAGGCGATTCACCCGTAGCTTTTAATCTTGAAATTTCACGTGCAATAACTATCCGTTGTCGGGGCGAAAGCGTTAAACCTTCTGATACACAATTTGGTTCACAAAACCCACACTCCATACACTTATCTACAATTTCGTTGGTAGCCGGCAGCGCTTTTAGGTTCTCTAAATGAATAGTCGGGTTAGGGTTAATTATCACTCCCGGATTGACAAGTTGACGAGGATCAAAAATATTTTTTATACGGAGCATAATTTCATATGCTGCTTCGCCCCATTCCTTTTCTACAAAAGGAGCCATATTCCGACCTGTTCCATGTTCAGCCTTTAATGACCCATCAAATTTGTTTACAACAATATCACATAGCTCGTCCATTAGTCTTGCATATCGTTGCACTTCGCTATCGGAGCTAAAATCCTGCGAAAACACCAGATGCAGGTTGCCCTCCAAGGCATGACCAAAAAGAACAGCATCGGTATAATCGAGTTTTCTGAATAATTCTTTTAATGCGATACAAGCTTCAGCCAATCGTGACACAGGAAATGCCACATCTTCTATCAGGCAGGTTGTTCCGGTTCTGCGCATTCCACCTACCGATGGAAGCAGTCCTTTGCGCGCTTTCCAGTTAAAATTGTACTGCTTTGGATCCGAAGTAAACTCAAATTCTTTATAGGTAGGAATTGAGACTATTGAATTACGAACTTGTGCTTGTTTGGCCTCCAATTCATCAATTGTATCGGCTCTGCATTCAACCAACAAAAAACAAACAGATTCGGGAATAGTTTTAAAATATGAGGGCGCATCAGGATCATTCTCTACAGATCGAATAGAATCTCTATCGAGCAACTCAACAGCAGCGACCGGACTATTTTTCAAAAATGGAACGGCCTCACAAGCCATTTCAATCGTTTCAAAAATCATCATAGTGCACGATTTAAATTTTTCATCAATTACCGTATTGTAAGTAATGTCAGAAATAAAAGCAAGTGTTCCCTCCGAGCCTATCATCAGATGTTTGATGATTTCGAATGGATCTTCAAAATCAACCAATGCGTTAATGCTATATCCGGTTGTGTTTTTAATTTTGAATTTGTTTTTAATGCGCTCATGGAGCGTTCTATTGGACTTAATATCGTAGCTGAGTTGTTCTATCTCTTTTATTATTCCGGGATGCTTTTGACTAAATTCATGTTTATTATCATTGTCGGATGTATCCAGAATAGTACCATCATATAGAATAATTCTTATATTATCGATAGTATTGTATGAGTTCTGAGATGTACCACAACACATGCCGCTAGCATTATTCGCAGCAATTCCACCTATCATTGCAGCATTAATCGAAGCCGGATCGGGACCAATTTTTCTGCTGTAAGGCGCCAATAAAATATTTGCTCTACCTCCAATAATACCTGGTTGAAGTTTTATTTTTTTAGCGTTATCGGAAATGGTATATTTTTTCCAATTATGAGTTGCCACTAGCAATACCGCATCTGTTATGGCTTGCCCGGACAGACTTGTTCCTGCTGCTCTATAGGTTACAGGAATATCATATTTCTCCGAAAGTTGTAATACGAATACAACTTCAGGTTCTGAATGAACAAGAACAACAATTTTAGGAACCAATCGATAAAAGCTTGCATCGGTTCCGTAAGTCAATAATTCCAATTCATTAGTAATGACTCGCTTAGATTCCAGTTTGGTTGTAAGCTCATTATACAATTTCTGATAATTTGCAGGTAACATTTTTAGTATTTATTTCGTTATTTTCACTTTTAGCGTAGCTTTATTTAAAACAAAGATATTATATTTAGTTCCTACGTTTGTAATCTAATTTTGAGTCCACTCCGAAAAGTCGGAAAATGCTGATTTTCAACCCTTCTTTACCCCGACCCCTGAAGGGGAAGTGTTAAAAATCAGCATTTTGCCGAAGTCCCCTTTAGGGGATTTAGGGGTAAAATGACTTTTCGGAGTGGACTCAATTTTTGAAGTCAGAGTTTGCAGTAGCAGAAAATGTTAATAAAAATATTAACAAGAAAATCCATAAAACATTTACTATCAATTGTTTGAATGAATAATATTTTGTAACTTTATGGGAATCAATATTAGCTATTCTACAGTATAAACATAAGCATAAATGTACTTTAAGCGAAATATTTGATGCACTCTTCTATTTCTTTAAAGCTGGCTGCCAATGGCGCATGATCCTATAACACTTTCCATCATTGAAGCTGGTTTATTACTATTTTACCAAAAGGAAGAATGAAGATGTTTGAGGTCATACTTAGATCTGATACCTCCTCTAAATTTGATGTGCTGCCTGAACGATGGATTGTTGAAAGGATCTTTGCCTGGTTTGAAAGCTGTTGGAGATTGAGCAAAGACATTTATTTACAAACAGAAACAAGCCAGACAATGATACAACTTGCTATGATCAAATTGATGCTGAACAGAAGCAAAAAATAAATTTAGAAGTCACTGAGTATAAAAATCCATTTTAGTTGTCAATATGTAAAAAGGATTTGGTTGATCCTTTATGCTTTAATAATAACAGTATTATTATTGCCGATTTGGTTGAGGTTTGGTTATCAGTGAGATGAGAAAGGTGTTTTGTGGTTTTACATGGCTATAATCGCCTTTCTTTCTTCTTAAATCGCCTGGTTTTGAGCAATGTTTTTCCCCAACGCAAAGATGAATAATCTATATAGTTACTTGAAATGAAAAAAAAGGAGTATCAAAATTTTGAAGATTATATTCTAGATGAGTCTTTCCACGAATTTGTGGCCGGCTCAGATGAGGCATCAGTAACTTTTTGGAATAATTGGATTACAAATCATACTGAAAAGACAGAAGAATTTCAAAAAGCAATAATCATTCTCGGCACACTGCAAAATACCCTGCAAAATGAAATTGTAGTAGATAAAGACCAATTGCTGCATAAATTGATGGGTACGATTGAGGCTGACAAAAAGGCAACTGAAAAACATAGTTTTACACTTCCTTCCTGGGTAAAAATTGCTGCTGTACTTGTATTATCTGTAGGGTTTGGCTGGTTATGGAATTATGGATACATTTTTTTCAAGGCAGAAGATGCTGTCGCTTACAATGAAATTATTGTACCTATTGGTGAAAAATCACAAATAATATTATCCGATGGCACTCATGTTTGGATTAATTCGGGCAGTCGGTTTAAATATCCTGAACACTTTGGCGAAAATTCACGTGATGTATTTCTTGTGGGGGAAGCTTTTTTTGATGTTACCAAACAAAACAAGAAGCTGTTTGTGGTTAATACACAGGATGCCCGGGTTGAAGTGCTGGGGACCGCATTCAATGTAAAAGCATATCCCGAAGATTCAAAAACACAAACTACTGTTGCCCGCGGACTCGTAAGTGTTCAGAGTACACGATATAAGGGCGAGGCCATACTTATTAAGCCTCAACAGATGGCAGAAATAAGAAAGGCTGTAACTCCAGAGCAAATTCAATCAGGTTCTACTATACCGGAACTTCAGGTTAAAGAATGTAAAAATGTAGAAGCTATTACAAGCTGGAAGGATCAATTGCTGGTTTTTAATGATGAACCCTTTGAAGACATAGCTTTAAAAATGGAACGATGGTTCAATGTTAAAATCATAATAAAGGATGCAAGCCTGAAGAAGGAAAGGTTCAACGGTAAATTTGTACATAATGAAACTGTTTACCAGGTATTGGAAGTTATTATGCTCACCACACCGATTAAGTATAAAGCGATTGATAACCAGATATATATTTCACTAAAGTAAAAAATAACCAACTAGCCAACCAACATGAACCAAATCAATCAAAGCCTATGACAAAATAGTGACAAATTTAACAGAAAAAAAAATCGGAAAATGAACGAACATTCTCCGACTTATAATCGAAATGAACGCTCAGTCTCCCGCAAAAGAAAATGAGCAAATTCAAACCATTAATTCTACAAAAGTATGACAAAAAAATCATTCACGCGTAATGGATGCCACAGAAGTTACGCTCAAAAGCTACTGCTGATTATGAAACTAAGTTCGATCCTGCTCTTATTGTTTACCTTGCCTGCAGCTGCAAGCGGGTATTCGCAGAGTGATAAAATTAAGTTGACCTCTCATTCGGGTACTATCGCCGATGTGATCGAGGCCATTGAAAACCAAACTGAGTACAAGATTTTTTATAAAACCGATCAGGTCAATGTCTATGCTTCTTTAAAGGTTCAAGACCTTGAAACAACTGTTGGATCACTTCTGGATGAAACACTTGAAAACAGCGACCTTACCTATTCAGTGGTAGGCAAGATCATTGTGCTTCAGAAAGAATCGAAGGAACAATTTGTCGCAGGAAAAAAAATTACAGGCAAAGTAACGGATAAAACAGGCGGCCCGCTTCCTGGTGTAACTGTTGTTATAAAGGGAACCACTACTGGCACAACCACTGATGTAAATGGTGTTTATACCATTAATGATGTGCCTGATGAAGCCATATTGGTGTTTACCTATATCGGTATGAAAACACAGGAATTCTCCATTGCCGGAAAAACGTCAATTGACGTTATACTCGAAGATGCTTCGGTTGGATTAAGCGAGGTAGTTGTAATCGGATATGGCACATCGAAAAAGGCAGATCTAACAGGAGCAATTGTTTCGGCAGATTTAAAGCAGTTTCGCGAGTCGCCGAATACCAATATCATTCAATCCTTACAAGGATCTTTACCAGGAGTCACTATTGGTCAGATTGCCGCAGCAGGGGCTGAACCGGATATAAAAATTCGTGGCAGAAATACATTGAGCGGAAACGATAATCCACTTATTGTTGTGGATGGGGTTATTTACAGAGGAAGACTTTCAGATTTGAATCCAAACGATATTCAGTCGGTTGATGTGTTAAAAGATCCGAGCAGCAAAGCCATTTATGGCGCTCAGGCAGCAAATGGTATTGTAATGGTTACTACCAAAGGAGGTAAAAAAAATCAGAAAACACAGGTTACCTATTCGGGATTTTATTCAATGCAAAGCCCTATTAAGAACCGTAGGAATTTGAACCGGGAGGAATTTATAAATGCAGGAAGAGATACTGATTATACACACGGATTTTTGGCACCTGATTACATCCAGCCTAACCCGGCCTGGGATTATGGACAGGTTACAGTATTGGGATCATGGGCCTTCGCGGGATATAACAATGGTAGTGATTATAACTGGTATGAAGAAACCACGAATCCTTCATCTAAAAAGAATCATCAGCTCAGTGTCAAAGGCGGTTCGGATAAAACATCATTTTTCTTCTCCGGAGGTTATTCGGACGAGTTGGGATGGGTTATTAACGATAATTATAAACGTATAACCACCAGGATGAATGTGGATACCAAAGTGTACGACTGGCTTAGTATCGGGACTAATACTTTCGGTTCATTTTCAAATTTTTCAGGACAAAGTCCAAACCTGAGTTCCTTGCCGGTAATGATGCCAATAGCACAACCCAAAAACGATAAAGGAGATTATGTTTATCAGCCTATGGATAACGCCTACGTTAATCCTTTCCTACAAGTTCAGGCGGATGATTATGATCATCAGAACAACATATCTTCGTTGGTTTACGCTTTAATTAATGTGCCAAAAATTGAAGGGTTAACATACCGCGTAAATTATAGTTATAATTACCGTTGGTCGGCACATAATAATTCAGATAAGTATGGCCAGAACCAAACAGGAAGTGCCTATAAAATTAGCAATAACACCAATGATGTTTCATTAGACAATATTCTTACATATGACAAACGATTTGGCGCTAATAAAATTCATGGTATAAAAGCAACTATTGTAGCCGGCTTTAATACAAATCAATACAGTTATACAAAATCATCAGCCACCGGTTTTTCCAATCTGAACCTGTCATACAATAGCTTACAATCAGGAGTAAATCCTTTGGCTGAATCTCATGCATGGAACGAAAGTTTCCTGTCACAAACAGCGAGGATTGGTTATGACTATAATGGCAAATATTTGTTGAGTGCCAGTTTGCGCAGGGATGGTTACAGCGGATTTTCCGAAAATCACAAAACGGCTGTTTTTCCATCAGTTGGTTTGGGCTGGATTATTACAAAAGAAGCCTTACTTGAAAACATTAAAGTTATTGACTTGCTGAAAATCAGGGGCAGTTTCGGAGTTAACGGTAATACTACCAGCAGGTATAGTTCTTTAGCTCGCCTAACTTCCGATATAGGTGCTTCATATCTTTATAATGGTTCGCAGTATGTTTTTGGTGATGGGGGAACCACTCAAACAGGTGTATATGTGTCAACGCTTGCTAACAAAGATCTTACCTGGGAACAAACACACGGTTATAATATTGGTGTCGATTTTGGATTTTTCGATAGCCGGATTACCGGTAATGTAGATTACTACATTTCGAAAACGAAAGATTTATTGTGGGATCTGATCTTACCTTCAGCAACTGGATTTACCTCAATAAAATCCAATGTGGGTGAAATTCAAAATAGTGGTTTAGAATTCGTACTTAATATTAAAGCGGTACAAAAAGAAGATTGGAATTGGGTTCTGGGTTTCAATTACGCAAAAAACAACAATAAAATAAATCACCTTTTAGGACAGGATAACAATGAGGACGGGAAAGAAGATGACCTTATAGCAAACGGTTTATTTATTGGACAATCAATAGGTTCTGTTTACACCTATATAAAAGAAGGGATATATCAGATTGGAGATGTAGTTCCTACAGGTTTCTCAGTTGGCGGTTATAAGTTTAAAGATATCAGTGGCCCTGATGGGATTCCTGATGGCAAAATATCTGCGGAGTACGACAGAACTATCATCGGAAAAGCTGAAGCCGATTATCAATTCGGCATTACCAATACGGTTAGCTACAAAGGTTTCGCATTGAAATTTTTCATCAATTCCATTCAAGGAGGAATAGGGAAAAACGAGCCTTGGAATGATCCTCAAGGCTTTTATGGAAAAACTTCAACAGTGCTCTATACAAACCGGTATAACGATATTGATTCATGGTCACCCACTAATCCGGATGCGGAATACGCTTTACCCGGTATTACATCACCAGTTTCTTTTAGCCCATACCAGAACAGAAGTTTCATCCGTTTACAGGATGTTTCATTATCATATACTTTTGATCAAGATCTGTTAAAAAAGGCTAAAATCAGCGATCTGAGAGTTTTTGCAAGCGGTAAAAACTTGTTTACTTCTACTAAATGGGATGGATGGGATCCTGAAACAGGTGCAGGCCTTGAAGTATCAAATTCAGGATTACCTGTTATGAAGAGCTTTACTCTTGGACTGGAAGTCTCCTTTTAATTAATCTAAAATTCATAAAAAGATGAAATCATTTATAACTAAAATACTTTTCCTTTCCCTTTTGCTGGGTACAATGTTATCTTGTAATAAGGATGAATTTCTGAAAGAAGAACCTCTGGATTTTTTGAGTCCCGATAATGCTCTTGAGAATGTGTCAGATTTTGAAAGCGCGTTAGTAGACCTATATGCTAAAAAAAGAGATATGGATTATGGCATCTCTGATGAATCATTTTCACTCCTGTTTGGTACCGATATCCTTACACATGCCAGGGGTATAAGCGATTTAACAGCACCAAAATTTTCGAGTCTGGTTGTTTCTTTAACTCCAACCGGGTTGGTTCCCGCTTATTATTGGGAGAGAAATTTCAAGATTGTTTCCGGCGCCAATGTTATTATAAGCAGGATGCCGGCATCTAAACTGACTGACGCGGAAAAACTTTTAATAGGCGCCGAAGCAAAATTTTTCAGAGCCATTGCCTATCGCGAACTCGTTTATTTATTCGGAAATGTTCCATTAATTACCGAAGAAATTACCAGTGTAAGGAATGATTTAACTCAGGCCACAAAACAGCAGGTATTGGAACAAATGGTAGCCGATTTCAAGGATGGGGCAACAAATTTACCTGCCATTAATAAGGTGAAAGATGGCAAAGTGTCGAATATTGTGGCTAGCCATTACCTGGCTGAAACCTATATTGCACTAGGCAAGTATGATGAAGCGGTTACTGCCGCTACTGCGGTAATAAGCGATCCGAACGTTGCTTTAATGAAAGCCCGCTATGGTAAAAGAACAAGTGTTGCCGGAAAAGATGTGTTCTGGGATTTATTTCAACGTGGTAATGTGAACCGCGCAGGTGGAAACAAAGAAGCACTATGGGTATGCCAAATGGAAGAAGACGTTCCCGGCGGCGGTTTGGCATCCACCAAAAAGACAATTAATTATCTGGAACGGTTCCATGTTCCTAATGTTTATGGATTGACGGACACTAAGGGTAAAGCTGGTTTCCAAGGGCCTAAATCGAATGATAATGTGGGAGGCAGAGGGGTTGCTTTCTTAAGAGGAACTAAACTTCTGGAGGTTGACGTTTGGCCGGCTGGTTATACAGGAGATATGAGATGTAATGATAACAATTTCATAAAAGATGCAATTTATGATAATCCTGCTTCAGTCGATTTTGGTAAAAGCGTTCGGGCTAACCCTGGTGTAAATTGGAAAGCCCAGGATTGGAGATTTTATTCATGGTTTATAAAGGCTACCACACCCGGTGATCATCCAACCAATATGTTACTTTCCAATGGATTGCTGAATGGTGATGCAGGTGGTACACAACGTGATATGTATTATTTAAGACTTTCAGAATCATATCTGCTACGTGCCGAAGCTTATCTGGGAAAAGGAAGTAAAGATCTTGCAGCAGCCGATATTAATGAGGTTCGTGGCAGAGCTTTAGCTACTCCTGTGGCAGCGGCTGATGTAACCCTGGATTATATTCTCGACGAGCGCGCCAGAGAACTTGCTCTTGAAGAGCAACGCTCAATCACTTTGCGCCGGGTTGGCAAATATGTGGAACGTGTTATAAAATACAATCCGTTAACCGGAGCCAGTGCTTTGCCACAGCATGAACTCTGGCCAATACCTCTGAAAGACATTGAAGCAAATATTAATGGCCATTTAGTTCAGAATACAGGCTATTAGTGATTAGTTAAGCTGTTAAAAAAACAAGGCCCTGTCTTATGATCGGGCCTTGTTTCTAAATTTTAATTGAAGTCATCCTTTAAACTGCACTTTTCTATTTTATCCGATCATAACATGTTAAAAACAAGCCAATTATTTGTTTTAATGCTGTTTGTGCTTTCCGTCTATAAAAGTACTTCAGGTCAAAACACTAAGGAAATCCAAACCCGCGATATAATTAACCGGGCCTTCGAAAAGGGTTCGAAGCAAATGGATATCAGTACCTATCCTGGTACACTGTTGCTTCATGGAATGAGCGAATTTGCCCTCCTGAAAAACAACGAAGCTAGTTTGAATCTTGTTGTTGATGCACTTAAGAAGTTTGGAACAGGCGATATTACGGCCAAAGGCAATTTCTACTCATACGAGGCCGGTGGCTCTGGCGCCGCTTACCTTGCATGGAAAGGAGCTACCGACAAACTGGACAAACAGGTAGCTGTTGCTGCCGAAAACATGATGCTGAAGCAGAAGCGAACTCCTGATGGTTTAATGACAGCCAAATTCGCAACCCACCAGGTGTTTATTGATGTTGCTTTTGCAGTTACTCCTTATTTGCTTTATTCGGGTCTGAAGTTTAATAAGACTGAGTATATCGATTTTTCAGTGTTTGAAACACTGGAGCTGTTCCGGATTTTAAAAGATGAAAAAACCGGACTTCTGCACCAGGGACGTGGTTTCCAGGGCGAAGGAAAAATATCGGAAGATAACTGGAGCCGGGGAAACGGCTGGGGCGCATTTTCCCTTGCCATATTAGTACGCGACTTACCAGCGACGCATCCAAAAAGAAAAGAAGTAGAAAAGCTGGCTCAACAGTATTTCACTACTGTGATAAAATACCAGAATAAACAAGGTTTGTGGCACCAGGAAATGAGTGACCCTACATCCTATGTCGAAACTTCGGGGAGCGGAATATTCCTTTATGGCTTAGGCATTATGCTCGAAAAGGGATTGCTTCCCAAAAGCTATAAAAAGCAACTGATGTTGGGATTAAGAGGATACCTGGATTACATTGGTGTTGACGGATCGGTAAGCAATACCTGCACAGGTTGCCTGTGTCCGGGAAAAGGCACCAAGGAAGATTATATTAGCAAGGGGTGGGAACTAAACGATTATCATGCCTTTGGCCCCGTTGTGCTGGCTTATACACAGGCAGCAAAAATGGGCATTGAAAAAATTGCACCCTTAACAAAGCTGGGGTATTATATAGTTCCCGATACTACACCTCCACCAATAACATATGTAAGAAGAGCGCGTGGAGTGGATATGTCCTGGGAAAATGATCGGATTGGTTTTAGAGCTTACGGCGGAAAATCAGTACGCGAAAAAGTTCGCAGCGGTATCGATATCTGGGCTAAATCTGTTGATTACTCAGTACTTGACAATTGGTACAAATTGAATGCAGAAGGGAAAGATTACCATATTGATCGTGGTGAGGGATGCGATTTTTACCATATGGCTAAAAGACTCGGTTGTGGTGGCATAGCTATATGGATTGATGGAAAACCTTATGCATCCGAAACTTACGATACATTTAATATAATAAACAATCAGCATGATCGGATTGCTTTTGAGTTAGATTACCAGACATGGAATGTTCCAGGTATGAAAATTGAGGAATTGAAAATGATTGAAATGGCGCTTGGGACAAATTTGTTTAAAGTTACCAGTACCATCAAAAATGATCAGAATAAAGATATAACTGTAGCAATAGGCCTCACAACTTACGGGAAACCTGAAATTTATCAAAATGAGAAACTTGGCTTTCTGTCGGTTTGGGAGAAAATGGATACTATAAATGGGAGTCTGGGATCTGCAGTGCTGATAAAACCTGAAGATTTCGTTGGATTTGCAAAGTACGATGGGGATGAATTTATCCTGGTGAAAGCAAAGACGAATGTTCCTTTTGTTTATTACTCTGGTGCCGGTTGGGATAAGAGCAAATATTTCAGAAAAAAAGCTGATTGGGATCAATACATAATTGACGAAACAAAAAAAGTTAAGTTTTAACCAAAAAAAAGAAATATCATGAATCGGAAAATCATTTTACTGGCAATTGTTCTTTTTACCTGTGCGTTTACCAGGGCACAGAATGTAGGTGCTTCGCCTGAATATATTAAAGCCTTAACAGCCGAATGGAAGGGCGAACGTTTTACTGATGGAAGGCCAAAAGTGTCGGATGATTTATTGGAGAGATTGAAAAATATCACTTTAGAAGAGGCATGGGCCGAATTGATTAATCTGGGGTATTTCGATCAGTTTGAAGGAAATTGGAAGTTACTGAATGAAAACGATAACTATGTGATGACAGGACGTGCCGTTACAGCACAGTTTATGCCTGCTCGCCCGGATTTGGAAAATCAGGTGATTGAACAAGGAAAGGCAGAAGGTCGGATGTGGGAACAACGCCGAACTGTTTCATGGGCAATGACTACGCTGGTAGAAGGTGATTTTTATGTGGCCGATGGATACGATAAACAGTCCTATGGCACAGTAGTGGGTTCAAATCTTGGTAATGGTGTTTGGGCACGGTCACATCGTGGCATCATTGTTTATGGTCATATACGCGATACCGAAGATTTGCGCAAAATAAAAGGGTTTAATATATGGATTAAAGGCACCGATCCTTCGTATATGCGTAAAACCGTGCTTACTACCATAAATGCGCCTGTCAGGATTGGTGGAGTAACGGTATTGCCTGGCGATGCAGTATTGGCAAAGAAAGACGGTGTAGTTTTTATTCCTTCACATTTGGTGGAACAAATTGTTCTCACCGGCGAAGTAACCGAACTCTTTGATATTTTCGGGCAACAACGCATTAAAGAAGGAAAATATACTGCCGGAACAATTGATAGTAAATGGTCGGACGAAATTAAAAAAGATTTCAGAAGCTGGCTAGATACCTATAAAGGTAAATTGCCAATGACAAGAGCTGATTTAGACAAATTTCTCGAAAAACGTAATTTCTAAGGACTTGAGAAGTACCATACTGTACCATAGAAACCCCCATACACAGAGGCGATCTATATGACAGTATGGTTCATTTTTAAAAAATTAAACATGATTAAAAAATTAAAACCCGTTTTCTTTCTGGCTTTAATGCTGGTCAGTTTGCCTTTATATTCAGTTCATTCACCTGGCGATTTTGCCAAACCAACCATCTCGGTAGGAATACTTGTTGAAGATCTGAATAAATCACTCGATTTTTATATCAATGTTATCGGAATGATTCAGGTTCGGGAATTAACTATTGATTCCGAAAAGGCTAAAAAGATGGGACTTAGCAATGGCGAGAGTTTTGATATTAAATTTCTGAAGCTCGAAAACAGCGAAAATGCCACTGAATTAAAACTTATGTCATGTAGCAAGAAAACCGATCATTCAAAGCAAACCTATATTCCTGATGATAATGGAATTCGTTATTTGACCATCTTCGTTAAATCGATGAAACCCATGCTCGAACGCATTGGCAAACATGGCATAAAAACGTTAGGCCAATCTCCGACTATGTTGGATGCCAACCGCCAGTTTGTGCTCGTTCAGGATCCCGATGGTAACTTTATCGAAATGATCGGGCCAAAGTAGCCATCAAAAGCTTTTTTAATCTTTGATTGTTTTTCAAATTGTATAAATTAATTGATTATGTCTCGTTTCAACAGAATAGAAGTAACGCTTAAAATGAAGGAGACCGGGATGGTACCTGTCTTCTATCATAAAAATCCTGATGTATGCAAGCAAGTTATTAAAGCCTGTTACGATGGCGGAGTTCGTGTTTTTGAGTTTACCAACCGGGGCGATTTTGCACACGAGGTATTTGGCGAATTATCGAAATGGGTAGCCAAAGAAACACCTGAAATGATACTTGGTGCTGGTTCCATACTCGATAATGGAACTTTAGCGTTATACATACAGATGGGCGCAAATTTTATCGTATCACCATTCATCGACGAAGAAACCGCACGCTTTTGTAACCGCCGCAAAATAGCATGGAGTCCCGGCTGCGGTTCGGTTACCGAAATCAATAAAGCACACGAACTGGGTGCCGAAGTAGTCAAAATGTTCCCCGGCTCTTCCGTCGGTGGCCCTGACTTTGTTTCGGGAGTAAAAGGTCCAATGCCCTGGGTAAGTATTATGCCAACAGGCGGCGTTTCGACCGATGAAACTAATCTGAAAGCCTGGTTCAATGCAGGAGTTCACTGCGTTGGCATTGGTTCCCAATTGTTTCCTAAAGATGTGATTGAATCGGAGAACTACATTTTTATTCAGGAAAAATGCAGGGAAGTCCTGGCCACTATAAAATCGATCAAAATCAGCGGGCTTTAGTTCATATGAAAATTCCTGAGCCTGGTTACATAAGCTTCGTAAAGCATTATTACCGTATGTACATGTAGTTGATATCTTGTAAGACATTGGATAAATTGCTCTCACCAAGGTAATGTATCATTAAAATAACTGCCTTATTATTTGGATGAGTTTTCTTTTCGATTCAATCGAAAGCTATCTACCTACAGACCTACAGAGGTGAGTTGTTTTATCGAATTCAACAGGCTTTAACAACGCCAGTAGCTTTGAATGAAATAATGAAATCAAAAAGTTAATTTGTTTAAAGCAGATAAGTTATATCTTTATAAAAAAGTTATAGGTCAAAATTCCAGATTCTATTACCAATGTTAACTTTCATTTAACCGTTCTACTTACATAAATATAAAATGATTAACATTAAAAAGTCTCATTGAATTTCAAACAGACATGATTAACGAGCAATACCGATGGCAACAGTTTAAGGAAGGTACCCAGCAAGCGCTGGCAGATATCTTTTTAAGTCATCTCGATGATTTGTTCAGGTATGGGTTGAAGCTGACCGGTAATAAGGAAATGGTAAAAGATTGTATCCAGGATTTGTTCCTGAAACTGTGGAAAAACCGGGAAAGCCTTCCTGCGGTGCAATCCGTGAAGGCTTATCTTTTCAGATCACTCAGGAATCACCTTATAAACAGCCTCTCAATTCAAAAACCAACTATATCTATTAACAATGAAACGGATGAAAATCTGCTTGTAATATATTCACATGAGGAATTTCTTATTCACGACCAGGTTACTGAAGAAAATCGTCATCATGTAATCTCTGCTCTTAATAAACTTACTTCCCGACAACGTGAGGCAATATACCTGCGCTATTTTGATGATCTTGATTTTGACACTATTGCTCAGGTAATGGAAATGAATGTGCAATCAGTTCGTAATACAATTAGTCGTGGCATGATATGTATGCGCGATTTGGTGTAAAACCCTTCTCTTCCTTTGACTGATATTGAACTAAGGTTTGATATATAACTATTTTTTTAAAATTCCTGAGGCCAACTGAGTATATAAACACTTATCAACTGTCATTAATTAAATAGAAGTTCGGATGACCAAAGTTGTCAGACATTTCGGAATTCGATTTTCTCATCATCTCCCCTTACAATTTATCTCCTTTCTGCATCAGAATATCTCTTTTAAACCGTTAACCGGAATTTTAACACAGGCTTTTTAATCATGGTCAAAAACAATAACTCAATATATAAGTCTGTCGTCCTGGCATATTTGTTATTTTTTAGTTTGAGTTATATCCATGCGCAGCCAACTGAAAAAAAAGTCAAAGAACTGGATTCCATCTCAACAGTTAAATCTAAGGAGGAAATGCTTTCTTCGGAAAAAGTTCTTATTGAAAAGGAATACCTCGAAAAGGCACGAAAAAATATTGAGCAATACCGAAAGGGCGAGATCTCGCTAACTTTTATTGATGCAAACGGCCAGGCTATTAAAAATATTTCAATTGAAATTAATCAGGTTTCACAGGATTTCCTGTTTGGGAACAACGTTTTCGATATTGCAGGTTTTGCTCCTGAAAAACCTTTTAAAGTCGAGAAATTCAAGAAGAAATACAAAGCACTTTTCAATTTAGCGGTGTTCCCATTCTATTGGAACGGATATGAAAAATCACCGGGCAATCCTGAGTGGCAAAAGAATCAGGCTGCATTGGATTGGTGCCTAAACAATGGAATTACCTGCAAAGGCCACCCACTTGCCTGGACAAGTCCATCAGGAACTCCAACGTGGCTACTCAACCTTTCGGAACCAATAGCAAACGAAATGCTAAAAGCGCGTATTTATAACAATGTAATCGGTTACAAAGGAAAAATAAATGTATGGGACGTGGTGAATGAACCCGTAAATACTGTGCCATGGACAGTTGCCCTGCATGATAAACAAAATAACAACGATCTACGATATAATGTTAAGGTAATTGGAAATGATCAGATTTTACCTTGGGTAGAGCAAGCATATAAATGGGCTTATGATGCCAATCCGGACGCAAATTACATTTTGAACGAATACTTTACACTGGCCATACCCGAAGTGCGCGACCGTTTTTACGAATTGGTCACCGAATTGAAAAAGAGTGGCACCCCTGTCAGCGGTATTGGTATTCAGGCACACGAACCGCGTGAGATGTGGTTTTCACCTATCGAAATGTATAAGACTTTTAACTTGTTCAAATCCCTTAACCTGCCAATTCATATTACTGAATTTATTCCGCAATCGTCGGGCAAAGACATCACCGGGTGGCGGACAGGCAAATGGACCGAAGAAGCACAGGCCGAATTTGCTGAACAGTTCTACACACTTGCTTTTGGGCATCCTTCGGTTGTATCCATAACATGGTGGGGCTTGTCGGATAAAAGTATATGGCTGACTGGCGGTGGTTTATTAGACAAAAATTACAATCCTAAACCCGTTTACAGGACTCTTCTAAAACTGGTTAAAGAAGACTGGATGACTAAAAACGTAAAGCTGGTAACCGACAAGAATGGCCATGCAACTTTCCGCGGATTTTTTGGTAAGTACCAGCTAGTGGTTACCAAACCTGACGGCAGCAAGCAAACATTGCATTTTCACCTTCGTGAAAAGGGTGACAATCAGTGGAAATTTGCTTTGTAATTCAAAGAAGCATTAGGCCCCGGAATCATTTTAAGAAAACTAAAGAATGAAGACAAACCCATTACTAATATTGAGCTTGAGCATTGTCTTGTGGGTCATTGGATCAAAGCTTGCCTTTTCTCAGGAAATCAATTTTAAGTATTCATTTCAGAATCCGGCATTATCTGTTGAGCAGCGTGTTGATAATATCGTGTCGCTGTTAACCATTGATGAAAAAATAAATCAAATGGTGAACAATGCACCCGCCATCGAACGTCTCGGAATTCCTGCGTATAATTGGTGGAATGAAACCTTGCATGGAGTCGCACGCAGTCCTTATCATGTTACTTCGTATCCGCAAGCCATTGCCATGGCCGCTACCTGGGATATTGAGTCGTTGCAGCAAATGGCTGACTACAGTGCCGAAGAAGGCCGGGCTATTTTTAATGATTCACGCAAAAAAGGGAAAACAGGCATTTATTTAGGCCTCACCTATTGGACGCCTAATATCAATATTTTTCGCGATCCTCGCTGGGGTCGTGGACAGGAAACGTATGGCGAAGATCCTTTTCTTACTGGTTCTCTTGGTAAAGCCTTTGTTACCGGTCTTCAGGGAAACGACCCCAAATACCTGAAAGCATCCGCTTGTGCCAAGCATTTCGCAGTGCATAGCGGCCCCGAATGGAACCGCAGTACATACAATGCTGTAGTGAGCAATTATGATTTATGGGACACTTACCTGCCCGCTTTTCGCGATTTGATAGCTGATGCAAAGGTGAGCGGTGTAATGTGCGCATACAACAGGTTCGATGGACAGCCTTGTTGCGGCAGCGATAAGCTGATGATGAATATTTTGCGAAATCAATGGGGCTTTATTGGTTATGTAACTTCCGATTGCGGAGGTATAGGTCATTTCTGGAGAACTCACAAAACCCACCCAACCAAGGAGGCTGCTGCATCTGATGCCGTTTTGCACGGAACGGATTGCGAATGCTCAGGTAGTCCAACATATATGGCACTTCATAAAGCTTTGGCCGATAGTTTGATTACTGAAAAGCAGATTGATATTTCGCTAAAACGACTATTTACAATACGGTTTCGCCTGGGAATGTTCGATCCCGACGAGATGGTACCTTATTCTAAAACGGATGTTTCTGTTCTGGAGAGCGATGTCCATAAAGCCCATGCACTTAAAATGGCACAGCAATCAATGGTTTTGCTGAAAAACGAAAACAAACTGTTGCCCTTGAGCAAATCGCTGAAAAAAATTGCTGTTGTCGGCCCGAATGCTGATAATGAAGCGGTTATGCTGGCCAATTACTATGGTTATCCAACCGAAGTTACATCGGTTCTGGAAGGGATAAGGCAAAAACTGGGACCTGGGACGGCTGTGCAATTTGAAAAAGGAATAAACCTGATCGATAACAATGTTTTTCACTCAAAGTACCAGAACAGTTGTTTTAAAACGGAAGCAAAGGAAGGCTTTCGCGCTGAATACTTCCGGAACGCCAAATTTGAAGGCACACCAGCATTGGTACAATCCGAAAATACGATTGATTACCAATGGGGCGATGGCGAGCAAATTGCCGATAATCTTATCGCCAGAGATTTCTCGATACGATGGTCTTCCGTTTTTACACCCGTAGCTTCAGGCGAAATAACCTTCGAAATCAAGGGAGATGATCGTTGTATGCTATTTATTGACGGCGAAAAAAAGATTGAAACCGATAGTAAAAGCGACTATTACACTTTTAACGCGGAAAAGGGAAAAGCGTACACGCTGGTGATTGAATATGTACAATTCTCCGATAATGCCGAAGTAAAATTTGATATGGGTTACTTTGAGAAAGTCAGCCCACAAATAATTGCATCACGGGTTAAAGATGCTGATGTGATCATCTTTGCAGGCGGTATTTCTGCAAAACTCGAAGGCGAAGATATGCCGGTTGAGATTGAAGGTTTTAAAGGTGGCGACCGCACCAATATTGCACTTCCAGCCATACAGACTGATCTGTTGAAAGCCTTGAAAGCCACAGGCAAACCCGTGGTTTTTGTGAATATGTCGGGCAGTGCCATTGGCTTTGAATGGGAGGCTGCCAACATCCCGGCTATTGTTCAGGCCTGGTATGGCGGGCAGGCTGGTGGAACGGCAATTGCTGATATGCTGTTTGGCGACTATAATCCTGCAGGTCGTTTGCCAGTTACTTTCTACAAAAATGTAAGCGACCTTCCCGATTACGAAGATTACAGTATGGAAAACCGCACATACCGCTATTTCAAGGGCCAGCCATTGTTTGAGTTTGGTTTTGGACTCAGCTATACAAAATTTAAATACGATAAACTTGATGTTTCTAAAGTTACCGGATCCGAGAATAAGCTTACTGTAAAAGTAAATGTAACAAATACAGGTAAAATGGATGGAGACGAAGTAGTTCAGCTTTATGTGTCGCATCAAAACGCTTTGTTCAAAACACCGATAAGAGCATTGAAAGGCTTCCGGCGCATTCATTTAAAGGCAGGCGAAACTAAATCCATAGTTTTCACCTTATCCGAAAAAGAGCTTTCCGAAATTGACAGCGAAGGCAAATCCGTTATGGCAAAAGGTAAAATAGGAATTTCAGTTGGTGGATGCCAGCCTTCAAAAGAGATGATTTCGGAAAATAATGTAGTACAAAAAATAATTTCAATCTCTGCCAAATGACCCAAAAATTAAATCTTTTAGCTTTGAAAAATTTCAAATCGGGGGTAATTCTGGTAGCAATACTTGTTTGCTTTTTAACCCGGCTTTCCGCACAATTCATCGACACTTCAATGGACAGGGTAAAAACACCGCTGGAAGTTAAAATGAAGCGGATTGGAAGCATAAAGCCCCGTAGCACCAAGGAAATAGCATCTTCGCGAATCGCCGTGGGTTGCGAAACCCTCGACCGGGATTTAGCTGTTTGGGATAATTATAAATCCTATCTGGTACCGCTGGGTGTTAAAAAAATCAGGCTACAGGCCGGTTGGGCCAGATGCGAAAAAGTTCCTGGAGTTTACGACTGGAAATGGCTTGACGAGATCATTGATTATGCCTTAGCCAATGGACTGGAGCCCTGGGTTCAAGCATCGTATGGGAATCCTGCCTATCCCGGAGGAGGCGACACTGGTCTTTTAAACAGCCTGATGACTTCAGAAGAAGGGTATGCTGCCTGGGACAGATGGGTTGCAGCATTGGTTACCCGTTATAAGGGTCGTGTAAAAGAATGGGAAATCTGGAACGAACCTGACCATCCGATGCAGAAAATTTCGCCCGAAACCACTGCCGAACTCAATATCCGCACCGCTGTTATCATTAAAAGGATACAGCCGGAAGCCCAAATTGCCGGTTTGGCATTTACATCCAACAGCGACCAGGAATACCTCGACCGTTTTTTGAAAGTGATTGCCGATGCCGGAAAACTCGGCCTGTTTCATTGGATTTCATACCACTGCTATACCTTAAGACCTGAAGATGCTTACACAGATAAGAGTGTACTGGGATTAAAAAAAGTAATTGAAAAATATTCGAAAACGCTGCTTATGCGACAGGGTGAAAACGGTGCACCATCTACTTACATTCCAAGTTTTGCTTTGTCCGAAATTTATTGGACCGAATACACACAGGCCAAATACGATATGCGCCGTTTGCTTGGAGATTTGGGTCACGATATCGAAACTTCGGTTTTTACGATTATCGATATTTATTATAAACCTGTGCTGAACACCAAAGGGTTGATTCAGTCAGATCCAACCATGGCTGCTATCCGTCCGAAAGTGGCGTATTATGCGGTTCAAAATCTGGCTTCTGTATTCGATAACAACTTAGTGCTTAATCCTGATTTTAAATTTACTACATCGGCAAAAGAATCCATGTCGGTATATGGCTATCAGCAAAAAGCAAGCAATAACCAGTTGCTGGTGCTATGGCTTGATGGGCAAAAAGCAGGCAATTCGTTCAAAACCACAGATGTGAGTATTACTATTGAAAACGGCAACTTCAAAACTCCGGTTTGGGTTGATCTGATGACCGGCAGTATTTATGAAATACCTAAAGACCAATGGAGTAAGGCCGAAAATAGCTACACCTTCAATGTACCTCTTTATGATTCGCCGGTTTTATTAGCTGAAAAATCGATGCTGATCAAAAATGGGAAATAAGTTTCAATGACAAAATAGAATTACCGGAATTGTATCATGAAAAAGTCAGTCCTTAAATCGGGTATTTCATTTTTCCTTTTTCTTTTAGCGTTTATATATAACGCTGATGCAACTACTTATTTTGTTGATGCAGTAAACGGAAGTAATACGAACAGCGGGCTAACTGCGACAAATTCATTTATGGCCTTGTGTGTGACGGCAGGAAAAACTGCTGCCGGAGATACAGTTTTTGTAATGAACGGAACTTATACCAATTCAGCAGGAAACCCTGCATTGACTGAAACCCACTCCGGAACAGCAAACGACTGGATAGTATGGATGAACTATCCCGGGCATTCTCCGGTAGTTTCCTTTAATACATGGCATGGTATCTATATCAAGGGTTCCTATGTTGAAGTAAACGGATTTGCGGTTAGGGGGAACAACACCAATGTTACGCTTGAGCTGGCGCTTGTACATCCTAAAAGCTGCAACACACCTTCCGGTTCGTACGGCTTAAAATTTAATGGCAATGGGATTTATATTGATGGAAGATCACCCAACGTTCGGATCCACCACATAGCTATTAAAAATTGCCAGGTCTACGAATGTGGTGGTGGCGGAATAGCCATTATCCAACCGGATTATATTACACTCGAAAACAAGTAAATAATGGTGTACGGCTTGAATCGGGGAAATTAATTCTGAATTTCTAACCCGACAAATACTAAAAATATGAAAAAGATAACCATTTTGCTTTTTGTAATACTATGTTGGACTCATCTCCGTGCTGACGCAATTGAATCGATAATAAATTCTCTACCTGGCGAAAAATGGTACGGAGCATATACTGCCAAAGCGTATTGCAATACTCCTTTCGACCAAATCCATTTTCAGCCTTACCCTTCCAACACGGCCAAAAAGGATTTAAGCATGGATAACAATGGAAACCAGGCTGCCCCTCTTCTGATTTCAAATCAAGGTCGCTACATCTGGAGCAACGAACCTTTTGCCTTCGAATTGAAAGCTGGGGACGTAGTACTATATTCAGAATTTGAAAAGATTGAAGTAGTAACCGCCGGACAAACTTTGCGTGATGCTTATCTGGGAGCAATGTACAAGCACTTTCCGGCTTCGGGAAAAACGCCCAATCCGCTGATGTTCAAGATACCACAATACAATACATGGATTGAACTGGGTACCAGTCAAAATCAAAAAGATGTTTTGAAGTATGCCAATGATGCATTGAAGAATGGATTCCCTGCCGGTGTATTTATGATTGACGACGGCTGGGCAAAAGATTATGGCAATTTTGAATTTGATCCAACTGCTTTTCCCGACCCCAAAGGAATGATGGAAACGCTTCATGCAAAGGGATTTAAAGTGATGCTTTGGCTAGCACCATTTATTAGCCCCGATGGCAGGGAATACAAAGAATTGGATGGGATGAAAGCCTTGGTATTGAAGAAAGACAGCAAATCTCCGGCCATCATCAAATGGTGGAATGGTTACAGTGCCTGTCTGGATTTAAGCAAACCGGCTGCAATAAACTGGTTAAGAGCAAAATTGAAAAACCTGCAAACACAGTATGGCATTGATGGCTTTAAATTCGATGCTGCTGACTTCGATTTTTACATAAAAGGCTCTCCTAATTTTCCAAATGAAGAGTCAAATACTCAGGGATACCTGCAATCAGAATTATACACAAGGTTGGGTGCAGAGTTTGATTTTAATGAATTCAGAGCCTCGTGGAAAAGCGGCAATCAGCCTGTTGCACAACGCTTGCAGGACAAAGGTTACTCCTGGGATGAATTAAAGCTACTTGTTCCCGATATGGTTTCAGCCGGTTTGATTGGCCATCCGTTTACTTGTCCTGATATGATTGGCGGTGGCTTGCGGATGAATTTTGAAAATATCGATTACAGTAAATTCGATCAGGAACTGATGATACGTTCGGCACAAACACAGGCTTTAATGCCAATGATGCAATTTTCGGTAGCGCCATGGCGGGTGCTTGATGAAAAGCATTTGAATATTTGCCGCGAAGCAGCTTTGCTTCATGCCAAAATGGGCGATTACATATTTGAACTGGCACAGGCAGCCGCTAAAAATGGCGAACCCATTGTTCGCCATATGGAATATGCTTTTCCGCAGCAAGGATTTGAGTCGTGCGACGACCAATATATGCTCGGGGATAAATACCTTGTGGCTCCGATGGTACTTAAAGGGAAAACAAGAGTTGTAAAACTGCCTAAAGGGAATTGGGTTGATGAGACAGGTAAAAAATACAAGGGCGGAGCAACAGTAACAATTGATGTTCCACTCGATCGGCTGGCTTATTTTATTCAGGGAAAATAAAAGCTGTTCCTATAAGTGGTAAATAAATATGATGATTTTTGAGCCTTTTGCACAAAGTTGGCATATTTAGAATTAATTGGAATTGCACTGGCCATTTTGAGTTCTCTGTTTTTATCGGTTGTTAGGGAAACATACGAACTAAATTAACGATTGTTGCCAATACGAATCACACACTGAAAATTATCAGCTTAAATGAAACAAAATATTATTCTTCATCCTTTAGAAATACCTAAAGCCGTAATGTCGGATTTGGAAAAGCGAAATCTTTCTCTTCGAATTTCCCTTGACACTCATGCCCGTAACGCGAAACCAGGACGAACAATGACTGATCCAATTTACTTTTCAAGTAATGATGGTGCACCTCATAAACTCATGTTTGTCAAGGCAAATAGAATAGAGTTGACCGAATTGTGTATTCATCCGGAGAATGAAAATTTTCTGGTGATTGGTGATGTCAATACAAAACCATTGTATTTGGATATAGCTTTATGTATGCGTGAAGAACTTGACGTTAAGATTCAATCAAAAACTCTTCGTGATTGCGATTTTATTGATTTAAGGTTAAAACAGACTAACCCTGTTGTTAGTTTCTTTACCATGCTCAAAGATGTTACTCATGGTGAAGCCGTTGGAAAGGATGAAGGAAAACCAGCTTCGTTTTATGTTACTGAATCAAGAAATTTAATTGATGTGGATATGAATTTGGTTGATTTTTAATTAGTTATTGAGGAATAAAAAAATGATAAAGCTCAAATATAGTACCACTCTACTATTAATTTGCATTCTATCTTTTTCTGTTCTTGGACAGGAAACTTCGGATGCTAATTTCCCTAAATGCACGGAGTATCCACAAATTATACCCGCAAAAAAAAATGTTTGGGTATTCATTATGGCTGGCCAATCGAATATGGCTGGGCGAGGTTTGGTTGAACCAATTGACACGGTTTCAAATCAACGGATTTTGAGCATCAACACAAAAGGTGAAATAATTTTGGCTAAAGAGCCGCTGAATTTATACGAACCACTAATGAAAGGGTTGGATTGCGGCGTTTCGTTTGCGTGTGAATTGTTGAAATACATTCCCGATTCGGTCTCAATTTTGCTTATCCCAACTGCTGTTGGTGGTAGTTCCATCAATCAATGGATTGGAGATTCCTTGCACCGAAAAGTGAATTTGCTTAGCAATTTTCGTCAGAAAGTTGAATTAGCAAAGAACTTTGGTGAAATAAAGGGTTTGCTTTGGCATCAGGGTGAAAGCGATGCAAAACATCTGTTGGTCAGAACTTATGCGATATCATTGAAGGATTTGTTTGAAGATTTCAGAAAAAATATAAATAATAAAAAACTGCCAATTTTAACAGGCGAGATTGGAACTTTTACTCCTGATAGTACATTCCAAAACGCAATTAATAAGTCTATTGTAAGTAATGCCAAAAAAGATAAATATGTCTTTTTGATACAAACAAACGATTTTACCGATAACGGTGATAAATTGCATTTCGATTCAAAATCGCAGCGGATAATGGGTAAACGGTTCGCCCAAAAATACATAGAAATTATTAAATAACAAATAGAACAGTTAGCACAATGAGTAGTAAAATGCTTTCCGAAATCAATGAAATTCCTGTAAAAGCAGGTGAGTTTCTAATCCATTCTCCTACTTATACACTTCCTGTTGGAGTGCCTTACCTTGGTATGGGCTCTTCCTATTTTGCACCATTGGCCTTCAAATACATGGGCATTAATATTCAACCCGAAATCGCTTCGGAATTCTTCAACTACCAGGCAAAAAACAGCAAGTTCCCGAATGGCGTAATTCTTTCCCAGTCCGGACGGAGCAGCGAAGCTCTATGGTGTACATCGCTTTTCGAAAACTACATTGGAATTTCCAATTTTACACAAAATGCCTTGTGTAAAGCTCCCAATGTTTCATGGTTTATTGATCTGCTTGCCGGCGATGAGCAATACTCTTCATCTAAAACCTATATCAACACCTTACTTGCTCTGTTCAAAGGCTTTGGATTTGATGCCACTGATGCAATTGCACTTTTGGAAAATAAGATGCCTGAATATGATGAAAAAGGAGAAGAAATGGCTAATCAAGTTTTTAAGTTGATCAGCAATAAATCGATACACGGCATTTATATTATTGGCAGTGGGCCAAATATTTCAACTGCCTTAGAGGCTGCATTAATTCTCAGTGAAAGCACAAAGCGGCATTTTCATGGGCTGCCGATGGCACAATACGACCATGGCCCGAAAGAAACTGCTGAGAATAGTATAGTGATTCAAATCATTTCCAAAGGCGCATTATGCGGGAGGAGCCTGAAGCTTTCGGACATTATTTCAAAAGCAGGAGCAACTGTTATTACCGTTGAAGAACCTGAAGCTGATGAGAATTTTTCTATCCTGCACAACATGGTGCCATTTAATTTTATGGCCTACTATCTGGCACAAAAGTTAAACATTAAAGATACTTTTTTGGTAGGTGGGAAAGTCACAGAATCGGAATTAAATTAAGGAATTTCAAACCAGTCAATATGAAAAATTATATAGGAAGTTGTTTGATCCTGGTTTTGGTAATGACAGATAATCTTTATGCGCAGCAAAAGAAGATATATCTGGCACTCGATGACCATACCGATTTTATGTGGACGGCCAACGAGGCAGGTTACGATTCGGCATTTGTAAAGATGCTCGACTATTACCTCGACCAGATCGACTCCACACAGTCCAATCCACCCGATTTTCAGGCCAGATTTAATTGCGATGGCAGTTACTGGATGCAGGCTTATCAGCGGCACCGCTCGCCAGCGCAGTTCGAACGGTTGATTTCAGCCATCAAATCCGGGCATATTAGTGTTCCGCTGCATGCACTCATCAACTGCTATGGTGGGATGCCCACCGAAGCAGCTATTCGAGGAATGTATTATGCAGGCCAAATTGAGAGAAAATACGACCTCCGTTTTCGGATGGCAGGAACCATGGAAAATAATACCATACCGCTTGGGATGAGTTCCATTTGGGCCGGTTCAGGTGCAAAATACAGTTGGTATGGCATTGGTGGATATGGAAGTCAAATGAGTTACGAATACCGTGCCAACCGACGGAACCAGCTTTATCGGTATGCCGGTCTTGATGGTTCAGGAGTGATTATGAAATGGTATATCTACGATGAAAAGAAAACTGCCCCATTAGGAGGATATGCCGAAACCCGTACCGCTATCCCCTCGAAAGATGCCGTGAAAGAGATTGGTAGTTTGATTCCCCGGCTCGATGCGATGTGCGATACGATTTCACCAAATTCGAAATACCCGTTTAATGCTGTCGCAGCTTATGGTTATGGTCACGACGACCTTGAAACCTATCTCTCTCCGGAGTTTATTCAGGTTGCTAAAAATGGAACTACACCTAACCGAAAGGTTCGCGTTTCAGTACTGGAAGATTTCTTTAAAGATGTGGAAAAAAAATATCCGCAACTACCTTCAGAGTCGGTGACTTACGGAAATGAGTGGGATTTATTGTCGGCATCGATGAACGAAACCACGGCTAAAATGAGGCGGGCAACCGAGAAGCTCAGGGGAGCAGAAGCATTGGCTACAGTTGTTAGTCTTACAAATCCTCATTTTGCTGACCAATTGATTGACATGCGGAATAAAGCCTGGGACTCGTTTGGGTTTTACTGGGAACACGACTGGACCGGCGACAGCAAATTAGCCATGACGGAAAGGCCAGCCTGGCAGGTTAAATTACAGCAAAATCTCACTGCTTATACCAACACCTTGCTTAAGCTGTCAATTCAGAACTTAGGCGATCAAATTCGCAAATCGGAATTTCAGCGATTTTTCGTTTTCAATCCTTTAAGCTGGATTAGAAGTGATGTGGCCGATTTTGAATGGGAAGGTGATTATCCGGTAAAAATAATTGACGTTCATGAAAATAAGGAAGTAACGAGTCAAACTATCACGAAATCGGGTAAGAAATATATCCGCTTTTTTGCTGAAAACATCCCTTCGGTTGGGTTCAAAATATTCGAAATCAGAAAAGGAGAAACAACACCAAATCAAAATACAATAACCGTTTCAGGCGAAAATATCAGCAATAAGTATTATCAATTGCATTTAAGCCCTTCTGGCGCCATTATGGAAATAATCGACAAGCGTTTTGAAAACCGTCAACTGGTGAAGGCCAAAAATGGAAAGTATCTCAACGATTTGGGAACTGACGATGTGACCAAAGGAGAGGCGGTAGTAGTCGAAAATTACGGTCCGGTTTCGGTAACGCTAAAGGCGGTTTCTGCCTTTCCGGTTAAGCACACAACACGTGTTACATTGTTTGCCAATAGTCCGGAGATTGAAATTGAAAACAGTATTGATGCCAATTTCGATGATGTGAAAACCTGGGCCTTCCCGTTCCATCTGGAAAAACCTACCACCCGCTATGAGGAGTTGGGAGCTGTTATAACCGCCAGGCTCGAAACCAATGGGGGAAATTACTCATCACAAAATGCCCGCTACGATTGGCAAACATTTAATCATTTTGCTGACCTGAGCGAGGAAAACTATGGAATAACCGTTTCAAATCTGGATTGCAGTTTCTTTAAACTTGGTGAAAGTTCAATTTATTCGCTTGACGAAAATGCCTCGCAAATATATGCTTTGGCTGGTGGCCGGGTAGATAAAAAACTGGAAGATGGTGGTTATTTGGGCTTTCCAAAGCAAAATGGTGAAACAAGTTTTCGCTATCATTTTGCCCTTACCAGTCACAATTCTGGTTTTGATGCAACTGCGGCTATGAAGTTTTCTCTAGAAAATCTAAATCCTCTCATTACAGGAAAAGTTACAGGTGACAAATCCGCTTCCGGCGAAACACAGTTTTCATTGCTGTCGGTTTCCAATCCTGATGTTATTCTATGGAGCGTAAAACCTTCGGAAGAGGGTATTGACAAAGGTATCATACTCAGGGTTTGGAATACACACAATAAAGATGCGGAATGTACAATCGCTGCAGCGAGGGAAATTATAAGTTGCAAAAACACGACACACATCGAAACAGACGGTGCACCAATAGTTCCTGAATCAGGTAAAATAGGAACAACAATCGGACATAACAGAATCCAATCGTTTAGGGTATTTCTGAAATAGTCTTGTGATTGAAAATAATGATATCAACGAGTAAGTGTAAATTAACTATAGAATAAAAATTAATTCCCAATGAAAAAATTAACATCTGTCGTAATTCTTTTGTTTGTGGTGGCTGGCTTATCCGCTCAAAACCATACACCTGTTTATCTCGACAACACACAATCAATCGAACTACGGGTAAAAAATGCATTGTCACTTATGACATTGGAAGAAAAAGTGGCCATGTGTCATGCCCAATCGAAGTTTAGTTCTAAAGGAGTATCCCGATTAGGAATTCCAGAGGTTTGGATGAGTGATGGACCTCACGGAATTCGGGAAGAGGTTCTTTGGGACAAATGGAGTGGTGCCGGCTGGACAAACGATTCATGTACTGCATTTCCGGCGCTCACATGTTTAGCTGCAAGCTTTAATCCTGAAATGTCAAAATTATACGGGAAATCGGTTGGTGAAGAAGCTCGTTACCGCAATAAAAATGTTTTACTTGGTCCGGGTGTGAATATCTACAGAACTCCTTTAAATGGCAGGAATTTTGAATATATGGGCGAAGATCCATATTTGACTTCGCGTATGGTGGTACCGTATATACAAGGGGTGCAACAATGTGGCGTGGCAGCTTGTGTAAAGCATTTTGCATTGAATAATCAGGAAGTTAATCGAATGGCAATAAATGTTCAGGTGAGTGATCGAGCCTTGAATGAAATATATTTACCTGCCTTTAAAGCAGCGGTAGAAGAAGCTAAAGTATGGTCAATTATGGGTTCTTATAATCAGTTCCGTGGGCAGCATTGCTGTCATAATGATTTATTGCTGAACAAAATTCTGAAAACCGACTGGAAATTCGACGGTGTAGTTATTAGTGATTGGGGCGGAGTTCACAATTCCGATCAGTCTGTAAACAATGGTCTTGATTTGGAAATGGGTACATCAACCAATGGACTTACTACCGAAGGAATTTCACCTTATTCAGAGTACTATCTTGCAAATCCATTTTTACAAGGATTAAAATCAGGGAAATACAGCGAAACGGTATTAAATGATAAAGTGAGCCGCATTTTGCGTCTGATTTTCCGAACAACCATGAGCGCAAATCGCCCCAATGGCAAGTTTGTAAGTCCCGAACATTCCGAAGCCGCACGAAAAATAGCCGAGCAGGGAATTGTTTTGCTTAAAAACGAAAAACAAACACTCCCCATTTCGGCTGGAAAATATAAGAAAATAGCTGTTATTGGTGAAAATGCAGTAAGAAGTATGGTAATTGGTGGTGGGTCTTCATCATTAAAAGTGGCGTATGAAGTTTCGCCATTAGTGGGTTTACAAAAAAAATATGGCAAGGAGACCATTCAGCAAAGTTTGGGATATTCATCTGGTCCCTATGTGTATGAAAAAGAAGTTCCTTCGAAACTTAATGCTGATTCGCTGATAACAGCAGCAGTAGAAATTGCAAAAACTGCTGAAGTGGTTTTCTACTTTGGTGGACTAAACAAAAATAATTTTCAGGATTGCGAGGGTGGCGACCGGAAATCAATGGCATTGCCTTTCGGGCAGGAAAAATTATTAAGCGAGTTGCTTAAAGTAAATAAAAACATTGTTGTAGTCCTGCTCAGCGGAAATGCAGTTGAAATGCCCTGGCTAAAAGATATTCCGGCTTTGGTGCAGAGTTGGTATTTAGGCTCTGAAGCAGGTAATGCCATAGCTAATGTACTTTCGGGAGAGGTAAATCCAAGTGGAAAACTTCCTTTTACCTTTGGAACTAAACTAAACGATTACGGCGCACATTCATTTGGAGCCATTTCATATCCTGGTGAAGGTAATAATCAGGAATACAAAGAAGATATTTTGGTTGGTTACCGTTGGTTCGATACGAAAAAAATAAAACCGCTTTTCCCATTTGGTTTCGGATTGTCGTACACTACTTTTGAATATGGAAATATAACTACCGACAAGAATATTTACAGCGAAAATGATTTCATCAAAGTATCGTTTGCACTGAAAAATACAGGTGAAGTGGATGGCACTGAAGTCGTGCAGCTTTATGCATCCCAACCTAAAGCATCTGTAGTTCGTCCATCGAAAGAGTTGAAAGCATTCGACAAAATCTACCTGAAAGCAGGAGAAACAAAAACTGTAGAGTTGCAAATAAAAGTTCAGGATATGGCGTACTACAGCGAAAAAACACATAGCTGGGTAGTTGAACCAGGAGAGTTTATACTTTGCAATGCAGCTTCGTCAGCCGATCTTAAAAGTTCGATAAAAATCTTAGTAGAGTAAATGTATAAATCAAACAACCTCTGCACTTAAAATTAAAAAAATGAGAAAATTAACTATATTCCTTTTTGTTTTGGAAGCAACCTTTAGTTGCTTTGCACAAACCAATTTGGTGCAATATGTCGATACTAAAATAGGCGTAATAGACGATCGTGGAAGTGCCTGTGTAATTGGTGCGCAATTACCTTATGGCAGCATTAATCCTTCACCGCAAACAATAGAAGGCGGAATGGGTGGCTATAGTCCAAAACAACCAATAATGGGATTCGGGCAATTGCACGTAAGTGGTACCGGCTGGAGTAAATATGGCCATTTTTTGATTTCACCGCAGGTTGGACTGGCTTTAGGTAAACGGGCACATGATTCGCCAAAATCCAAAGAAATAACAACTGCTTATTACTATCAAACAAACCTTGACCGGTATGGCATTGTAGCCGGTTTTGCTCCCACTAACCATGCAGCAATGTATAAGTTTTCATATCCACAGTCCGATAGCGCATATGTGGTGCTCGATGCAACGCAAAGTATTGGAGATATTGTGCCGGAGCTTGGTTACAAATTCAGTAAATGCAACGTGGAGGTTTTCCCTGAAAAAAAACAAATCAGGGCATCTATTGAATGCGCAGGAGGCTGGGCTTGGGGAAAGAATGTAATATATTTTATAGCCGAATTTAACAAAGATTTTACGGAAAGCGGGGTATGGAAAGATTTGCAGATAAAAAACGGGGTAAATACACTTGCGATGGATGAAAACACTAATCAAAGGATTGGAACTTTCTGTCGCTTTAAAACAAAAAAGGGTGAAACCGTGTTGATGAAAGCCGCTATCTCTTTTTCCGGTTTCGAAAATGCCGAAAAATATTTGAAGACTGAATTACCGGTCTGGAATATCGACAAAGTAAAAAAAGCCGGAATGGCAGCCTGGGAGAAAAAACTAAGCACAATCAAAATTGAAACTTCTTCTGAAGAACAAAAGAAAATTTTCTATACAGCAATGTATCACACTATGGTTCAACCTCGCGACCGCACAGGCGATAATCCAAACTGGATAAGCGACAAACCATACTGGGACGACAATTTTGCCATCTGGGATACCTGGCGTTCGGCATTTTCGCTTTCAATACTCATTGACCCGGATATGGTTAGCGGTAATGTAAACTGTTTTATAGATCGATTTGAACACAACGGCAAAGTTCGCGATGGTTTTGTGGCTGGTGTGGATATGGACGATGAACAAGGCGGAAACGATGTAGATAATGTGATTGCTGAAGCAATAATAAAAGGAGTAAAAGGCATTGACGAGAATGAAGCATACAAATTACTTAAAAACAATGCGGATAACGAAAGAAAGGGTTTGGTTTCATTCAATGCCAAAAATTCTGTTTTTGCTGCCAACAACGCCAAATACAAAGAACAGGGCTGGATTCCGGAGTGTTTCAACAGTACATCAAATACGCTGGAATATGCCTACAACGATTTTTGCATGGCACAAATTGCAAAAAAACTTGGACAAACAGACGATTACGAGAAATACCTCAAACGCAGCAATGGATGGACAAAGCTGTGGAATACAGATCTGGAAAGTGATGGATATAAAGGTTTTATTGATAGCCGCAAAGCTGATGGGACTTTCGTTGGACAAGACCCAAAATATTGGGGAAATTCGTGGAAAAATATCTTTTATGAAGGCACTTCCTGGACCTATTCATACTTTGTTCCACACGATATTGAGCAATTGATGAAGTTAATGGGTGGCAAAGAGAAATTTGCCAAACGCTTGGAATATGCTATGGATAAAAAATTAATTGACTATGGCAATGAACCTTCATTTTGGGCTTTACGCACTTTTAACCATGCAGGCCGACCCGATTTAACGTCGAAATGGGTGCATTGGATTTTAAATCACAATTACGATTTAACAGGTGTTCCAGGCAACGACGATACAGGAGCTATGTCTTCGTGGTATGTATTTTCAGCCATGGGCTTCTTCCCCAATGCCGGACAGGATATTTATTACCTGAATGCACCCCTTTATAAAAAATCGGTAATCACTTTAGGTAATGGCAAAACAGTAACAATCATTGCCAACAATGCTTTGGAGAAGAATATTTATATCAAATCCTGCAAAGTCAATGGTAAGATTTGGAATAGTTCCATTTTCCACCACAGCGATATAATCAATGGCGCAACCATCGAAATGGAACTGAGTGAAGTAGCTACGGACTGGGGAAATTAACGTTTTCAAAATCGCCTGATAACTTAAACATGAAAACCTTAAAAACATTATTTTTTATTTTAGCAATTAGCCTGAATTGTTTCTCTCAGGCTATTGATGCGACAAAATCGCAATTCCGTATGACAACTGATAAAGCATGGCTTACTACCACAGTTCCCGGAACAGTTCACACCGATTTACTGGCTAATACAAAAACAGAAGACCCTTATTATGGCGTTCCGGTTTCCAAAGGACAAAATATAGGAGACGCAATTAGCCAGGTTCCGTTTCTTGGTGCGCAGGTTTTTATTGAACCCGGCCAAACACCCGAAGAGATTGACACATGGTTCAGGGTACTGAAAGAAAATCAATTTTCGATGTGCCGTATCCGGATTGGAAAAATAATTTATTCGAACAAGCATGGGAAAGTGATTGGTAATACTGTATCCATTTCGCCCGAAGAGACTTTGGTCGTCGAATGGAAGTAGAAAGTTAATGACTTATACTATAGTGAATGTAAAGTCCTTTTGTTGAAAATCATCACTTTTCACTAAGAGATAAGATTTGGGGATTAACAATTGAAGTTAGGATCAAAATAAGAAGATTATTGACCAACATATTAATTGCTTAACAAATGGAGTTTGATCAGAATTGAAAATGAGAACTTAAAATAGTAGTTTACTAAAAATTTAAAACCAGATGCAAAAATTATCAATACTCTTATTATCCTTTGCCTTGCTGTTTGTCTGTTCTGTTTCAAAAGCACAGATAAGCATGTCAAAAACTATCACCATAACAAACACAGGCAGCCAAAGCTTTGTAAACAAAGTGGTTGAAATACCCTGGAGTTT
>JBBSDG010000001.1:0-67201 GCA_038249635.1 Bacteroidales bacterium | reverse complement strand
GACTGGTTCGGGCAGAAAATTGGCCTTGACACTTTCTCAGATCAAAAGTATTGTTAATTATACCGGAAATCCTGCAACTGAAAAGTATCGGGATCTCTGGTTCTTTTCCTATTTGTGTAATGGTATCAACTTTACTGATTTGATTAAACTCAAATACTCAAATATTCAAAATGGTGAAATCAGTTACCTGAGATCTAAAACAATAAGAACATCAAAGGTCAAGAAGGAGATTCAAGCGATACTTATACCTGAAATTGCAACGATTATAAAACGATGGGGTAATCCTGAAAGGAAACCTGAACTTTACATTTTCCCCTACCTGACTGGGAAAGAAACTCCAATGGAACTAAGGGCAAAGGCACAAGACATTATTCGCCGTACTAACAGAAGTCTTAAGGAAATCGGGGATTCCCTGAAGATTGATAACTTAAGTACCTATTCTGCCCGACACAGCTTTGCAACTGTTTTAAAACGTTCTGGAGCGAATATCGCATTCATTTCCGAATCATTGGGACATGCAGACCAAAAAACAACAGATAACTATCTCGCAAGCTTTGAAAAGGAGGAACGGATTAAAAATGCTGCATTATTAACCAAATTTTAAATTCGTTTTGAAATGCTGGGAACTGCTCAATCTGACTTCCTGAAGAACCGGATTGGCTTTTGCATCTTGCATTATATTACTGAATGTGCGAGAAAAACTGGGAATGCGGCTTACCCATAACCTGAAAAATTCTCAATGTGAGATGAGCTGTCTCGAAGTGAGCCTGTAGGAATTGATAAATTGACTGGAAATAGGGTTTTGGTCTCGCAACCTAATGATACAATTTTTTTTGCGGATATGGTCATTCTTGCTGTACCCGACGTAGCACTCGGGAAAGTGTCCACAATCTATATCCCGATGAAGCCCAGGGTGCTCGTCGTTACGCCAGATCCGGCGGTTGCATTGGTCATTAAGCTTTTAACTTTTATGATGTCGCGTATTTTGTCACCTATCCGACCCATCAGTTTGTATTTTAACTGGGAACCCAACGAAGCGGCGATGCAGGATCATTTTGGGGGAGTTGCAGCAAAACAGTCTGATCGTTTGTACCGTCATGAAATGAGATGACGGTACACACGATCAGGCTTTATGAAGGATGAGGAACTGCCCAGGTCTTTTAAGGATTAATGTATTGCACTCGCAAGATTATAGTTGAGCAAAAGGTATTGCTGGAACCTGCTCTTGTTAAACATTGGACTCGACTTGCAGACATTTGATTCGTCAAGGGGTCTATGAAAAAATTCAAAAAGCATGTCAAGTACTGGGAAAAATAAGAACGCATTGAAACGCAATAGATTCTGGACTTTTGCCCTTTATAGGTGCTTTTTAAGTCCACATTCTTGAAGAGTGATTTCTTTATTGCTCTTTGCCGAAACTCATTTTATTGAATTCATTCCTGTATTACGAGGGACTATGCATGGTCATTTGCTTAAAAGTTTTGTTAAAATAGGAAATGCTTTAAAACCACATTCATAACAAATATGAGTAATGGATAATTCAGTATTTGAAAGGTAATGGCAAGCTTGATTAACACGCATTTGAGTCAGTTTTTGGGAAAAACTGCAGTCGTTGTATTTTCTTAAAAAATGACAGAAAGCGGATTCGCTCATTCCCATTTTTTGGGCTATAATGTTGATACTAACTTCCTCAGAATAATTCTCAAATAAATATTGGTAAATTGCCTGAAGTTTTAGATCTTTTTTGCAACAGGTAGAGGGCACATAATCTGATTCACAAAGAATAGTATATTCCCTATTTTCAATAAGTTCATCAAAAATTTGGAAAAAGGTAATAATTTTCTTTAATCCTTTTTGGGTTACCATTTCCTTCATCAATTTCACAATCGAATCTTTACATTTTCCTGTAATGTGAATTCCAAAGTTAGATAATTTCAATATTTCCCGAACTTTTTGTATTTCAGGCGATTGAAAAAAATCGTTGCCTAAACAATCTTCCCCAAACTGAATATATACGCAGCGATGAAAGAAAAATTAACTAAAGATTCAACTCAGATTTTGATTTTAGAAACAGGCATAAAATCATCTTTACCCTGCGGTTTGTCTTTCAATGGATCTATTATAGGAGAAGAAATGAAGCTTCGCTACCACTGGGTTTTTGGGTAATCAGTCTGTTTGGCTCCGGAGTAATTGTCATATACAGACTGATCCGCCTTGATCCGATTCTGATAAAGGGACAATCTGTAGGATTTATTGCTTATACGCTTAAAATCAACAATATCATCATTTACAAGAGAGAGTTTTAAAAAAAACAAAAAAAATTTGTCCGCTTGCGGAGGGGTTATTCATTATCGGCAGTAAAGCTCGTTTTTATTATTTGAGAATTGCATATTAATCTGGTAATATAATGTTTAACACTGACAATTCGAGAATATATTTTTATATCATCTTTTTCAGAAATGAAAGATCTACGCATTGTGAGAACCAAACGTTATCTTTTCGAAGACATAGTCTTTATTGCCATCACTTATCACATTAAATTATTTTAGTAATTTAGCGCAAACTTTCTGAAAGCCAAATGAATTTTGAAAAACGATAGGAACAATATCACAGAAGAACAACTAACCCAGTTGAAAAATGGGGACATGATGGCATTTGATCAGATTTACGATCATTACAGTCATAAGTTGTTCTCGTTTATTTTTAGAATATTAAAGGACGAGGCAGAAGCTGAGGACATTGTACAGGAAGTCTTTGTTAAGATTTGGGAGTCAAGAGAGAAACTTGTCGACTACAAACTATTGAATTCTTATATTTTCACAATTGCCTACAATAATTCTATTGATCTTATCCGTAAGAGGATAAACAACAGCAAATATCTAGAGCATCTGAAATATTCCAGTATTTTTCAAATAAGCACAACCACCACTAGTGATGTTGAATTCAATGAACTGAACGACCAGGTAAATAATCTTATATCGAATCTTCCGGAGAGGCAGAAACAGGTTTACCTGCTGCATAGGGAGGAAGGGTTAACTTATCCTGAAATTGCGAAAAAATTGGGAATATCTAAAAATACGGTTGAAAATCACATGGGAAAAGCATTAAAATATTTGCACCAAAATTTAGATAATTCATTGTTAATAAATATGTTGTTTGTCTGTTTGTTTCTTTGATTCAAAAAAAAGTATTTTTTTTTCACATTTTAGATGGTGGTGTTGGTACAGTTAATCGTTTCACTAATACACAACCATAAAAATGACAAAAGAACTATTCATAAGATATTTACAGGGGAATTGTACAGAATCAGAATTTGAACAAATTCTTGTTTGGATCAAAGAAGGAGCCACATCAACTTCCGAGCAAGGAATAGTAAATGAGATATGGAATGAATTTGAACCGGAAGCGGGACCGGCAGAGAGAATTAAATACAACCGTATACTGGATAAAATTCATCATCAAATAAATATCAGTCGGAATTCTACACAATTTGTAATTCAAAAAGCACCAATTAAAAACAGGATATTGTCATTATTAACACGTGCTGCTGCTATCCTTTTAATACCAGTTTTATCCTTGTTGTTTTACACTAATCTTTCGAATAAAGATCGTTATGCAGTCAATCTAAATGACTTGGAAGTCGAAGCACCAGCCGGTTCCAGGATGCACATCGAATTGGGCGATGGAACAAAGGTTTGGTTAAATCATGGCAGTAAATTGAAATATCCCCTTCGGTTTGAAGGTGAAAACCGCAAAGTATTCTTAACCGGCGAAGCTTATTTCGAGGTGGCCCACAATAAGAAGGTGCCATTTATTGTCGGAACAAACCTTTTAGATGTGAAGGCAACCGGTACCGCATTTAATGTCAGTGCCTATCCGGGTGATAATAATATTTCGACAACCCTTGTTGAGGGTAAGGTTATCCTGTACGAAAGAGAAACTAAAAACGAAATAAAAGCATTATTGCCTGGCGAATGTTTAAAGTTTGATTCGCAAAAAAATGTTTATACCCTTGAATCAGAATATGCCGAAAAAAATACAGCATGGAAAGATGGTCTGTTGGTATTTAAGAACGAAAGGGTTGAAGATATTGCCAAAAAACTGGCCCGGTGGTACAATGTTGAAGTTGAAATTAGCAATGAAAAAGTTAAGGCGTTTACATTTACAGCGACTTTTATGGACGAAACATTACCACAGGTGCTTGATTTAATGACTTTAGCCACGCCGGTAAACTACCAACTAACTTTACGTGTAAAATTACCAGATGGCAGTTTTTCAAAACAAAAAGTATTAATCGGGATGAAAAAGAATAATTAACCCAATACTAATTCAAAAAAAATTATGCCTATGTAATAAAACAGTATGTGTATAAAAGCAAAAAGCAGAAAAATGGTTGCACATTTTTCTGCCTGAGATTCAAAAACGTCAAATCGAAATTTGACCATTTTAAAACCATATTCACAACAAATGTATGAAAAAAAAATTACTAGTTCATGCACTTGGGTTTAATTTCCCGGGTGCGGCACAAATCTTATTAAAAATGAAACTAACAGTATTTATATTAGTACTTTCTTTTATTGGAGCTATTGCTTCTGAGTCCTATGCACAAACCAAACTATCTCTGGATTTGAAAAATACAACTGTCAGAGATGCATTGGACGCAATTGAAAATCAGAGCGAATTTTTCTTTTTGTATTCCGAAAAATTAATTGATGTTAATAGAAAAGTCGATATCGACGTGCAGCAAAGCACTGTTGATAAAATATTGGACAAGGTTTTCTATGGTACCACAGTACAATACGCTGTTAAAGACAGGCAAATTGTACTTACAACACCCGAAGCCAATTTGCCTGAAGGAACAACTTCCGGCACTCAACAACAAAAATCAGTCTCAGGTAAAGTCACCGACTCAACTGGTGGTTCACTCCCTGGTGTTTCTGTTGTTGTAAAAGGATCTACAAAAGGGGTAATTACAGATAACAATGGAAGCTATTTAATTACCAATATTCCAGATAATGCCACATTGCAGTTTTCATTTGTAGGTATGAAGACACTCGAAGCTGCCGTCGGATCAAAAACAACGTTAAATATTACACTTGCTGAAGAATCAATAGGTCTTGAAGAAGTCGTGGCAATTGGTTATGGTACTTCAAAGAAAAGTGACCTTACCGGTGCTGTAAGTTCAGTAAGAGGTTCGAGCTTGAATGGTGTAGCTACTTCAAGAGTTGTTGAAGCTTTACAAGGAAAAGTTGCTGGAGTTTCAATCGTTAAAGGATCTGGAAGGCCAGGCGATGGTGTTAAAATACGTATCAGAGGTGTTGGGACTATAAATAACTCTGACCCTTTGTATGTTATAGATGGCGTGCCAAGTGGAAATATGGACAATATCGACCAAAATGATGTTCAAAGTCTTGAAATATTAAAAGATGCTTCTTCAACTGCAATCTATGGATCTCGCGGTGCGAATGGTGTTGTATTGGTGACCACTAAAACAGGAACAATGAAGGACAAAACTGTGTTTGCCGTTAATTCCTATTTAAGTTTCGATCATGTCAAACAACTTGATATTCTAAACGGTTATGAATGGGCTCAAATGTATCAGGAAGCAGCAACGAATGATAATACTCCGTTTATTGGAGAAAAACTAAAGTTGATCAATGATGCGATTGCCAACAAAACCGTTGGCACCAATTGGCAGGATGAAGTCTTCCAAACGGGTATGACACAAAATCATCAAATTTCAGCAACCGGAGGTCTGGAAGGAAAATCAGGAAAAGGGTTGAAATATTATATTTCAGGATCATATAATGATAATAAAGGGACCTTAAAATTTACTGGTTTCAATCGGTATAATATTTTATCAAAGCTTGAAATCAAGCTTAGCAAGAAAGTTGCAATGGGGGCAGAAATAACATTTAATACTATCAACAGCATCGGCTCTGATGCCATCAACGCATTCGACGATCCTCTTGGTAATGCGCTACAATCCATCCCACTTATGCCGGTAAAAAACGCTGATGGTAGTTGGGGAAATATGTGGTTTAATGACGGACAAGATAATGTCGCACAGGCCATTACCAGATCACAGGATTTTAAAACAAAAAATTTAGAGTATGGAACCAAAGGTTGGCTTCAAGTTGATATTATAGATGGTTTGACATTTAAAACTATTTATAATTACTCGAATTCATTCCGTCATTCAAAAAATTTTTCGCCAAGCTTTTACATCAATGCTAGAAAAAATAATTCAACCAGTTCGTTATCTGAAGGTAGGTATGAAACCTCAGGCTGGTATTGGAATAATTTGTTGACTTATGAAAAAATATTTGCTTCTGACCATGATGTAAAGTTTACTATAGGGCATGAGGCGACTTATCGAAAGAATGATGGATTCAATATTGTTGCAACGAGTGGAGTTTCAGTAGATCCTAACCTACATTACATCAATAGGGCAAGTACTTGGGGAAATCCTACCGTAAATGTTGGGGAATCTGGCATGGAATCTGTTTTTGGACGTCTATCCTATTCTTACAAAAGTAAGTATATACTGAATTCAATTGTTCGCCGTGACGGGTCTTATAAATTCTCAGATCAAAATAAATGGGGCACTTTCCCCTCAATTGGTTTGGCTTGGAGGACTTCGGAGGAGAACTTTATGAAGAATATCCCCTTTATTAATTCTTTGAAAATTAGGGCAAACTGGGGAAAGGTTGGAAATGAATCGAGCGCTGATGCTTATTCCTATTTATCAACTGTGAATATTTCAAATATGTACTATTCTATCAATGGAAATGCTGTTAATCAGGGTGGTATTCCAACCAGCACGGTTAATCCTGATTTGAAATGGGAATCAGTTGAAAGTTCAAACATAGGTGTCGATCTGGGAATTTTCAAAAATAAATTGACTGTTTCGGCTGACTATTACATCAAAAATACGAAAGATATGATTGTTCAAGTCCCTGTTCCAAGCTATACGAGCAACTCGGAACCATTCGTGAATGTTGGTGCGATGAAGAATACCGGATTTGAGATATCGGCAAGTTATTCAGAACAGATCGGAGATCTTTCGTTTAGCCTGAATGGAAATATCTCATTTATAAATAATAAAGTCACAGACCTTGGTTCAAAAGGCTACATTCAGGGTGGGGCTATCAATAATCAGGTTGACCCACAGTATATTACCAGAACAGAAGTGGGCAAAGAAATAGCGCATTTTATTGGGTTTGATTATACGGGCATTTATCAAACGCAGGCAGAAATTGACTTGGACGCATTTCCAAATGCTTCAAAAATAACTATTGGCGATGCTCGATATGCCGATAAAAATGGAGACCATGTTCTTGACTCAAAAGATTATTTGGATCTAGGAAGTGCCATACCTGATTTTACCTATGGAATGTCAGGCAATATATCCTATAGAAACTGGGATCTGTCTGTTAATGTAATTGGCACCCAGGGAAATGAAATCGCGAATATGCTAACTCCAAGAATTAGTACAGGTGAAAATTATAGCAACCTTACTGTGAAGAGACTTGATCGTTATTCTGCTGAGAATAATCCAACGGGAACGGAGCCCAAAATGACCATCAATAATCCGAACAGAAACTGGTTCAAAATGAGCAATCAAAATATTGAAGATGGAAGTTTTCTTAAAATTAAGACGGTTCAATTGGGTTATACACTTCCTAAAAGTTTAATATCGAAACTAAAACTTACCAATCTAAGGGTTTATGTAACCGGACAGAACTTATTTACTGTTACCAAATATACTGGATTCGATCCTGAAATTAGTGATTATACCCCTGGTAATGCTTCAAACACATCACTTGCCGCAGGAATCGATTTGGCAAACTACCCGATACCAAAATCATACATTGCCGGGTTGAATATTACTTTCTAATTTATAGTTATAAATTATTCATTGAAATTATTATTAAATTATCAAGATGAAAACAACAATATTTAAAGTAATAGCGCTATCAGGGATATTATTGCTAAATGCCTGTAGCGAAAAAGTGCTGAATTTAGAACCAATAAACAGTGAAAACTCAGGCACCTATTATGAAATTGATGCGAATTGTTTCAAAGCGCTCGTTTCGTGTTACCGCTCTATGAACCTTGATCAATTGTATCTGACAAATGGTGATTTACCCACTGATGATGCTGTAAAAGGCGGAAGCAGTTTAAGTGATGGAATTATGTTTCAAGAGATGGCCAGCTTTACGGGCGCAGCTTCGAATGCACTCATACAACCTCATTGGGCGAATCTCTATCAATTGATAACAAGGACCAATGAAGTTATTAATCAAATTCAAAAGCAGGAAAATCTTTCTGACAACAAGAAGATTTACATTGCAGAAGCTAAGTTTTTAAGAGCATTCGCCTATTCAAAACTTGTACTTATTTATGGAAGGGTGCCCTTATTAGATAAGGTTCTTGTGCCTGCTGATTTTGTTTCAGTAAAAAGATCAACAACAGAAAAAGAAATTTTTGATTTTGTAAAAAAAGATTTGGATGATGCAATTTCGGTGTTACCTGAAAAAGGAAATATTGATATTGGACGTGCAACCAAGGGTGCGGCCAGATCACTAAAAGCAAGAGTTTGCATGAATGAGACAGGTTATTTTTATAACGACATTATGAAGCAACGGGCTCCTGAATATTCAGGTATAAATGTTACTTCACTTTGGCAGGAGGTTTACAATCAAACCAAAGAGGTCATCAACTCAGGCAAATACACTTTACTCCCAAATTATGCATCAGTATTTGAACAGGATGGAGAAAATAAATCTGAAACCGTATTTGATCAGCAATACGTAAACGACTTGTCTGTGACGGCATTTGGGGATTTGCCAGGAAATGAAGTGCCATTTCGCATGGGAGTCAGAGGATTTGGTGGTTGGGGATTTAATCAGCCTAAAGATAATCTGTTTGCCGAATTTTCGCAAAACGGAGATGTTGATCCCAGAAGGGAATGTACAATGATGAGTGAGGCATGGCCTGTAGGTTGGGGATATAATATTGTGCAAAATATTATGATGAAATCGAATGTAAATGAAAATTTATGGATGACCAAAATTCCTGAATACGACTACAAAATATTTAAAACTTTGAGAAAAGGCGTACCTACATTGAAATACATACCTGGAGGAAGACGACAAATCCCTGTTAACATCCGGGTCATCAGATACTCTGACGTACTGCTTATGAATGCAGAAGCTGCTTATCGTCTTGGAGGAAAAGAGGATGAAGTTAGAAATCTGGTTAATCTTGTAAGAAAAAGAGCGCGTTTATCAACTTATCCTCTCGGAGCATTTTTAGGTGATTACGATGCCAATTTAGTTCCGATTAATTATAAACCTTTTCCAAATGCCAAAGTGCCTGATGTTGCATCAACCGGGCAGGCATTGTTGGAAGATATCTGGCATGAACGCAGGGTAGAATTTGCACTGGAAGGGATTAGATATTACGATCTTATTCGTACCGGGAGGATTAGCAAATTGGCCTATCCTGCTGCTTATCAAGCTAAAAAAGGCCTATGGCCATTACCTCAAAATGATGTGGTTACTTATGGACTACAACAGAACGATGGGTATTGATTTTCTCATCTTAACTTAAAGAAAACCTTGGGGCTCTGCCCCGGGGTTTCCTATAAGTCTTTTGTGATTTTAATGCCAAGTTGTTAAAAACGAATAATAAGCAAATAATGATTACGCCCAAATTACTATTGGGAGCACTCGTGTTATATGCTCCGCTAAGTGGTTTTTCTCAAAAAACTAATTCGAATTTCAAACCGCTTCAAATAGATAAGAATGTAAAACCACGAAATATTATTTTCATCCTGACCGATGATCACCGTTACGATTTTATTGGTTTTACCGGCAAAGTGCCGTGGCTCCAAACACCCAATATGGATAAACTGGCTGCCGAAGGTGCCTGGTTCAAAAATGCATTTGTAACTACCTCGCTTTGTTCTCCCAGTAGGGCTTCTATTCTTACCGGAATGTATTCACACACGCATACCATTGTTGACAATCAGGCTCCCGATCCTAGTAATCTTACTTATTTCCCGCAATATCTTCAGGCAAGTGGTTACCAAACAGCTTTCTTCGGGAAATGGCACATGGGTGATGAATCGGATGCACCCCGTCCAGGGTTCAATCATTGGGAAAGCTTCAAGGGACAGGGAGTCTATTACAATCCGGTATTAAATATCGACGGCAAACAGGTAGTTTATAAAGATTCAACTTATATTACTGACTTACTTACAGAACATACCCTAAAATGGTTGAAGGAACGGGACAAGACCAAGCCATTTTTTGTATATCTGTCGCACAAAGCGGTTCATTCAAGATTTCTTCCCGCAAAGCGCCATAAAGGTAGGTACAAGGACAAAAAATACTTGCTTCCTGTTACTTACGACCAAACCAAGACAGGGGCATACCGTGAGATGAAATGGCCTGAATGGGTAGCGGCGCAGCGCATCAGTTGCCATGGTGTTGATTACATTTACAGTGGAAATAATGATATGAACACCATGGTGCAGGAATATTGCGAAACTTTGTTGGGCGTAGACGAAAGTGTAGGTTCGGTGATGGATTGCCTAAAACAGGAAGGGTTGGACGAATCGACACTAGTGATCTATATGGGCGACAATGGTTTTAGCTGGGGCGAACATGGCCTGATCGATAAACGGCATTTCTACGAAGAGTCGGTGAAAGTTCCTTTTCTGGTGCGGTGTCCCGAATTATTTAGAGGTGGTAAAGTGATTGAAAAAATGGTGCAAAATACCGATATTGCTCCAACTTGTCTGGAAATGGCCGGTCTGAAAAAACCGGAGTACATGCCAGGTTATTCCGTTATTCAATTGCTAAAAGGTGATGAGACGAACTGGCGCGACCGTATTTTTTATGAATATTTTTGGGAATACCAATATCCCATGACTCCGACCATGTTTGGAGTTCGTACCGACCAATATAAATACATTCGGTATCAGGGAATCTGGGATCGGAATGAATTCTACGATATCCAAAACGATCCGAACGAAATGTACAACTTGATTGAGAAACCTGAAATTCAGCCGTTAATTAAAAAACATTTACTGGATTTAAACGATTGGATGGAAAAGACCGATGGTTTGAAGATTCCGCTCAAGAAAAATAGTAATTATAGAAATTCAGATTTCAAACATAAGAATCAATACTAAATACAATAACTTTTGAATTAGACTTATATCAATTTTTAAGGTCAACCTTAACTTCATTTAAAATAAAACACAATGAATCGAAAAATATTAATTCAGTTTTTTGCTGTAATTATGCTAATTGCCCTAAGTTTTACCGTTTCAAATGCAAAGGGAAAAGGTGGTTTTGTTAGCCTCTTCAATGGTAAAAATCTGGATGGATGGTACCTGAAAATCCGCTCCAACGATGCCGAACTGGCTAAAAAAGTGTATGCAGTTGATGATGGCATGGTACATGTTTTCAAGGATTTCCCCAAAGAGTACGAATTGAATACTGGCGGAAATTTAACCCACGGGCTGTTTTATACCAATAAAAAATACAGCAAGTTCATCTTCAAATTCGAATACAAGTGGGGCACCGGAATTGCGAATAATTTCAAGGTATTTCAGTACGATGCCGGTATGTATTACCATGTGGTTGATGACAATATCTGGCCGAAAGGAATTGAATATCAGATACGATACGACCACGCAAAAAACATGAATCATACCGGAGATTTTTGGGCTCAACAAATTCAATGGTATTCAAATGATGGTCAAACTTTTGCACTTCCGTCAGAAGGTGGAAAAACAATGCCACTGAAAAAGGGAGAACACTGCTGTGCTAAAGATTCCAGGTTCAATGCGTTGAATGGTAAATGGAACAAATGCGAGGTGATTGTCATGGGCAATGAATACGCTATTCATAAACTGAATGGTAAAATTGTGAATATGGCCACCAAGCTACCATATAGTGAAGGTGTTATCGGTTTGCAATCTGAAACCGCAGAGATCTATTACCGAAACATTGAAATCAAGGAATTCGATGAGGTAGTACCAATGGAGAAATTTCTAAAAAAGTAAGCGAATTTAAATTATGGAAGATAAATTTGAAATTCAAAAAAAGGGACCCATTGCAAAATCAGAATCAGTAAGTGCTGAAAAATCAATGGATCGCCGGAAGTTTATCGGCGGAATTACTACTTCAGCAGTTGGGTTAACGATACTTCCTTCCTTTGTTTTGGGTGGAAGTAAGTACATTGCTCCAAGTGACAAAATCAATGTGGCCTACATTGGTCTGGGAACCCAGGGTTTGCGTGAACTCCCTGATTTGTTGAGGCTTCCGGATGTTCAGATAATTGCCGTATGCGATCCCCAAAAGAAAGCTACCGGGTATTTTGATTGGAGTCCAAACGGCTTGCTTGATCTGATGCGTAAAACCATTGGTAATCCAAATTGGGTAACGGGAGGTAGCAATACCATTCCCGGTGGTCGAGACAATGGAAAAGCGATTGTTGATGGTTATTACGCACATTCAAAACAAATAAACAATTACAAAGGATGCAAGGCTTATGCTGATTTTCGTGAACTCTTTGAAAAAGAGAAAGGAATTGATGCAATTAAAGTCATGACTCCCGATCATCTGCATGGTGTAATTACCATGTCGGCATTGAAAAGAGGTATTCCTATTACCATGCACAAACCACTTTCCAATCGTCTGATGGAGGGGAGAAAAGTTATTGATATGGCATTAAAAACCGATGTGGTAACTCATCTGATTCCCTGGGATTCGAATGGATCAATGGACCAGATTATGCTATGGATCAACGGTGGCGCGATCGGTCAACTGAAAGAAGTTCACAATTGGTCGCGCAGACCGGTATGGCCGCACTATACAAAAATTCCAACCGATCAGCCAAAACTTCCTGAAGGATTTGATTGGGACTTATGGCTTGGACCTGAAGCTGAACGTGCTTACCATCCCCATTACACCAACATGGTTTTCCGTGGATGGTATGACTTTGGTGGCGGTTCAATGGCAGATATGGGACATTATAGTCTTTGGACCGTTTTTGATGCGCTACAGCTCGAAAAACCAATGATCATCGAACCAAATCTGAGTCATGTTTGCGATATAAAAAATAATGTTACTGCTTATACCATTGAAAACGATTTCTCATTTCCGTATGCCTCTTCAGTACGATTTAAATATCCTGCAAAGGGAAACAGAAATGCGGTAGATCTGATCTGGTACGATGGTGGAATGAAACCCCCTGTGCCAGAGGAATTCTACAAGAAGGATAAAGAATTTCCAGATGAAGGAATGATGTTTGTCGGCGACAAAGGAATCATAATGACATCCGGGTTTAGAGTCAGCGATCCATTTATCCTTTCGGGAGATATTAAACTTTCAGAAGCCGTTTCTGCGGCAGCAGGAGCTGGAAAGCAAGGTGGGGTTGAACGCTTTATTGAAGGTGTTAAGAACAATAAACAAGTTGCTGGCAGTTTCCGTCAGGCATGGCCAATTACCGAAGCCATTAACCTTTATGCAGTGTCGCTTCGTGCCCGCAAAACATTGAAATACGATGCGGATAATATGAAGATTACAAATGATTTAAATGCAAATAATTACTTAAACCGGGAATATCGAAACGGTTGGAAGCTTGAAGATATTTAATAAAAAACTAAAAATTAAAAGTTAAACTCATGAAATCGTCTAGACGTAAATTTTTAAAAACAAGTAGCATAGCCCTTGGGGCAATAGCACTGTTAAGCAAAAATAGCTTTGCCTTAGGCACTGAAGCAAATACTGTAAAATCATTTGGATTTCAGACATGGACCATCAAGGAAGATCTGAACAAAGATCTTGCTGGTACGTGTAAAAAAATGGCTGCCTTTGGGTACAAGGAAATAGAGATGTGCTCTCCTTTGGGTTATATCAAGACAGGGTTTGCACCTCTGAATAAACTAAGTGGTACCGAACTGCGCAAGATTATTGAAGATAACGGTCTTAAATGTACAAGCTCTCATTTTAACCTGGGCGAACTGCAAGAGAACCTTAATGATCGAATTGATTGGGCGCATCAAATGGGGATGAAACAGATGATGCTTTCAAGCTTTTGGTTGCCAAAGGAAGAACAAACAATTGAAAATTACCGCAAATCGGCTGCAGGACTGAACATTATTGCCAAAAAGGTGAAAGCAGCTGGCTTACAGATGGGTTTCCACAATCACCACATGGAATTTGAAAAAAGAGGCGATGAAATCATTTATGATGCCTTATTAGATGCATTAGATCCCGAATTAGTGAAAATGCAATTTCAAGTAGCAGTAGCAAATATTGGCTACAAAGCTGCTGATTATTTCCGGAAACATCCCGGTCGGTTTATTTCTGCGCATTTGTCCGATTGGAATACGGCAAAAGATGCGCAGGTTTCTATTGGACAAGGAATAGTTGATTGGCCTGACTTTTTTGAAGCTGCTAAAATTGGTGGAGTGAAAAATTTCTATGTCGAAATGGCTCCTGTAACTTTTGAACCAAGTGTAAAATATTTACTAAGCCTATAGAGTGTGATCGAAAGGCAAACATATAACTTATATAATGCATCAATCAATTGTTCATAGAACATTATCATCTATTTGCTTATTATTTGCCATTTATTCGACGGCGTTTGCAGGCAAACAGAATCCGTATGTTTCCATCATAACTGATCAATCAATTGGAAGTTCGGTTCAACATGGTATGACTAAATTGACCAAGAATCTGGAAAAGCAAAACATTTCCTATGAGTTAATTCGTTCGTTGAAACAAGCAAAAGGTACAGCTATTTTAATTGTTGGATTAACTTCAGGTAATGGTACTGCTGCAAAATTGGCTCATGATACAAACCAGCCAACATTAAGCCAGCCCGAGTCATTATCTATCTGGAAAACAGAATTTCAGCAAAAACCGGTTTGGGTAATTAATGGCGCTGACGATCGCGGATTAATGTATGCGCTGCTTGATGTAGCTGAACGCATTAGCTGGAGTTCAAATGCAAATGATCCGTTTAGCGAAGTAATTCCTGTTAATGAATCGCCCGAAGTTGTTACCCGTGCCATATCCATGTACACCATGAATCGTGCATATTGGGAAAGCAGGTTTTACAACGAAGATTATTGGGCAAACTACATGGATATGTTGGCCGAAAATCGTTTCAATTGTATCGTTTTAATTTTTGGTTATGAAAATGGAGGTTTTCTTGCCCCATGTTATCCTTACTTTTTTAATGTTGACGGATTTCCAACTATAAAAATGGGAAATCTGACAGTTGAAGAACAAGAGAAAAATCTGGTGGCACTTAACCGTATGATTGAAATGGCCCATGAGAGAGGTATTGATTTTAAGGTAGGAATTTGGGACCATATTTATCGCGGAGGAATTCAAACAGGCGGCTTAACGGAAGAAGAATTGGCAAAAATGGATAAAAATCATTTGGTTGAAGGCTTGGATGCAAGCAATTTATCCAATTATACCAAAGCAGCCCTGGCCAAGTTAATACAGAAAGTACCCGGACTTGATGGAATTCAATTTCGCATGCATAGCGAATCGGGTCTTAAAAAAGGAGCTGAAATGGAACTTTTCTGGACAGAGGTGTTTCACATGCTCAAAACAACTTCTCCTATGTTTCAAATTGATTTACGTGCCAAAGATTTGCCTGAATCGATTATTAAAATAGCATCTGATCTTAATCTGAATTTTCGGATTACCACTAAATATTGGATGGAACAAATGGGGCTTCCTTTTCACCCCACACACATTAATCGCGAAAACCAATTCGGTCGCAGACAAGGGTATGCTGACATGCTCCGCTATCCAAAAAATTATAAACTTCATTGGCGTTTGTGGACTGGTGGCACACAACGTATTCTACTTTGGGGCGACCCGCAGTATGTTCAACGATTTGTGGGTAGCACGCATCTTTATGATGGGGAAGGTTTTGAAGTGAACGAACCGCTTGCTACAAAAATGGAAGCCCAACCCCATAACATTCAGCCATTCGATTTGTTAAATCCACCATACGTTTATTACAATTACGAATTCGAGCGATATTGGCATTTCTTTCAGGTTTTTGGTCGTTTGGGTTATAATCCTAATACAGCATCTGAAGTTTGGGATCGCGAGTTTGAAATGCGATTTGGAAAGGAAGCCGGAGCAATTGTAGAAGAAGCCTTGCACAAAGCTAGTTGGGTATTGCCAACAATCGTGGCTGCATGTTCGCCTTACGCAAAATTTCCTACAACCTGTGGCTGGCCTGAAAAACAAAATTATGGCGACCTACCTCAATATGCAATGGCTGAGGGTAGCGATATTCAGCAATTTGCAAGTTTTGATACCGAAGCACAACTATTAACTGAAGGTGGTGAAACAACCAAACAGTTGCCTTCTGCAACAAGTGTATGGTTTGCACAACGCAATAGTGAATTGAATCAACTAATTACAATGGCTGAAAATTTAATGCCATCAGGCAATAAGGAGTTCTTTTCGACCATTACCGATCTGAAAATTCTTTCGAATTTAGCCTTGTATCATTCCAAACGTATTCCGGCTGCAGTAAGTTATTGTATTTATAAACGCACCAACGACCCTTATGCATTGGATGATGCGATAAGCTATGAAAAAAAGGCCATTGATGCCTGGCTAAAAATAGTTGAAGCTGCAGGCGATGTATATGCATCTGATTTGATGTTTGGCACCCGTGAGATTCTATTTATGGGTATCAAGCATCGTCTTTCCGGCCATTGGATTGATGAACTTGGTGATCTGGAAGATGGTTTGAAACAGCTTCAGAATGAAAGAACCACTATCGGGAAAACCGATAAGCCAAGAATTTCTCCCGTTTTCAAAGCCACAGCTGTTGCTGATCCCCATGCACTTTTTCAAATACAGCATCAGGCAATTACCAATATCCCCGTGAATCAAGACATACAAATAAAAGCAAGCATAAAAGCGTCCTCCGGGATTAAATGGGCAAGGCTTCGGTATCGTGCAGTAAATCAACACCTGGATTATGAAGCATTACCGATGAAGCTTGACGCAGAAAGTGATGTTTTTCAGGCAACAATACCTGCCAGTCAGATTGACCCCAAATTCGATTTTATGTATTTTATCGAAGTGATGGATAACGAAGGTCATGGCTGTATTTATCCAGATTTGGAGCAAGAAACACCATATGTAGTGGTGACGTTAAAGCGAAAGTGAAAATAAAAGCCACAAGTACCAGCTTTTTTAAGCCTCCCCTGGGAGGTTTGGAGGGGGCTACTAAATTTTAAACCAATGAAATCAATAAACAGATTTATTCCTGGATTTTTAGTAAAACGATGTCCGAAATCAGGTCGGATTGTTAAACTTCGATTCGATAATATCTATACGAAACTGGCTTTCCCTATTGTAGGTATTTTTGCTATTATCTGGTTTTTGGTGAGGGTAATTCCCAAACCAAGTCGTGTTGCATATCCTTGTCAGCAGGCAGCAGTAGGTATTGGCGGTGGTTTTTTACTTTATGTAATAAGCATCGTTACATCTCTTTCTGTTTATCAGGAAATTCGAAAACGGATCAATAAACCTGTTGCGTTGGTATTCATCGGCTCTGTTGCGATGCTTATTTCTCTGACATGGGTAGTTGCAGATTCATCGAAGGTGGTTTTTGTGCCAACCCTTATTAATCCTGAAGGTTCAAATGCTCCAATGGGCGAAGCAAAAGGAATATTCCCTGGTCGTGTTGTCTGGACACATGATCTTATGGCTACCAGCTGGGACGAAAGAAACGGAATGTGGTGGGATGATAACAATACCAACCAATCGGAAACCGATAAAATGATGTCGGCAACATTGCAAAACCTTACTGGAATAAAAACAGATAAGGAGGCTTGGCAAAAGCTTTTCGAATATAATAATAAACAAAACGGGCGTGGTAAAAAAAGCTATGAGAAAGGCGAAAAGATTGTGATAAAGATCAACATGAATGCGCTGCACCTAGCTGAAAACGTATGGAAAAATCAAGGTTATCCAAGTCCTCAAATGCTAAACTCTTTAATAACACAGCTCATTGAAGTGGCTGGGGTTTCAGGTGAAGATATCATCATAACAGACCCATCGCGTTTTATTGGGGACAAAATCATCGATCGAATTCATGGAAATAAATCTCCGGAATTCGCCAAGGTAATTTTTGAAGGTAAATTTGTTGGGAATCTACCCAATTGCCGCATAGCCGAACCGGATACTTCTGCTTTGGTTTAATATGCCAGATGGGAAAAAGTACAAAATGTGCCTCCCAAAATCATATACGCAAGCCACTTACATCATCAATTATTCTCTGGTTCGTCCGCACCGTGTATTTGGAATTACGTCCATGGCTAAAAACCATTTTGGTTCTGTGTGGTGCTTCGATTCATTGGCCTTTAAACCAAATCCGTTGCATGTTTTTGCTTTGTGGGGTTACCCGACACCAAATAAATTAAAAGACCCTCATTCCGCACCTGTACTTATGGGACACAAAGTCATCAATAGCAAATCATTCCTCTATCTTGCCGATGGACTTTATACCTCCATCAATCAAACCGGACCCGTTATGCGTTGGGCAACTTTGAATAATGATTGGTTTTCGAGTTTGTTGATTTCACAAGACCCTGTGGCTATTGAATCAGTAGTGTACGATTTTATTGCCAGTGAACCAAATCTTGTTGCACAAAATCCAAGTTTCAACGGTCAACAGGATAATCAGTTTCAGGAATGTGCTTTGGCTAACAACCCACCTTCGGGAACAAAATACGATTCTGAAAACGATGGCACACCACTAAAAAGTCTTGGTGTTCACGAACATTGGAATAATAATAAGGATAAACAATATTCCCGAAATTTAGGTACAGGAATTGGAATTGAATTAATTCAAGTGAAACTAAAATAAGATGGGAACACTTCAAAACTTAACTTACAAATCTTTACTGATTGTGTTTTGCAGCTTTTTATTAGCCTTACCCGTAAGCGCTCAAAATACTAACGAACCTTGGGTCTCACTGTTTAATGGGGAAAATTTAGATGGATGGAAGGTGGTTGGAAGTGAGGGAGTTGTGCGTGTAAATGAAGGTGCCATTACCTGTAATATGGTGAAGAACACTCCTGAACATACCTTTGCTTGCACAACCAATAAATACGCAGACTTTATTCTTGAACTGGAAGTAAAAGCGGATAGTTTTTTCAATAGCGGAGTACTCTTTAGAAGTATCGATGTTCCCAGAAGTATTGATACTTCAAGCGTAAGACTTTACGGCTATATGCTTAAAATTGATCCCTCACCAAGACGTAAGTGGACTGGAGGTATTTTTGATGATTTTGGACGAACCTGGCATTGGCTTTATACTCTCGCCAATGATGAGCGGGCACAACAAGCATATTTCAGGGGCGAATGGAATAAGATAAGGATTGAGGCTATTGGGTCTTATATAAAAACCTGGGTAAATGGAGTCCCGGCAGCAAATCTGATAAATAAAAAATACAAAAAAGGATATATTGCCTTTAAAATTCACAGCTTAGGTAATGAACCTGAAAAAGAAAAATATACAGGGCAATTTAGAAACATCAGAATCATTACTCGAAATCCTGAAAAGTATTCAAAGCCCATGGACATTAACCCATTGGAAGTTTTTTAATCAATTAGAAATGAATTTCGGAACAGCCAATTTTCGACTTTAAGAGAGGATATATTCTTTTAAGCGGTTTTATCCTAATGTTTGGTGTTACGTTGAAACCACAGTCAACAGCAACAAGTTCGGATAAACTAATTAAGAAATGGTATAATTTGCTGGATGAATAATTCAGAAATTGGGATAAATTTCTTGGAGTGCCGCATAAAGTTTCCAGAACCACTTTAAATAGATGTTTTCGGTTGAATTTTAAAGATTTTAAGTTTTTTTTTCAAGGATTGAAACGAACCCTTCACATAGTTTTGAGGAGTGAATCTTACATTTTCCTTTAATCTTAAAACTAATAAATGAAACCATTGTCAATAGGTGGAAAAACAAATTACCTGGCCGGATTGATTGTGCTGGTGCCTTGTTTAACCACAGCCGGAAGCGTCTTGCATTCCGAAAAAAAAGAAACTAAAATAACCGGGCTTGTTCCTTCAGCGAAGCCAAACATCATCTTCTTTATTTCCGACGACATGGAACGCGTCATGTTTAATTGTTTGCCTGAAGGGAAAGGAAAAAACCTTACACCCAATATTGATCGATTGGTCAAGGAAGGTGTGGTTTTAATGGGGCAGCATGTGAGTTCGGCTGTGTGCACACCCAGCCGCTATTCTTGCCTAACCGGGCAGTATGCCAGCAGATCTACTTGTGATGAATTTGTTTCTTATACCCGGAAAATGGAAGGAGCAACGGTTGTTCAATGGAATTCGTATATCCCCAACGGGACCAAAACAATTGGCGCATTGTTGCAGCAACAGGGGTATCGCACCGGATTTGTAGGTAAAAATCATGCCATTGAAGCACCCGGTTGGAAGAAACTCGCCTTAAATGCAGACCCCGCAGATCCGCAGGTAAAACAGGAATTGCTGAAGAATGCGCGAATCATCGAAGAAAATATCAAACGAACCGGATTCGATTTCGCAGGAGCCAATTACCAAGACAATCCGCACTTTCTGGGGCCGGAGAAACTGAGATCCCAAAATCTCGACTGGGTTACGGCTAAGGGATTGGAGTTTATGGATCAGAAAAGCGATCAGCCTTTCTTCCTCTATTTTGCAACAACAGTTCCTCATAGTCCTTCGGATGCCGCACATTCGTGGAATGGCGACCGGCGGATTACTTCGGAAGGATATCTGGATAAAGTTCCGAATGTTATGCCTGAAAAAGAAACCATTGCACAACGACTAATTGCTGCCGGACTGGCTAAACCCGGAAAGATACCCGACGAAAAAGCCAATACAGTTTGGATTGACGATGCGGTTGGTGCGCTAATAAAAAAGCTGAAAGAAACCGGGAAATACGACAACACGATCATTGTTTTTTTTACCGATCACGGGCAGTGGGCCAAAGGTTCTGTGTATGAAGGCGGAGTTTCGAGTCCTTCCATCATCTGGAAAATGGGGGGATTCAAATGTGGAACGGTCAATACCGATTTGCTCTCGAACATCGATTTTGCTCCCACTTTATATGAAATGGCCGGAGGAAAGCCTGAAACCATAAAGAGCTTCGATGGAACAAGTTTTCTGCCTATCCTGAATGGCGAAAAAAAGAAAATTCATGAATCACTGTATTTCGAAATGGGATTCTCACGTGGTGTTTTGAAAGACAGCCTGAAATACATTGCCCTGCGTTATCCGGATTTTGCCAACAAATGGACAGGTTCTCAACGAAAAAAAGTATTGGAGAGATGGAATAAAGCGAGAATTGAAAATAAAATGGCCTACCATTTTACCGATCCGGCCATGCCTTTTTCTCATGTAATGCTGATTCCAGGCGGAGGCGATGCAGAGTATCAATCAACGCTCAGATACAAACATTACTATGAACCCAATCAACTGTATGATCTGAGAACAGATCCGACAGAACAAAATAACCTTTACGGCAAGCCCGAATATGCAGTCAAACATGAAGAATTGAAAGCAGAACTGATAAAGTATCTGAATAATCTCCCGGGAAATTTCGGGAAATTGAAAAAATAGAATCTATTAAAAGCAAAAGTTGAACAGTATACTCAATATAAAACTACGTAATATGAAATTCAAAGCATTGATAATTCTTGCAATAATAGCTGCTTTTATGTCTTTTAGAAACAATAATTTAGAAGGAAATTCAAAAGCAGGAGCCTTTAATATAGGAAAAGACCTTTTGTTAGTACAATTTGATTGTAGAACAGATGTGGATGATATTCATTCTATTGCAGCCCTGGCTACCTTAATGTCTGATGCCGCTTTTTCAAAAGTAAATTATCATGTAGTTGCCGGTACCTATGGTATGCAGAAAGGATTATATGTACCTCCCAATGATTTATTAGAACTTTCATTTAGTGGCAACTGGTCAGATGCCCATGAAAATTTTGAATCTGCAGTTAAGCAAGTGAAAGAAATAGTAACAGGAACTCTTAAAAAACAGGGCGATATTTGGATTGCAGAGGGTGGTCAATCAGATTTTACCGCTGGTCTTATAAAAGCCCTTGCCACTGATTTTCCTGGAATAAATGTGTCTAAACGCATTCATGTGGTTCAACATAGCACCTGGAATGAAAAAATGACATCACCAAAGAACCTTCAATTTGTAAAGGAGAATACGGATTATTGTAAAATACCTGATGGTAATGCAGTTGGAAACGGAACGCCTGGGTTTCGTTCTCCTGATTATACCGGTTGGAAGGATAAAATATCAGACCCCAAACTTGTCAAAATATGGCAGCTTGCGATTGATATAGCGAACAAATATAATGGAAAAGATGGGCGTCACAATAATCCAGCAATTTCTGCAGGTGGACTCGATTTTTCAGACCTTTCCGAAGTGTGTTGGATTTTAGGATTAAATGAAATAAAGGACACAGAAGGTTTTTTTAATCTCTATTCTAACTAAAATTACTTATGAAAATCGACAAACTCTCATAAAAATACAAACATTTATAACCAATTCACTATTTATGAACTACAAACAAACTTTACCAGGGCTAATGATTATTCTGACTCTTGTATTTGGTCAAAAGGGAAATGCTGAGGAAATAATAAAAAACACCTTTACCAACCCGGTAATTACTGGCTTTAATCCCGATCCAAGTATTTGCAAAGTTGGTAAAGATTACTATTTGGTGACTTCAAGCTTTGAGTACTTTCCGGGAGTTCCGGTATATCACAGTACCGATCTGGTAAATTGGGAAATGATTGGCCATGTGCTCGATCGTCCATCGCAGTTGAATCTGGATGAGTGTGAGAGTTCGGGGGGCATTTATGCACCTTGTATTCGGTACTATAAAGGTATTTTTTACATGGTTACCACGCTGATTGGTAAAGGAGGAGGCGATTTTATTTGCACAGCCACCAATCCGGCAGGACCCTGGTCCGAACCGCATTGGATAAAGGGAGCCCCCGGTATTGATCCCGATTTACTTTTTGATGATGATGGAAAAGTTTATATGTCGGGAACATTTAAACCTAAACCAGAAGACAAGGTTTGGAGTGGCCACAATACTATTTGGACACAGGAAATTGATTTGGAAAAATGGGAATTAGTGGGTGAAATGCATACCAACTGCAATTCAGCAGATTTTCACAGTACCGTAAACCCACTTAGAGCAGATAATGTGAATTACCTCAATGCCATGGAAGGGCCTCATATTTACAGAAAGGATGGTACATACTATTTTACTTGCTCTATTGGCGGCACAGGTCAGAACCATGCATTTGTTATTTTCAGGAGCAAGAACATTTTTGGTCCCTGGGAAATGAACCCCAATAATCCGATAATTACGCACCGCGATTTACCAACGAATTATCCTATTACAGCTACCGGTCATGCCGATTTAATTCAAATTCAAAATGGTGATTGGGCCATTGTTTATCTGGGAAAGCGACCGATACAGGATGAAAAAAAGAACAATCCAAGAATTATTTTGGGTCGTGAAACATTCATAAGTATGGTCGATTGGTCGGGCGAATGGCCGATTGTTAATCCGAAAGGAAAAGTCGGGCGAAGTGAATTGGTTCAGGAGAAACCCAATCTACCTGAAATGGTGGTTGACAAAAGCTATCTTTTAGAAGATTTTAATGCCGAAAAGCTTCATTATCAATGGAATTTCTTGCGTACGCCACGCACCGAGTGGTGGTCGTTATCCGAAAAGAAGGGTTATTTACGCATACAACTCCGTCCCGAATCAACCAGCGAAAAGGTGAATCCTTCGTTTGTATGTAAACGTCAGGAACATGCCAATTTTAGTGTGGTAACAAAAATGAAATTTAATCCGCTTGCTGATAATGAAGAGGCTGGAATATTGCTTGAGCGTGATCGGAATTGTTATCTCAAATACACCGTGACACGCGAAAATAAAAAATTGGTTCTAAAAGTAGCTTTACGTTCAGGAAAAGCAACAGCTGACTCCTTATTGGCACAGACAACTGTGAAAGATGGAAATATCCATTTGAAAATGACTGTAAAAGGCTTGGTTCATAGCTTTAGCTATTCAGGCAACGGTAAAAAATGGACAGATTTAAAGCAGGATATCGACTTGTCTGAAACAGCCTTCGTTTATGGAGGTCGCTTTACCGGACCATTGATTGGAATGTATGCCTCATCAAATGGAAAACCTAGTCAAAATCCAGTTTATTATGACTATTTCTATTACCGGGAAGAATAAATTGTACCGGCAAATGAATCAAACTTAATTCTTTATCAAGTGATTAAAAATGAATAATCAACAGGGAAATAAAATCTATATTTTCGGTATTACATTGGTAGCTACGCTCGGCGGACTGCTATTCGGCTACGATACGGCAGTTATTTCGGGAGCAGTTGATCCGTTAAAAGTTTTCTTTCATTTGGATGAAGCTACATATGGCAATTTAGCTACTTTTTATCATGGAGCCACCGTTTCGAGTGCACTTATTGGTTGTATTCTGGGCAGCGTTTTGTCTGGATTGTTTGCCTCATATTTTGGGCGGAGGCGTTCGTTGATTATTGCCTCGGTACTTTTCTTTATCTCTGCAATAGGTTCGGGGTTTCCTGAAATGATTTTTTTCGACGATACTACTCACATTTCAAATTTATTGGTTAGTTTCAATGTCTATCGGATTATTGGTGGAGTTGGAGTTGGTTTGGCATCAGCTATTTGCCCTATGTATATTGCAGAAATTTCTCCTGCTGATATCCGGGGAAAATTGGTTTCGTGGAATCAGTTCGCCATTGTGTTTGGTATGTTGGTTGTTTATTTTGTGAATTACTTTATTGTCAATGGTAAGGGCAACGAATGGATAAATGCAACCGGCTGGAGATATATGTTTGCCTCCGAGTCAATTGTTGCAGCTTTTTTTGGACTTATGTTGTTTTTTGTTCCAGAAACTCCCCGTTACCTGGCCATGTCGCATAAAAGTGAAAAAGCACTGCACATTCTGACCAAAATAAATGGAGCAACCAAAGCTGCCGAAATTTTAAAAGACATAAACGATTCAGCACACGAAACGGTTGAGAAAGTGTTTGCTTATGGCTGGAAAGTTTTGGCAATAGGCATATTACTTTCGTTTTTCCAGCAAGCAGTAGGCATTAACGTTGTACTTTATTATGCCCCAACCATTTTTAAGGGACTGGGAGTTGGTAACGATGCAGCCATGTATCAAACTGTAGTGCTGGGATTTGTGAATATAGTTTTCACATTGGTAGCAATACTTACCGTAGATAAACTTGGCCGTAAACCTTTGTTAATCATTGGCTCTGTGGCTATGTCAATAGCCATGTTTGCCATTGGCCTTTTAGCGCATTTTCAAATCATTGGAGTGAGTACGCTGATATTTATCATTATCTATTCTGCAGCATTTATGATGTCGTGGGGGCCTATTTGCTGGGTATTGATTTCTGAAATATTCCCCAATACCATACGGGGCAAAGCAGTGGCAATTGCCGTGGCGGCTCAATGGATTTCAAACTTTATTGTTTCGGCAACTTTTCCTTCGCTGGAAGCATTCAGCATTACATTTACCTACCTGCTTTATGGGGTAATGTCGGTCCTTTCAATGATTTTTGTTTGGAAAATGGTTCCCGAAACGAAGGGTAAAACATTGGAAGAAATGAATAAATTGTGGAAACACTAAGTGGAATCTAAGATATTATGAAAAAAATAACATTTGGCCTAATCGTCGGAACCCGCGGGTTCTTTAACAGCTCACTGGCTGTAAATGGCAAAAAAGAACTCGTTGAATTGATGGAAAAACTGGGCTACGATTATATTGTCCTTCCCAACGAAGCGACTCCAACAGGAGTGGTGGAAAGCATTCAGGATGCACGTAAAGTGGCTGAATTGTTCAGCACCAACCGGCACCGCATTAATGGAATTATCATTTCATTGCCCAATTTTGGTGATGAGCTGGGGATCGTGAACGCGGTAGAATGGTCGAAACTTAATGTTCCAATTCTGGTTCAGGCCAGCGACGATAAGATCGAAAAGGGTACCATTGCCGAACGCCGTGACTCGTTTTGCGGGAAACTTTCGGTTTGTAATAACCTTTATCAACACGATATTCCGTTTACACTTACAACAACACACACTTGTAAAATTTCAAGTCCGGAGTTTGCAGCCGATGTGCACAAGTTTGCAGCAACCTGCAGGGTTGTTAACGGATTGACGGATGCCCGTATTGGAGCAATTGGCGCGCGTCCTGCCGCTTTTCAAACGGTACGGTTCAGCGAGAAGTTGCTTCAGAAAACAGGCATTACGGTAGTTCCTGTAGATCTTTCGGAGATCTTGTTCGCAGCCGAAAAAATCGGTAATGATGCGCCAGAGCTGAAACGCAAACTCGACGAAATACACGCGTATGGCCGCATTCCTGAAAGTATTGCCAAAGAGAACATTCGTAAACAGGCCAAATTCGGTTTGTCGTGCGAAAAATGGATAACCGACAATGAGATTGATGCCGCTGCTTTTCAGTGCTGGACATCCATCCAGGAAAGTTATGGCTGTGCCGCCTGTTTGAGTATGAGTATGCTGGGCGACAAGTTGTTGCCAAGTGCCTGTGAAGTGGACGTTTGTGGCGCCGTTTCGATGTACGCGCTCACTCTGGCTTCAGGAAAAGCTTCGGCTATTCTCGATTGGAACAATAACTTTGGCGACGACCGCAACAAATGCATCAGCTGGCATTGCGGCAATTATCCGAAAAGTTTTGTGCAGGCTCCAATCGAAATCTCGAACCTTCAGATTATGGGAACCATTGTGGGCCAAGACAAATGTTTTGGCGCCATTAAAGGCAAGGTGAACGATGGGCCATTTACCTTCTTCCGCATTTCGACCGACGATACCAAAGGCCGGATTAAAACCTACCTGGGCGAAGGCGAATACACCAACGATGCCGTTGAGCTCGATGGTGGGACAGCCATTTGCAAGATTAACAACCTGCAACCGCTGATGAAACACTTGTGTAATAACGGTTTCGAACATCATGTGGCAATGGTTCGCGGAAATGTTACCGATGTGATTGAAGAAGCTGTTTCGACCTATTTAAAATGGGATTTGTACCGACACCGGTAGAAATTTACGATTTTATTATTTACGATTTACGATTGAAAAACGGGAGTTGAAGATACATTTAATGAATACTGAAAAAATTACCATAGCAGGTGCTGGTTGTGCGATAGCCGATTTGATTTATAACCGGGTATCGTTTTCAAGTCCTGAATTTGAAAATTATACTTCCAAGCACATCGGTGACGGAGGATTGAGTCCGGGTAAACTGGTTTTTACCGAAGAGCTGGAGAAATTTTCCGGAAATAGCTATCGGGAGATTTTGTGTGATATCGTTGGAAATCGTCCGCCGGATGCGATGAATGTGGGTGGACCTTCGTTGGTGGCGCTTATTCATGCAGCACAAATGCTCGACCAAAATGATTTTGAAGTGAAGTTTTTCGGTATGGCCGGAAACGATGATTACGCCAATCAGATTTTCAGGATTGTAAAGCAAACACCGCTCAATATTAAGTATTACAAGTCATCGGCTGAAAGGGCAACGCCGACAACCGATGTATTTTCTGATCCCGATTACGACCACGGACATGGCGAACGAACCTTTGTAAATAACATTGGAGCCGCCTGGGATTTCACTCCGAAACAGATTGACGGTGAATTTTTCGATGCCGATATTCAATGTTATGGAGGAACAGCCCTTGTTCCACATGTACACGATGGTATAAGCCGGTTGTTAAAACATTCCAAACAGAAAGACTGCATTACGGTGGTAAATACGGTTTTCGATTTCAGAAATCAGAAAAATAATCCCAATAAACCTTGGCCTTTGCTGGATTCTGTTCAGGATTACCAATTGATTGATGTTCTGATTATGGATTGCGAGGAAGCGTTAAAGATCAGTGGCACGAAAACGCTAGATGAGGCAGCCTCTTATTTTTCGAATACAAAAGTTTCTTCTTTCATAATAACCAATGGTGCAAACGAACTTTTGGCCTGGTCGGGTGGCGGGCTTTTTCAAAAGACAGGAATCCTGAAATTTCCGGTTTCCCGAATGATTGGCGATGTACTTAGAGGCAGTCCTGAAATGCGCGGTGACACCACCGGATGTGGCGATAATTTTGCCGGAGGAATCATTACTTCGCTGGCCATGCAGCAAAAAAATACCACCAAAGGAAATTTCAGCTTACATGAAGCCATTTCCTGGGGAATTTCTTCTGGAGGTTTTTGCTGCTTTACGGTTGGCGGAACATATCTGGAACAGTTTTCAGGCGAAAAACGGATGAGGATTCTGGCCATTCAGGAAGAATATTTAAAACAACTAATTCACTAAAAATATCATGAACTTAATCCACAATTTTCTCATAATCTTAATTGTAGCTATGAGTACAGTTTTTACATCGGTTAATGCCCAAGTGATGAACCCGATACTACCCGGTTTTTATCCCGATCCAAGTATTTGCAGGGTTGGTAACGATTATTATCTGGTCAATTCTTCGTTTTCGTTTTTTCCCGGAATTCCAATCTTCCATAGTACAGATCTTACGCATTGGAAGCAAATTGGACATGTATTGGATCGGCCCTCACAACTGAACCTTACCGATGAATGGATTTCTGCAGGGCTATATGCACCTTCTATCCGCTATCATGAAGGAGTTTTTTACATGATTACAACGTTGATGGGTGGAAAGGGTGGAAACTTTTATGTTACAGCTAAAAATCCAGCAGGGCCATGGTCTGAACCAAATTGGCTAAAAGAAGTTGACGGGATTGATCCATCCTTCTTTTTTGATCTGGATGGAACAGCTTATCTGGTGAACAATGGTCCGGTAGCCGACGGTAAGCCATTGTACAATGGGCATCGTTCGCTTTGGTTACAGAAATTTGATTTAGCGGCTAAAAAACCAATTGGAAAGCGCGTAGAGATAGTAAATGGCGGGACTGACATTACAAAAAAACCAATCTGGATCGAAGGTCCGCATATTTTCAATAAGAACGGATATTATTACCTGCTCTGCGCCGAAGGTGGCACCGGGCTTGAACATTCACAGGTAATTTTTAGCAGCAGAAATATCTGGGGGCCTTATGAAGTATTCAAAGACAATCCGATCCTGACACAACGAGACTTGCCCGCGGATCGGGTTGACCCTGTTACTTGTACCGGTCATGCTGATTTTGTTCAAACCCCCAATGGTGACTGGGTTGCTGTCTTTCTGGGTTGTCAGCCTTATGAAGGTGAATTTTTCAATACAGGGCGGCAAACATTTATCCAAAATGTTGACTGGAGTGGTGAATGGCCCATTATTCTCGAAAAAGGCAAAGCTGTTCCATACCAGGTATCGTTGCCCCTGAAAGCCGATGAAGGAAAAGTAACTTTTCGCGAATATTCGGCCAATTGGAAGGATGATTTTAACGAACCTGAACTAAAACTGGAATGGAACTTCATCCGCACACCAAAAGAAAAGTGGTACAGCATTGACAATGGAACATTAACAATCAATGCCCGCCCGATAAGCATCGACGAGGTTGGGAACCCATCTTTTATTGGTCGCCGGTTACAACATGCAAATGCTGAATTTTCAACTTCAGTAAGCATGCAGACAGAAAAAGAAAACGGAAGAAGAAATGAGATGGAAGCCGGTATTGTGGTTTTCCAAAACGAAAAATTCTTTTACAAAATGGTTGTTGAGCTACAGGAAAACAACCATTTTATAATCATTTCGTCGGACAAACAAGAGTTTTTCAAAACCGAACTACCTTCCTATAAGGCTGGACAAAAGGTTTTCCTGAAGATGCAAATCCTTGCCGATAAGTTTCAGTGTGCTTACAGTTTGGATGAAAAGAAATGGCAGTTTGTTGGAGGCGTACTGGATGGTCGACATTTGAGCACTAGAGTGGCCGGAGGGTATATTGGTGCCTATTTCGGATTGTATTCGTATGCAAAATCGCCTTCCAAAGCAATGTTTGATTGGGCCGAATACAAGAAAATTAAACCTTAACTCTAAACGCGTTTTCGCAATTTATAAAACAATGGACTAAGTAATAATATTTTATTCAGATGAGAAAAATATATTTACTGACTTTAGTCGTAGTGATGAGCTATTCAGTTTTTTCGCAACCAAAAACAAGCGGAAACCCCATTTTCAATGGCTGGTATGCCGATCCGGAAGCCATCATTTTTGGCGATGCATATTGGATTTATCCGACTTATTCGGCTCATGCCGAAGTCCCCGATTCGTCGGCAGTGCTTACCGACTGGCAGAAAAACGAACGGAAGAAAAACAAGCCTTGGGCACCATTTCTTTTGCAGACTTTCTTCAATGCCTTTTCATCCAAAGACCTTGTAAATTGGGAAAAGCATTCGCATGTGCTTGATGTAAAAGATGTAAAGTGGGCGGCTTATTCGCTGTGGGCGCCATCGATCATCAAAAAAGACAAGAAATATTATTTGTTTTTCGGTGCCAACGACATTAAAACCAGCGAACAGATGGGGGGAATTGGCATCGCTGTTTCCAAAAAACCAGGCGGTCCGTTCAAGGATTATCTGGGTAAACCGCTCATCAATGAAATTGCCAACGGTGCGCAACCCATCGATCAGTTTATCTTTCACGATCAGGATGGGAAATATTACCTGATATATGGAGGTTGGCGGCATTGCAATATTGTTCAGATCAAAGACGATTTTACCGGCCTGATTCCTTATCCCGATGGTTCGGTTTACAAGGAAATTACTCCTGAAAACTATGTCGAAGGTTCGTTCATGTTTATCAGAAATAACAAATATTACCTGATGTGGAGCGAAGGCAACTGGACCGGCCCCGATTATTCGGTGGCTTATGCCATAGCCGATTCGCCCTTTGGTCCGTTTAAACGTATAGCTAAAGTGCTTCAGCAGGATGAAAATATTGCACGTGGTGCAGGCCACCATTCGGTAATTAATATTCCCAAAACAGACGACTGGTACATTGTATATCATCGCCGCCCATTAACAGAAACTGATGGTAACCACCGCGAAACCTGCATCGATCGTATGTATTTCGACGAAAATGGCTTGATCAAACCAGTGAAAATTACCACAGAAGGGGTTGGCAGCCGGACGCTCAAATAGCTGATATCGAATTTAAACAAACAGAATCAAAAACTATGAATTTTAAAATCATCAGCATTAAGAAAAGTTTGAATCTACTTATCCTGTTCTTTTATTTTGGTCTTTTACCTTCATTTGTTTCAGCTCAAATCAGCTCGCAGGGCATATTTCTGGAGAATTGGGTGCCCAAAAATATTGAAATAAAAGATTATGAAAATCTTGAACAGGTCACATTGCCATCTACGGTTAACATTACCGTTGATGCGGGAACAATCGTTTCGAAAGTAAGCAGTAATGTTTACGGACACAATGCAGCGGTATGGGTCGGAAAGCTGGAGGTAAATGCTTCTTTGGTCAATGAGGTGATTAACCTTTCGCCCCAGGTGATTCGCTGGCCGGGAGGAAACATGTCGAACGATTATTTCTGGGATGCTACCAGTCAGGCCACATGTCCATTGGATCTGCCACCAACATTTGAATATAACGTTCAGTTGTATGGTGCCAATAAAAACAGTTGGACTATGTCCTTAGATTCGTATTATAGCTTTCTGAGCAAAACAAATTCAACTGGAATTATCTGTGTGAATTATGCTTATGCACGTTATAGTACAAGTGATGACCCTGTACTTACTGCGGCCAGATACGCTGCCGACTGGGTACGTTACGACAATGGCAGGACTAAATATTGGGAAATAGGAAACGAAAATTACGGGAAATGGGAAACTGGTTATACCATTGATCAATCCCTCAATAAAGATGGACAACCTTTTACTATTTCTGGCGATTTATACGGTAAACATTGCAAAGTTTTTCTCGACGAAATGCGAAAGGCTGCCAAAGAAGTAGGCAACGATATCAAAATAGGGGTTGTTGTGTATAATACAGAGGGCCCGAAATTTGATGCCGTCGAATTTTGGAACAAAGGAGTGATGTCGCAGGTGGCCGGTCATGCCGATTTTCTTATTCCTCATTATTATTTTTCCAATGGTACAGAGTCCGATCCAATCAAAATACTGAATACTGCTATTACTGAGGTAACCCGGATCAAAACGATGCTAAATCAACAATTGAAAACATTTGCCGGTAAGGATCCGATGCCGGTTGCTTTAACCGAGTACAATATAAATCCAAAGGGTAAAATGCAACAGGTATCCTACATTAATGGAATACACGGAGCACTCGTTCTGGGGGAATTGATCAAAGATCAGTTTGGACAGGGCAACCGGTGGGATTTTATGAACGGTTGGAGTGACGGTGACAGTCATGGGCTATTCGCCGATGGTGAACCCGGAATTGCCAGATACACACCAAGGGCACCTTTTTTCTATTTATATTATTTCCAGAAATTTTTTGGTGATAAGTTGATCCAATCAACTGTTACGGGAAGTACTGACGTGGTGAGCTATGCCTCTAAATTTTCATCCGGACAAAGCGGTATTGTGCTGATAAATAAGGGAACTTCAGAAAAAGTGGTCAGTCTGAAGATGAATAATTTCAAAGCAGGTGACCGGTATTATTACTATCTGCTTACCGGAGGAACTGACAATGGTGATTTCTCGCGGAAAGTATATGTGAATGGAAAAACAACAACCCTTGAAGGTGGTGGTCCGGCAGATTATGCAACCCTGAAACCATTTGGTACAAGTTGGAGTGGTGATATTAAATTAAGCTTACCCAAATATTCAACAGTATTTGTGGTGATCGAAAACGATAAAAATTTGCAAACACAAACGATTCAATATGATCCCATTCCTTCAAAAGCTGTTGGTGATAACGATTTTAGTATATCCGCATCAGCAAGTTCAGGGCTCCCGGTTCAGTTTGCAAGTTCTAATCCAAAAGTGGCAAAAATATCGAACAATACTATTCAGATTATCGGTGCCGGAATCTGCGACATCATTGCTTTTCAGGATGGCGATCCAACATACAATCCAGCTGGTCAGATTAGTCGGTCGCTCACCGTGGCGAAAGGGACTCAGACGATTGTATTTCCTCCATTTCAGTCTAAAAAAAATGGTGATCCTGATTTTTTGCCCGGAGCATCTGCCAGTTCAGGTTTGGCTCCTACTTACACCAGTTCTAATCCGGCAGTCGCTGCAATTGTAGATGGTCAGGTTCAAATCAAAGGTGCAGGCTCGACAACAATTACAGCGAAACAAGCTGGAAATATTAATTATAATGCAGCTACAGATGTTTCGCAGGAACTTATAGTGGCCGTTAAAACGGCAGTCGAACAATTGTCCATCAATAATGATTTTGAAATATTCCCCAATCCGGCAACCGATTTAATTACGATTAAATTGAACATGGAAAATTCGAGGATTTCGATTTATAATTCATGGGGATCACTTGTTTATTCCAATGCTGTTTCAGCTTCAGTAATTACAATTCCTGTAAGTCAGATTGGAGGCAACGGGGTTTATTTTGTTCAGGTAAATTCGACTACCAAGAAGTTAATTGTCATTAAATAAAGTGAAAGATTAAATAATTAAATCAAACAAATAAATCAAACAAATAAATACAACCATGTTGAATAAACACAGATTATTGATGGGAGCTTCTATATTGAGCTCTGCAATGGGAGTTTATGCACAGAAATCTCCCGCAAATTTCAAGCCCCTTGAAAGAGATAAAAACATTAAACCCAGAAATGTGATTTTCATTCTCACCGACGATCACCGGTACGATTTTATGGGCTTTACCGGAAAAGTTCCGTGGCTAGAAACACCAAATATGGATAAGCTGGCAGCCGAAGGGGCCTGGTTCAAAAATGCATTTGTCACCACTTCGCTTTGCTCACCAAGTCGGGCTTCCATTCTTACCGGAATGTATTCGCATACCCATACCATTGTCGATAATCAGGCGCCCGATCCGGGAAACCTGACGTACTTTCCGCAGTATTTGCAGGGAGCCGGTTACCAAACTGCATTCTTCGGAAAATGGCACATGGGCGACGACAGCGATTCTCCACGTCCGGGTTTCACGCATTGGGAAAGCTTTCGCGGACAAGGTGACTATTACAATCCAAGCCTGAATATCAATGGAAATCGTATCGCTTACAAAGACTCAACTTACATTACCGATTTGCTGACCGAACACACCCTGAAATGGCTGAAAGAGCGCGACAAAACCAAACCGTTTTTTGTTTATCTCTCGCACAAAGCAGTTCATGCAGGGTTTCAACCGGCAAAGCGTCATAAAGGAAAATACAAAAACAAAAAATATACGCTTCCTGTAACTTATGACCAGACCAAAACCGGTGCCTACCGCGACCTGAAATGGCCGGAATGGGTCGCCAATCAACGAGTAAGCTGGCATGGTGTGGATTACATGTACAACGGCAATTCGGATATGAACACAATGGTGCAGGACTATTGCGAAACTTTGCTGGGAGTTGACGAAAGCATCGGGTCGGTGATGGATTACCTGAAACAGGAAGGTCTCGATGAATCAACACTGGTCATTTACATGGGCGACAATGGATTCAGCTGGGGCGAACATGGCCTGATCGACAAACGGCATTTCTACGAAGAATCGGTCAAAGTGCCTTTTCTGGTTCGTTGTCCTGAACTTTTTAAAGGTGGTAAGGTGATTGAAAAAATGGTGCAAAATATCGATATTGCTCCAACCTGTTTGGAAATGGCTGGGTTGAAAAAGCCGGATTATATGCCCGGATATTCCATTGTTCAATTACAAAAAGGCGATGAAACCAACTGGCGCGACCGTATTTTTTACGAGTACTTCTGGGAGTGGGAATTCCCGATGACTCCCACCATGTTTGGCATCCGCACCGATCAGTACAAGTACATCCGTTATCAGGGAATTTGGGATCGCAACGAATTTTACGACATCCAAAAAGATCCAAATGAAATTCAGAACCTGATAGATAAGCCAGAATTACAACCGGTTATTAAAAAGCATTTGCTTGAATTGAATGATTGGATGGAAAAAACCGATGGACTGAAAATTCCGCTGAAGAAAAACAGCAACTACCGGAACACGGATTTTAAGCATCAGAAACAATACTAAAGACAATTACTTTCGAATTTTTCTTTCAATAGTAATAAAAATTACACATTATGATGATAAAAAATAAACTCTTTTTGGCAGTTTTCTTATTTCTTCCGGAACTGTTATTCGTAAATGTTATTAAGGGTCAGAATGTACCTAAAGTTGAACCTGTTTCAATAAATGTGAATTTTGATAAAGAAATTGGTCCGATGGATCCGATCTGGGCTCGATGGGGTTACGATGAACCCAATTACACTTATATGAAGGACGGTAAAAAACTTCTTACAGAAATATCGGCTTTAAGTCCGGATCCGGTATATGTTAGAGTTCATAGTTTATTAGTGACAGGAGAGGGAACATATGCCTTAAAATGGGGATCAACCAATGCTTATACTGAAGATAAAAATGGTAATCCTGTTTACGATTGGAAAATTATCGATAAGATTTTCGATAATTTTATAGAAAGAGGAATGAAACCCATTGCCCAAATTGGCTTTATGCCCGAAGCGCTGTCTTCTAAACCAAATCCATACAGACATTATTGGACTCCTGGGGCTAAATATGATGATATTTACACCGGTTGGGCATATCCTCCCAAAAGCTATGAGAAGTGGGCAGAATTGGTTTACCAATGGGTGAGGCATTCGGTTGATCGTTATGGGAAAGCTGAAGTGGAAAGCTGGTATTGGGAGCTATGGAATGAACCTAATATTGGATATTGGCGGGGAACAACCCAAGAATACATTAAACTCTACGATTATACAGCCGACGCTGTGAAACGTGCATTACCCACAGCGAGAATGGGCGGACCTGAAACAACTGGTCCGGGTTGGGATGATGCCGCGGTATTTCTTCGTACTTTCCTAGACCATATAGTGAGTGGTAAAAATTATGTGACCGGTAAAACAGGTTCACCACTTGATTTTATTACGTTTCATGCTAAGGGAGATCCTAAAGTGGTCGAAGGAATGGTGGAAATGGACATGGGAAAGCAACTCAGAGATATTAGCAAGGGCTTTGAAATTGTGGCATCGTATCCGACATTAAAAAAATTGCCTATTATAATCGGAGAGTCGGATCCCGAAGGATGTGCAGCATGTTCTGAGGCAGATTATCCACAAAATGCTTATCGAATATGGAACGATGTATTCCAGTTATACTGCGGCTTCATTTGCGCGAAAATATCAATTAGCCGATCATTTTGGTGTAAATCTATTTGGTGCGGTCACATGGGGATTTGAATTTGAAGATCAATCATGGTTTGCGGGTTTCCGCGATATGTCAACCAATGGTGTTGATAAACCTGTACTGAATGTATTTAGAATGTATGGAATGATGCAGGGCAGAAGGGTTGAAATTAAGCAAGATAACTTAGCATACAATTATTTAAATGTACGGGATGAAAGTGTCAGGGGAGAGAATCCAGATATAAACGCCATCGCTGCAAAAGAAAAAAATACATCAACAGTAATGGTATGGAACTATCATGATAATAACAACCTTGATGTTGCCGATTCTAAGGTTAAAATAGTAATGAATGGATTGCATGATGGTAAAGTATTGTTAACCCATTATCGTATTGATCAGAGATTTAGCAATTCATACACCGTCTGGAAAAAGATGGGATCACCTCAAAATCCTACTCCCGATCAAATAGTTGAATTGGAGAACGCAGGCCAATTACAATTATACTCATCGCCAACATGGTTGAATGCAAAGGATGGAAAAACCATCGTAGAAATGGAGCTTCCCAGACAAGGAGTGTCCTTACTAAAATTTTCCTGGTAAACAATAATTATTAAAACCTATAAACAAAACTACCATGAAATCGAAATCCCTTTTTCTGATATTTTTTATCCTGAGTTTTACTATTCATGCAAAACCCATCAAGGTGATGCTGCTAACAGGGCAAACCGACAAGTACCATAATTGGGATGTAACATCATCCTACTTAAAAGCCATTTTAGATTGTCAGGGAATTTTCTCTACTGATGAAATACTGATCCCTTTAGAAGGCAAATCATTTGATGAATTTGTCCCTGAATTTTCTAAATATCAGGTTGTTGTAATGGATATGAATATTCCGGATTGGAATGAAAAAGCTAAAAAAGAATTTGTCGATTTTGTAAAAAACGGTGGAGGCGTGGTGGTGGTGCACGAGGCTGACAACGCATTTTTAAATTGGAAAGAATATAATCAGATTATTGGAATAGGTGGTTGGGGAGGCAAAAATTTTTACTCAAATTGGAAAGAATTTTTCAGCAATTCCAAGCTTGAGTGGGCAAGCAGGAATGAAAAAATTGGACCTTATTATTATTGGAAAGATGGAAACTATGTAACGGACAGTACGCCAGGTGCAGGTGGGAAACACGGTAAACGTGTTCCTTTTGTGATTAATGTTCGTGATACTGAACATCCCATCACAAAATCTCTTCCAACGAAATGGCTGCACCAGAACGATGAATTGTATGGCAACCTGCGTGGTCCGGCAGAAAATATTCATGTGTTGGCAACGGCATTTTCTACAAAAGAAACCGGGGGAACAGGTAAAGAAGAACCTGTATTATTTACCATCACTTACGGAAAAGGTAGAATTTACCATTGTGTATTGGGTCACACTGGGGCAGATTTCAGTGACTCGGTTCAGGATGTTGGCTTTCAAGTTACTTTTGGCCGTGGAACAGAATGGGCTGCAACCGGAAAGGTAAAACAAAAAGTCCCAACTGAATTTCCGACTGAAACAACGGTCATGCTCCGAACCCTCAATCAATTGAAATAGTAATAAGCAACTAAGTCATGAAACCCGATTTTGTCAGAAATAATCGCAGTTGGAACCGATAAAAACATTTAGCTATCAACTGGGTATTCGTTAAAATGATATTTGTTTAGTGAAATTAGTAAAACAATAAAAATTATCAATTATGAGAACTATTCGAAATAAATTTGTATTTTCTTTAGTCTTCTTGCTATGCATTGGAGGCCTTGAACCCGGATTCACGCAAGTCCGAAAAATAGAAATTCAACTTGATTCTCCAAAGGAAGATCAACTCCAGTTTGCAAGCGATGAAATAGCTTCAGCAGCTAAAAATGCCGGTTTTGAAGTGGTTATAGCAAAATCGTTTAATCAGATATCAAAAGAAGCATTGGTAGTGAAAATTATTTCTGACTCGGTTGCGACTGTCAGAATTGCCGGAGCAGAGCAACTGAAAATGCCATCAAAACTAGGTTGGCAATGCTATTCGATCAGGGTAAAAAAAACAGATAATCAAAAAATTGTTTATGTTTTAGCTGGAACTGCCATTGGAGCTATGTATGGTGGTTTAGATGTTGCTGAATCCATTCGTCTCGGAACAATTTCCGGAATCTCAGCATCTGACAACAAACCATACCTTGAACGCCGTGGCATAAAGATCAACATTCCGCTTGACCTACGGACTCCCAGTTATTCTGACTTTAGCGACGCTTATCAACAAAATATTCCTGTAATGTGGGAAATGGAGTTCTGGAAACAGCAACTCGACGAAATGGCCCGAAACCGTTACAATACGCTCTCACTTTGGAGTCTCAATCCCTTTCCATCGATGGTCAAGGTTCCGGAATACCCCGATGTGGCGCTCAATGATGTTTGGAGAACCACTTACCCCATTGGAGATAAATACGGTTTTATCGGTGGTAAAGGTTTACCTGATGAATTGCTGAAAAACCATGAGGTAATTAAAAAAATTACCATCGATGAAAAGATCGAATTCTGGCGAAAAGTAATGGAATATGCCAGCGACCGTGGAATCGAGGTCTATATGTTTACCTGGAATATTTTTACAATTGGCGAAATGGGGAAATACGGTATTACCAACGAACGCAGTAACGATAAAACCATCGCTTACTTCAGGGCTTCTGTCAGGGAAATGATTCTGACTTATCCTCATTTGGCAGGAATCGGTATTACAGCCGGAGAAAATATGCCCGAAAATAAAGTCGACAAATACAGCAAAGAAAAATGGTTATGGAAAACCTATGGCGAAGGAATCCGCGATGCGCAGAAAAAACAACCGGATCGAAAAGTGCGGCTGATTCACCGGTTCCACCAGACCGGACTTGAAGAAATTAACAATGAATTCAAAGAATTACCATCAGTATTGGATTTGAGTATCAAATACTCTGTTGCTCACATGTACTCGATTCCAAATCCGCCTTTCGCCAAAGGAGCTTTCGAAATTCTTCCTAAAAATCAGCGGATGTGGCTGACTGTTAGGAATGATGATATCTACAGTTTCCGTTGGGGAAATCCAACCTATGCCCGTCAGTACCTGATTGCAATTCCCGGACCCGGTAAGGTGGCTGGCTATTACATGGGCGCTGACGGTTATTGCTGGGGACGTGATTTCCTTGGAAAAGATGGAGAACAAACCCGTCCATTGATCATTCAAAAACAATGGTATTCTTTCATGCTTTGGGGTCGTTTGAGTTACAATCCTGAATTGCCCGATGAGCTGTTCCGTCAAACTCTTGAGACCCGTTTCCCTGAAGCAAAGTCACAGATACTATTGAATGCTTGGTCGGCCGCTTCGATGGTCTTCCCCTGGACAACACGCCTTTCATGGGGAGGTATTGATGTGCGCTGGTTTCCCGAAGCCTGTTGGAGCAACAAAAAATACAAGGGTTTTTACACTGTAAAAGACTTTATGGAAGTTGATCCCATGCCAGGAAGCAACATTCAGAACATTAATGAATGGGCTCAGAATTATCAGTTGAATAATACAGAAACCCTGATGTCGCCTCTTGCTGTGGCCGACAGCATTTCAAAATATTCGTGGTTGGCAATGATTTACCTGCATCAACTTCCCGCTCAGAAACAAGGTTCTTTTGATGAACTGACCCAAACATTGAGTGATATTGAAGCCTTTGCTACTATAGGTAATTACTATCAGGAAAAGATTAAAGGAGCCTGTGCGCTTGCGCTGTATAATTTTCACGGATTGCAACAGGATAAAGATGATGCCGTTGACCATCTTATCAAAGCCAAAGCTCACTGGACACGATATGCAACTATTTATGATTCGAAATACAAACCGGCAAATTACAACAGGGTTGGTTATGTAAACATTCCTGATCTGACAGAAAAAACTGAACAGGATATTCGAATTGCAAAAGAGTGGAAAGTTGGTGATATCAAAGAATACAAGAAAAAACCAATTACCGAAAATACATTCAAGGAATAAATCATTAAAATCATGCCTCTTAATAAAAAAAATTCTGATTCCGATTAAATTGTTGTAAATCCATAACCAATGAGTAAGCAAATTATAAGTACCAGCGAAGCACCCGGAGCAATCGGGCCTTACAATCAAGGAATTGTTGCCGGTGGTTTTTTATTTACATCGGGGCAATTACCCATTCACCCAAAAACTGGTCAAGTGCCTGTAACCCTCGAGGAACAAACCATACAAGTTCTTGATAACTTGAAAGCAATTGTGGAATCCGGAGGTAGTTCGATGGAAAATGTTGTGAAATGTACCGTATATCTGCAAAGCATGGACGACTTTGCTTCGATGAACAAAATTTATGCAGGTTACTTTCCCAATAATCCTCCTGCAAGGGTATGTATCGAAGTTTCGAAAATGGCAAAAAATGCCTTGGTCGAAATTGATGCGATAACCCTGACCTGATTTTTTTTATGCTCTTTCCCCGGATAGCAATAATCCTGTCCGGGGAAAGTTCACATATAAATCATTCTAAAACTTCTAATTAATTCAAACCCGATGAAAACTCAAGTTGTTTCAATGGTATTCATTTTATTGTTTTCTTCCTTATGTATTTCCGCGCAAAACAAAAAGGTGAAACCTGATATAAATGTCAAAAAAATAATAAAAACCGAAAAAGCCCCCGGGGCAATTGGTCCCTATAACCAGGGAATCGTTGCAGGAGGGTTTTTATTTACTTCCGGACAATTACCGATTAACCTTGTTTCAGGTATTCTGCCATCAGGCATTGAGGAACAAACGGTTCAGGTACTCGAAAACCTGAAAGCCATTATTGAAGCGGCTGGCAGTTCAATGGAGAAGGTTGTAAAATGCACCGTTTACCTGCAAAGCATGAACGATTTTGCTGCAATGAATAAAATCTACTCGACTTACTTTCCTCAAAATCCACCAGCACGAGTTTGTGTAGAAGTTTCAAAAATGGCAAAAAACGCAATGGTTGAAATGGATGCAGTAGCAATAGAATAATACACTTTTATATGAGAATCTGACAGATGCTAATTGCTGTTTTTGCGCAAAATAAAAAGGAAACTTTATCGTCGGTCCGGTTTGATCAACTGCGATTGAATGAGGCCAACATAGAATCAACTACAAAATGGCATATTGAAATTGTTGGTATGGAAATCATTCCATCATCCGATGACCAATATATTTATGTGGCAGAAACGAAGTGCACCCGATGCACTACAACAATGTCAGAAACGCCTAAGAGCAGTATACAAATACTGCGTTGATATGGATTTGGAAAAGTTTTATGATGAAGTGAGCTACAGCAAACTAATTTAAGTTCTTTCCAATTCCATTACTGACTGTCGCGTTATATTGCTTAGCCATTAGTATATGAATTCGGGAGCATTGGGGAAAGGAGAATTTCAGCAGACAGTGATAGGGGGCAACACAAGGCGGCCCGATAAGCCCAATATTTAGCAATTTCATGCTAAATGAACTGGATATTGAGTTAGAGCACTGGGGAAACAAGTTTGTATGCTAAGCCTATGATTGTATTATTCTTTGCGAAAGTAAACGAACTGCCAAACGAACCTTATACCACATTGGGCCATTCATCGAGAAAAAGTTATTCCTGAATGTGAATACACAAAAGACTGGTGTTGCACATGTCAAAGAAGTTATATTCTTAGTACACGGCTTCTATAATTAACAGCGGGAAAGGACTCCTTCGGGTACACTCCAAAAGCATTGCCAAGATGATAGAGAAAATCAAGACACTCCGCCAGCAGATTACTGGTTGGGTAAACTACTTTAAATTTGCAGATATGAAAAGTTTGCTAAAAAGTACTGATGAATAGTATCGCAGCCCATCGCGCATGGTAATTTGGAAATAATGGAAACGAGTAAAAACTCGGCTTAAAAAATATGTTGAAACTCGGACTATCCCGTTTTTATGCCATGTTGTTTTCAAATACAAGGAAAAGCTATAGGCGAACGGACAAAAGCCCATTCCATTAAATTTCAATCAATAATGAAATACTCAAAAAGGCTGGCTATTTATTTTTTCAACTTATTATCGCTTTGTTTGTGTGTAAATTAGGAAACCGCGGTGTACTGAAAGGTACGCACGGTGGTGTGGAAGGACGAAACGGGAATTAATCCCTATTTTCCTATCAGATTATATTTCACCAAGTCAAGTCTTACGATAATTGTTCTTAAACACCACGAAATTATAAGCCCGTATGCAACCACCACCTCATTTTTGACTGAAAGCTTCCCCAACCTTTCCAAGTACAAATCCAATTATCAAACCCTCGTTAAAATTTGAAATGTTTGCCTCTGTCCCTTTACGTAACTTCTCTAACCGGATTTCCATATTAATGATTGCTATGAAGTAATCGGGGGACCTCCATTTTATCGAAAGTTATAAAATAGAATTAGATATTGACTATCCTATGATTCATCTAACTGACAGTAAGCGAAGATCTTTGCATCGGACTAAGTTTTATTTAATACCTGAATGTCCAATTTTAAAGAATTTTAGTTTGATTTTAAAGGAACATCCGAAATCAAAAATGCAGTTTTGTCCAGGAAAAATTGGCAACCTCAAGAACACACTTTATTAACTAACAGACTACTGTTTGATATTAAACTAATCAATTAAAGTGTAAAACGCCAACTAAAAATTTATTTTAAACGTTTCAAGTTTATGGAAAACAATTCTAATTATTACTCTTCCTGGGTTAGGAAGAAATTGCCTTTTGGTTTATTGAATTTTAGATTTTCTGTTATTCTGGTTTTTGCATTGTCCTTGTTTCTTTCCGCGAGTGCATCCGAAGGAAGACTTAGATCGCTGGAACTTAATGATTCGAAAATGGGCACTGATCAGCAACAAATGAAGCAGTTAACTGGTATGGTTAACGACAACGCAGGGCTTGCAATGCCGGGTGTTACGGTGCTGGTTAAGGGAACTACAATCGGCACAAATACAAATAACTCCGGTAATTTCAGTTTAGCTGTACCTGCTGATGCCATGACTCTGGTTTTTTCATTTATCGGCATGAAAACGCAGCAAATTTCAATTTTTGGAAAAACTTCTTTCAATATTGTAATGAATGAAGAAACCATCGGCCTTGAAGAAGTGGTTGCTGTTGGTTATGGGGTTCAGAAAAAAGCAAGCATTGTTGGTGCTATTACCAATACAACAAGCAAGGAATTATCGCGTACCGGAGGAGTTTCTAACCTTGGGATGGCACTTACGGGTAATTTGCCCGGTGTAACTACCATTCAGGTTTCAGGACAACCCGGACGAACCGATCCTAAAATTTACATTCGCGGACAATCGACCTGGAACGGTGGAGAACCTTATATACTGGTGGATGGTGTCGAACGCAAAATGAATGACCTCGACATGAGTGAGGTGGACAATGTTTCAGTACTTAAAGATGCTTCCGCAACGGCAGTTTACGGTGTGAAAGGAGCCAATGGAGTTATCCTGATCACGACCAAACGAGGTGTTAAAGGAAGACCGGTCTTAAGTGTTTCAGCGAACTCGACTCTGAAGATTCCTTCACGGATGGTGGATAAGCTCGATGCGTACGATGCTCTAATGCTTAGGAACGAGGCTGTCGAACGCGAAGTTTCGATCAGTGAAAGTTCATGGGCCGATTATACGCCACGGACGATTGTTGAACGTTATCGCAATCAGGCCAATCTCAAATATCCGGAAGCCTATCCAAATGTTGACTGGCAGGATGTGATGGTGAAACGTGTTGCCGCTGATAAACATGTCAACCTTAGCGTGAGCGGGGGAACCGATTTTGCCAAATATTTTAGTTCCTTATCGTATTTAAATGAAGGCGATTTGCTGAAACCCATCAGCGATGAATTGGGTTACAAGCCGGGTCTTGGTTACGATCGTTTTAATTTCAGAAGTAATCTGGATTTAAATCTTACCAAAACAACAAGCCTGAAAATTAATCTGGCCGGAGTTTACAGTGTTGCAAAAGATACATATAGTTTTAAGTCGAATGAATTTGATGATGAACTGCGGATTTTGATTTCAGCCTACGCGACCCCTCCCGATTCGTATCTTCCCCGCTACAGCGACGGACGATGGGGTAAGAGTCCACTGAACAAGCAAAGTTTAATGAACTCGGCTCAGATTCTGGCCAATTCAGGCGTTCGCCGAACCATGACCACCAACCTGACATCGGATTTCTCACTGACCCAGAAGTTGGATTTCATCACCAAAGGATTGAGCGCTACGGCCAACCTATCATTTGACAACAATTTCACCTCGGTTGGCGGGATCTACAACCAAGACAGTAATTCCGAAACCAAATACATCAGTCCCGATATTGAAGATATGCCTGAAGGTGGTAATCCGAATGATTACATCATCATTGATCCGATCGTTGGACTGAATCAGTTTGATTTTGTGGTTCAACCCTGGACTCTCAGGGATGAAGATGCCAATAGTTATTTAAGCCGGCTTAGACGTCGTTTGTTCTATCAGGCACAGTTTAATTATGGCCGGACATTTGGTCTGCACGATGTTTCTGCTACCGGAGTATTCAACCGTGAACAGCTTGCTACAGGAAGTGAGTTTCAGCGGTATCGCGAAGACTGGGTATTTCGTACCACCTATAACTTTGACAACCGGTATTTCTTCGAATTTAACGGCGCCTACAACGGATCCGAAAAATTTTCATCGGCCTACCGTTTCGATTTTTTTCCATCAGCAGCTGCAGGATGGACCATTTCGAACGAAAACTTTATGAAAAAAATCACCTGGCTCGATAAACTGAAAGTAAGGTATTCGTATGGTTTAATTGGTGATGACAACATCAGCCAACGCTGGTTGTACGATACGCAATGGAGTTACGGAACAACTGCATACATTAATGAAAACGCCGGTGTAAACAGCCCATACGTCTGGTACAAGGAATCGGTCATTGGAAACCCGGATATCCATTGGGAAAAGGCTTCAAAATCGAATCTTGGATTGGAGCTGGCTGTTTTTGATAATCTGTTTTCTGCCAATCTGGAATATTTTACTGAGGACCGTACCGATATTCTACTGGGTGGAAATAATCGAGTACTTCCTGTCTATTTCGGAGGTACACCTCCAACAGCCAATGTTGGACATATTTCGAAAAAAGGATATGAAATTGAACTCAGGTTCGACAAACGCTGGAGTAAAGGATTGCACCTTTGGGGAACGACAAGTTTAACCAATGCAGTGGACAAGATCCTGTACAAGGAAGAACCAGAATTAAAAGATTCTTACTTAAAAGATCAAGGCTTTCAGATAGGACAAACCAGAACCCAGATTACCGATGGTTACATCACCAACTGGAACGAGATTTATGCCAGTACTCCTTATTTGGCCAATGATCAGTTTAAGCTTCCGGGTAACTTCAACATCATTGACTTTAACGGTGATGGAGTTATTGACGGAAATACCGATACTGCCCCGTATGGTTTTTCGAATCGTCCGCAAAACACGTATAACCTATCATTTGGGGCCGATTACAAAGGCTTCAGTTTTATGCTTCAGTTTTATGGTGTGAACAATGTGAACCGCTACGTAGGTTTGAGTGATTTTAGTGACAATTTAAACATTGCCTATACCCATTCGCTTGATTTCTGGTCGAAAGACAACCTGGATGCAAGTTCATTTCTTCCACGATTCCGTCAACAGGCAGGATTTATCAAAGGCGATTATTTTCAATATGATGGTTCGTATGTCCGTTTAAAAACAGCTGAGGTAGCCTATACCTTCGAGGGTGCGCCCCTGAAACGGACTGGCCTTTCTTCACTAAAACTGTATATAAGCGGGAATAATTTATTCTTCTGGTCTGATTTACCGGACGACCGGGAACAGGGATTTGAACAGACTGGTTCCTACCCATCTCCGAGCAGGATAAACCTGGGTCTTGATCTTAAATTTTAATAGCAGAAAAAGATGAGAAATATACTGAATACATTAAAAACAGGATTGATTGTCCTTGTTTTTATCATGGGACTTACCCTGGAGAGTTGCGAAGAATACCTCGACAAGGCACCTGAAGCTTCCATCTCAGTTGCTGATGCCTTTAATACTTTTGTAAGTGCACAGGGTTTTGTTGAAGAACTTTATGCCTGCATTGTCAATCCGGCCATGGTGAGAACGCAGGATGACTTCCATTTTGCGGATGAATTTTTGATGAACATCACCTGGATGCCTGGAACCAACTTCGACAATGGTGATTATTGGGCCTGGCAGGGTGCTTATTCCTATTTTAAAACAGCCACCCCAATTAATACCGATCCAACAAATCCTCAGTCAAAAGGTATATGGCCATTGTCGTGGTTTGGAATCCGGAAATGTAATCTGGGTCTGGCCAATGTGGATTTGATGATCAATGCGACTCAGGAAGAAAGAGATATCATTAAAGGACAGTTGCTGTTTTTCCGGGCTTATTTTTACCATGAACTAATGATTGCCTGGGGTGGAATGCCATACATCGACAAAGTTCTGCAACCTACTGATGAAATGAAACTTCCACGATTGAACTACCGCGAAACGGCCTTAAAGGCTGATGCCGATTTTGCGGCTGCAGCTGAATTATTGCCTTTGAAATGGGACGAAACCGAACCAGGGAAACGCACCATCGGCGCCAATCGTCTGCGGATCAGCAAAGCTACAGCCCTGGCTTACCAGGGAAAGAACCTGTTGTATGCGGCAAGTCCGTTAATGAACCGAGAATCGACTGGTAAAGCTGAGTTTAGTGCCGAATTGGCTAAAAAAGCTGCCGAAGCCTTATCGAAAGTAATAGGATTATGCGAAGGACCAAATCCTCCTTACTCCCTTCAGCCCTGGAGTAGCTATACTGATATATTTTTTAAGGTAACTCCCGGCAAAATCATACCTGGTGGAACTGAAGTGATGATGAATCCATTGGTGATGAATGTATTTAATATGGCATTCGCGAATATCTACCAACCGGGGAAAGTGGGAAAAAATGGTATGCAGCTCAGTTTGACGAACAATTATGTGAAAAACTGGGGGATGGCCAATGGGTTACCCATTACTGACCCGGCTTCAGGATATAAGGAATCAGACCCGTGGGTTAATCGCGACCCTCGTTTCTATAAAACGGTCATTGTCGATGGCGATCAGTTATGTCAAAGTACAGCTGCCGGATCAGATCGTTTTGCTCAGTTGTATACAGGTGCATATCATCGTAACACGGCAAACAGTAATGTCAATGTTACCGGTTTTTGTGCCAAAAAATACTGGGATCTAACCGTTAACAATTTCGATAATCCGGGTGGTAAATATCAGTTTTTGGTGCCATCTATGAGATTGTCTGATGTTTACTTAATGTATGCTGAGTCAGTTTTGCAGGGATACGGTACGGCTCAAAGCAGCGTTTCAGGAAGCATTACTGCTGAAGCAGCAATTAACAAAGTGCGAAACCGAGCAACCGTGCCGAACATCGATGCCAAATTTACAGCAAGCAAAGATTTGTTTATGGAAGAGATTATACGTGAACGTGCAGTAGAATTATCGTTCGAACGCCAGAGATGGTACGATTTGAGACGTTGGATGATTTCAGGACAAACCAAATACAAAGAGAAAACTGCACTCGATTTTACCCGTGATGCCAAAGGAAAACCAATCAATATGGTTGAAAAGGTGATCGTTATGCGTGTTTTTGAAGAAAAACATTATTGGTTGCCTTTGCCTTTAGATCAGGTGACCCTTTATCCGGAGTTTAAACAAAATCCGGGATGGTAATACACGGTTTAATTTATAACTACAGAAAGTATATGAAAAAAATAATTCAAATCTATCTGGTTCTTTTTGTATTGACCCTTGGCATGGTGCAGGCTCAGCCTAAAGTCAAACAGCAAAATGTAACCATCGAATCAATTGTAAATGATGAACAGGGGACCCCTGTTTCAGGCGCCAGGATCTTTGGAAAAGAAGGAGCTGTCATCGTAAAAACGGATGCTACAGGTCATTTTAAGATTTCAGTTCCGGCAGGTACCAACCTTTTGATCGAATCTGAAGGTTTTGAATCCCAGGTGATCAGTCTTAGGGAAGCCGGTTCCGCTATTTCGATGAAATCGACACCTTACCTGCTGGGCGAAAAAGACCAGGTATATGTTGCCTTCGCTACAGCCAAACGCAGAGAGCTGGGTTTTGTATCGGTGGTCGAACCCGACGATATTTCGGCTTACGACAATACCCAATATGTGCCCGATGCGCTAACGGGTCGTGTGGCCGGTATGTTTGGAAGTAACAACATTCGCGGACTCGGTAACGCGATGGTGGTGCTTGATGGCATTCCCCGCTATTCGAAGATTACGGACATCAACCTGAACATGGAAGAGATCGATCAGATCACGGTTCTGAAAGATATCAATGCGGTCGCACTCTATGGCTCCCAGGCCCGAAACGGTGTTATTGTGATTACCACCAAACGTGGAAAAGCACACAAACGCGACATTAACATTTCGGCCTATTACGGCATTGCAAAGCCAAAGATGCTTCCCAGCTTCCTGGGTTCACCCGAATACATGGAGCTATACAATGAAGCCAGTTTGAATGACGGATTGCCTGCAAAATTCGATGCAGCAACCATCGAAAATTACAGAACTGGTAATCCGTACCGTTATCCGAATGTGGATTATTATTCATCCGACTATTTGAAATCGTTCAAGAGCTATTCAAAAGTAATGGCCGAATTTTCAGGAGGAAATGAAAACACCACCTTTTATTCGAACCTCGGATGGGGTAGTGACGGAGGCTTGCTGAATTTTGGTGAAGGACTGAATTCGAGCAGCCAACGTTTCAATGCCCGCGCCAATGTGGATGTGAAAATCAATGATTTTATCAAAAGTAATGTGGATGTGGCCGGTATTTTCGAATTCAACAAAGGACCAAGGGGAGACTTTTTCAGCGAAGCCTCCAGTCAGCGTCCGTACATGTTTACACCGCTGTTGCCTTTTGATCTTTTCGAACGTAATAACACAGCGTTGAATACCCTTGTTGATTCCCGGAAAAATGATGTGGAAGGTATGTATCTGCTCGGGGGAAATGCTCAAAAGATGACCAACGCATTTGGTGATGTTTATGTAGGTGGTTACAATCAGCCAGTTAAACGTACCATGCAGTTTAACAATGGAATTGATGTTGATTTAAGCAGAATTACCAAAGGTCTTTCGCTGAAAAACAATATCAGTTTCGACTTTTACAACAACTATAATCAAACCATTTCAAACAGCTATTCGGTCTATGAACCTATCTGGTCGGCTACTTCCGATTCCATTACAGGTTTAAAACAGTATGGCACCGATTCGCGGCCGGGAACACAGAATGTAAATTCACCTGATTTCCTTCGCCGTACGGGTATATTTACACAACTCGATTACGACCGAACCTTTGCCGGGGCGCATCATGTTTCTGCAACATTGCTTGGATTTGCCAACACCGTAAAATTGAATGGTACACTTCAGCCCGATAAAAATGCCCACCTGGGCCTTCGGACGGCCTATGACTACAAATCCACCTATTATATTGATTTCTCAGGCGCTTATGTCAATTCAACCCAGCTTGCACCGGGTAACAGAGCCGGTCTGGCCCCAACACTAGGGCTGGCATGGGTCATCTCGAACGAGCATTTTTTAAGCAAGAGCAAAATTGTTGATTACCTGAAGCTGAAGGCTTCTGCAGGTATTATAAATACGGATATGAACCTGGGTAGTTTCTTCCTGTATGACAATGTCTATTCGTACAATGGAAGTACGAATTATGGAGCAGGAAACTATACCTGGGCCGATGGTGCCTGGGGGAATACCGCCACCACTGCACTTCAGGGCGCCAATCCGAATTTGTCGTTTGAGAAACGTCGGGAGATCAATTTCGGAGTTGAAGGATATTTCTTTCAACATGCACTAGGGGTCGAGGCCAATATCTTCAATTATCGGATCACCGATCAGTTTACCCGCCGTACCAATTCGTATCCTTCCGAATACATCAACTTTGTGCCCTATACCAATTTTGGTATCGATGCCTATCGGGGAGCCGAACTGGCTTTGACCTATTCGAAAAAAGCGGGCGACTTCAGTTACGATCTGGGGTTAACCGCTATGTATTGGGACTCGAAAGTTATCGAACGGGATGAACTGTATTCCGACGATTATTTGTACCGCAAGGGTCGTCCGGTTGATGCACAGTTCGGTCTTGAATCAGATGGATTCTTTCAGGATGCGGCCGATATAAAAAGCAGTGCTTTTCAAACTTTTGGTGAGGTAAAACCTGGAGATATCAAATACATTGACCAGAATAAAGATGGCCTTGTCGATAACAACGATCAGGTACAGATTGGTCGTGGAACCTCTCCGTTCTCCTATGGACTAACACTTAAACTGAGTTACAAAAGCTTAAGTTTGTTTGCACTTGGCGTTGGCGGCAATGGTAGCAACAGCAACCTGAACGGCAATTATTACTGGGTTGATGGCGACGAAAAATACTCTGATCAGGTTCTAAATCGTTGGACAGAAGCTACCAAAGCGACCGCCACTTATCCACGTCTGAGCACCAAAACAAGTTCGAATAACTTTAGGCAGTCGTCTTTCTGGTCGTACAAAAACAACTATTTTTCCCTGAATCGTTTGCAGTTGACCTACGAGATGCCGGAGAATTTATGTGGTAAAATAGCCATGAAAAAGCTGAGTATTTATCTGAGCGGATCAGGTTTGGCCACGATTTCGAAACAAAATGATATCCGGAACCTGTCAGTTGGTGGTGAACCGCAATACCGCTATTTCACATTGGGTGTAAGAACCATGTTTTAACCAAAAATCAAATGATTATGAAACTGAAAAATAAATATCTGCTGCTATTGATGATTTCATCGCTGGTTCTTGGAGCTTGTTCTTCCATACTCGATCCGGAGAACGAGAATAACAGCACCTTTACCAGGGTTTACAATGATCCTGCTTTCGATGAAGGATTGCTGATGAATGGATACAATAAAATTCCGAGCATCAATTTTGTTAACCCAACAAGTTCGATCATGAATGAGCTGGCAACTGATAATGCTGTTGCCAATGACAAGTTTAATAACTTTTTACGCATGGGAACGGGGCAATGGACTGCTCAGTTTAATCCTTTAAATGTTTGGGAAAACTGCAACTCAGGGATTTTGTATGTGAATCTGTTTCTTCCAACAATTGATACCATTAAATGGTCGTGGAACAATGCCAACCTCAACCGGATGTTTAAAGATCGTTTGAGAGGTGAATCCTACGCCCTGAGAGGTTTGTTAAGGTATTACATTTTACAGAGCCATGCAGGTAAATCAGCAAGTGGGAAAATGCTGGGCGTTAAGTTGTCTGATACCTTCATGAAGGAAGATGCCAATTTTAATGTGGCACGTGCCGGATTCGATGAATCGGTTGCAGCCATTCAGTCCGACTTTAACCTGGCCATGCAATACCTGCCCTTGGATTTTAAAGATATCACTTTAGCCACTCAATTGCCGGTGGCTTATACGGGAGTAAACATTGCCGATTACAATAAAGTGATGGGAAATGTAAGCAACCAGCGTATTACCAAACGCATTGTGATGGGATTCAAGTCGCGGCTGGCTCTTTTGGTTGCCAGTCCTGCTTTTTCGGCAGGCGATCAGACCTTGTGGGTGAATGCTGCCAATGCTGCTGCCGATGTTTTGGTGGGTAATGGAGGGATTGCAGGACTTGATCCGAATGGTCATAAGTTTTATGAGTCAGCCAGGGTAGAAGCCGCTTCCGTTGCAGCAGATCAGAAGGAAATGTTGTGGAGAGGCCCTTCAAATTCCTTGTCTAGCACTATCGAAAAAAACAATCTTCCTCCCGGATTGTATGGCAATGGACTGGTTAATCCAAGCCAGAATTTAGTCGATGCTTTTCCCATGGCCAACGGGTATCCGATCAGCGATCCATTGAGTAAATTTAATCCCGCTTTACCTTATGCAGGGCGAGATCTTCGTCTGGCAGCCTACATTATTTACAATGGCGCCACCTATCAGGGGAAAGTGATTAAAACCGGTTATGGCGGTGGTGTGAATGCAAAAGATTCATTGCTAACCTCTACTCGTACGGGATACTATCTGAAGAAGTTACTTCGTGATGATGTGATTTTCCAAAGCAATGGCAGCACGACGAATAAAAAGCATTATGCCGTTCACATGCGTTATACCGAAGTGTTCCTGAATTACGCCGAAGCAGCCAACGAAGCCTGGGGGCCAGCAGGAATGGGAACCGTTGCCACTTTTTCAGCAAAAGATGTTGTTGCTGCAATCCGCAAACGTGCTGGTATTACACAACCTGATGCATTCCTGAATGGCATTGCCACCAAAGAAGCCATGCGCGAACTGATCCGTAACGAACGTCGTTTGGAATTGTGCTTTGAAGGATTCCGTTTCTGGGACATTCGCCGCTGGGGTTTACCTTTAACAACTGCTGCTATGGGTGTAAACATCAACAAAGCTGCAACAAGTTTTAATGTGGTTGAAGTTGAACCAAGAGTTTTTATGCCTTACATGAACTATGGTCCTATTCCTGAGCAGGAAGTATTGAAATTTTCGGCTTTGGAACAAAATGCCGGATGGTAGGGTAAACGTTTAAAGTTTAAGTTAAAAATTAAAATATGAAAAACACAATATTAACGGTTTTCTCCCTGCTATTGCTTCTTGCAATTGGTTCCTGTAAAAATCAGGAATGGGATTTCCCCGATTACAACTATTCGGCCACCTATTTTCCTTATCAATCGCCTGTTCGCACACTCGTTTTGGGTGAAGATGAACTTACCGATACCTCTCTGGATAACAAACTGCAATTCTCCGTTGGTGTCGCCATTGGTGGTTTGTACGAAAATACTCAGGATCGCAGGGTAACATACGTTGTTGACGAAACACTGGCTAACAATCTGTTTACCGATCTGGGAGCTCAATTGCTTGCTTTGCCAAAAGCTTATTATAGTCTTTCGAATGAAGGAACGGTCATTGTTCCGAAAGGTAAAATGCAGGGATACATAGATGTTCAGCTGACCGATGCTTTTCTGAATGATCCGCTTTCGTACAAAGTGCAGTATGTTCTGCCGCTGAAACTGACTTCGACAGAAACAGATTCGCTTTTGCAGGGTAAACCAGGCAAAGTGAATGCCGACAGCAGAATTGCCACAGATTGGTCGGTTTTGCCCAAAGACTACACTTTGTTTGCCATAAAATACATTAACCCATTTCATGGAAAGTATTTGCACCGCGGTAAAGATGTGCTGAAAAAAGCCGATGGATCTTCAACCGATCAAATTTACCGCACCAAATTCATCGAAGACAATGAAATATGGCACCTTCAAACAACGGGCAAAAACACTGTAATGCTGAAAAGCCCATTACGAAGACCAGCAGGTAGCCCGGGGTCGTTTACCATGTTGCTCACTTTTGATAATAATGGAGCCTGCGTAATCACCAAAGATGCAACGTCAACCTACACCGTTTCAGGTACTGGTAAGTTTGTAAGTAAAGGTGATGAATGGGGTGGTAAAAAACGCAATGCCATTGTAATCAATTATCAGGTGATCGATGCTGTAAACAATGAAACCCATCAGGCAACCGATACGCTGGTTATCCGTGATCGTGATGTGCGTCTGGAAGTGTTTAAACCAGTGGTTAAATAAAACCGTAACGCATAAATTAGTTTGATTTGAAATAGTAATTGGTTAAAGCGAAAACTCACGAATTGGAGAGGCAGAATATTTTGGTTTAGGCTGAATTTATTGGATTCTTCTTTCGTGGGTTTTTAGTTTTCAATTATGAGCGTTTTAAAATTTAATCAATCAAATGATAAAACCTAAACATGATTAATCTTCTCCCTAATTCCAAAAATATGATAGTCAGTCTTTTGCTTTCAAAGTTTACCTCTGACGCATTTAATAATTAAACAAATAGATCAAATGAAAATATATCGCTTTGTATTTGTAATTCTATGTTCACTCTTCATTTTAAATTCTGCAATCGCTCAGGTTAATGATAAGGATTTGACGATCCGCCAGATTATAGAGAAGTATTATCAAAAAGACAGCTTCTATTTTGGCTGTACTTCCAAAGCCAGTTTCCTCGGTGAAGAAGGAAAAGCTGAGAAGGAGATTTTTCTCAAAGAGTTTTCGTACAATACACCCGCAAATGAATTTAAACAAGCTCAGGTTTATACAGAGCCCGGTACCGAATGGAAGTCCGATAATTACCGACAGTTGCTGTTAATGGCCCGTGAAAACAAACAGACCGTTCGTTCGCATGGTCCAATTTCACCTCAATGTTCAAAATGGGCGAAGCAGGATAACCGCACGGCCACTGAACTAAAGGAACAAATGACCTATTATGTGACCACCCTGAGCAAGGAACTGGAGAAAAACAAGGACATCGTGCGATGGATGGATGTGGTGAATGAAACCATTTGTCCAGCAAAAACAAAAGGGATTGGCTATGATGCTCATAGCACTGCTGATAATATTACCTATGAAAGTGGCGATTGGTTTGGTCCCCGTTTAGGTACTGCTGAGTGGGAGAATCCATGGACCATCATGGGATTCGAAACAGATACTCCGCTGAAAGTTCCGAGCTATATTAAACTGGCCTTCGAGCTAGCTAACCAATATGCACCTAACATTAAGAAGCTTTACAATCACCATGGTGGTATGGAGGATGCCACCTGGGAAAAAGTAAAAAATACAGTGCTTTATCTTCGCAGTAAGGGATTGAAAGTTGATGCAATTGGATGGCAGGCTCATATTCCTTATGGTTTCGAAAAATTGCCTGGAAATATGGAAAAGCTAAACAATCTGATTGACTGGTGTTATCAGAATAAGCTTGAATTTCATGTTACAGAACTGGATGTTAAAATGGGAAAAGATATGAACCCCGGAATTTTCAAAGAAAAAGCGACTGAAATAGCTGACACCTATGGCGCCGTCACAGAAGCTCTTTTGAAAAAAATCGGCAAAGGTGCAGTTGGCATCAATTGTTGGGCATTGAAACATCGTTTTCGCAATTCGGAAGGAAGTTTTGCCGGATTATTCGACAATGAGTTAAATCCAACTCCGGCTTATTACCGCATCAAAGAATTATTGTTAAAAAATGCTCCACTGAAATAAAAATCAAACGGATGAAATTTCTATTAATACTGACAGGCTTGATGTGCTTTTATCAGGCCTCTACTCAAAATAAACCAATCTATTTAGATGCTTCCAAAGATATCAATGTCAGAGCGATAGATTTGCTGGGCAGAATGACATTGGAAGAGAAAATCGGGCAAATGTGCCAGTATGTTGCCCCCAAACATGTCGATCAGGCTAAAAAAGAATTACACGGTAAAAATGATCTTTCGAACGATCAGATGGGATTCTATCAAAATCTGATTATTGGCCAGATTTATGAGATGATTAAGGAAGGGAAAATCAGTTCATTCCTTCATTTAACAGATGCTGAGGAAGTTAATAAACTTCAGGGATTGGCCATGAAGAGCCGGTTGAAAATTCCACTGTTGATGTCGATCGATGCCATTCACGGACATGGGCTTTATATTGGCGCCACAGTTTTTCCCACAGAGTTAACATTATCCTCCTCATGGGACGAAAAGCTTGTTGAGGATATGGCCAGAGCTACAGCTTTAGAAGTGCGTGCAACCGGCATGCAGTGGACTTTTTCGCCCAATGTTGATGTGGCACGTGATCCGCGCTGGGGACGTTGTGGTGAAACTTTTGGTGAAGATCCGATCCTGGTTTCGCGCTTGGGTGTTGCCATGACCAATGGTTATCAGAACAATCGTCCTGACCAAATGTTACTAGCTTGCGCCAAACATTTTATTGCAGGCAGCGAACCTTCGAACGGAACTAATGCTTCACCCATGGATGTTTCGGAAAGGCAACTTCGCGAGATATGGTTTCCGCCTTATCTCGCTCAGGTGAAAGCGGGTGTCTGGACTTTTATGGCTGCCCATAACGAATTAAACGGGGTTCCATGCCATGGCAACAAAATGCTTCTCACCGACATTCTTCGAAATGAATGGAATTTTAAAGGTTTTGTTGTTTCAGATTGGATGGATATCGAAAGGCTCAATAATCTTCACCATGTTGTTGAAAATAATAAAGGTGCAGCTGAATTGACCGTCAATTCAGGAATGGACATGCACATGCATGGACCGGGCTTTTTTGATGATGTGCTGGCTTTAACGAAGGAAAGTAAAATTTCAGTAAAACGAATCGATGAATCATGCCTTGCAATTATTCGTGCGAAATTGATGCTGGGCTTGTTTGAACATCCTTTTGCAGATACCGCTTTGACCCGGAAAGTCCTTTTCAACAATCAGCACCGTCAACTGGCTCTTGAAGCCGCAAGAAAATCAATCGTTCTGCTGAAAAACGAGAAAAATATCCTGCCCTTAAAAAAGGGAATGAAAATAATGGTGACAGGGCCAAATGCCAATAATCAACGAATCCTGGGTGACTGGAGTCTTGACCAACCCGAGGAAAATGTGACTACCATTGTGGAAGGAATGAAATTGGTTTTTTCTGAATCAAAAGTTGATTATGTGGATTGCGGCGAAGATTTGAGAACGATTGGCGCTGAAAAAATTTCTGAGACAACTAAAAAAGCAGCTGCTTATGATGCCATTGTGGTCGTTGTTGGTGAGAATTCATTGCGATACGACAAGGCCAAAACCTGTGGTGAAAACATCGACAGGGCTAACATCAACCTGATGGGCGATCAACTTGAATTAGTGAAACAATTGTATTCAAAGAATAAAAATATTATTGTGGTATTGGTCAATGGCCGGCCAATCTCTGAACCATGGATTACAGAAAACATTCCGGCAGTTATCGAAGCCTGGGAGCCGGGAAGTTTAGGTGGCCGGGCTGTTGCAGAGGTCATTTCTGGCGATGTAAACCCATCAGGAAAACTGACGATGACCATTCCATATTCGGTAGGCCAACTGGTCAGTACATACAATTACAAACCGTCACAGTTTTTTCATCCATACATCGACGAACCAAAAGATCCCCTTTATCCATTTGGATTCGGATTAAGTTATACCTCATTCAAATACAGTAACCTGAAGTCGGATAAAACCAATTACGCTCAGGGTGAAAACATGAAATTCAGTGTTGACATTACCAATACCGGAGCAGTTGCAGGCGACGAGATCGTTCAACTCTACATCCGCGATGAAGTTTCGTCGGTAACCAGGCCAATAAAGGAATTGAAAAATTTCAAACGAATTTCATTAAAACCCGGTGAAACGAAAACAATAAATTTTACCCTTGACGCAACCGATCTATCATTTTACAATCTCGATATGAAATTTGTGGTTGAGCCGGGAAGTTTTCAAATTATGGTAGGTGGCAGTTCTGATGATAAGACATTACTAAAGACCAAATTAAAAATACTGTAAAGAACCAAGAGATGAATAAATTTATAAAGTTAAGGCTATTTGCAATTGGATTAGTCTTGATCGTTTTATGAGCCAAGGCGCAGCTCTCCATTTATTTGGACGAAAAAACAGCCGATTGAAAAACGCATCGAAAATGCCTTGCCGTTGATGACAACTGATGAAAAGTGGCATTATGCCATGCACAATCAAAATATACAAGTAAAGGGTTTCCTGATTTGGTATTCCACAATTGGCTATGAATGAATGGCCTCATGGCGTGTGTGAAGTAAAAAATGATTAGAAATTAGAGATTAGAAACTAATTTTGAATAGTTTAAAATGAAAAATAAACGATATGCTTAGCAAACAAAATTTAATACTAGGTGCAACATTGTTGGGAACTACGATGTCGGGTTTCGCACAAAACACACCGGCAAACCGGTAAAGTTCCATGGCTGAAAACGCCTAATCTGGATAAAATGGCTGCCGAGGGGGCGTGGTTTAAAAACGCATTTGTGACAACTTCACTATGCTCTCCCAGTCGGGCGTCCATTTTGACAGGTCAGTATTCACATATACATACCATCGTTGATAATAAGGCTCCTGATCCGGGAAATCTGACCTTTTTCCCTCAGTATTTGCAATCGTCTGGCTACCAGACTGCTTTTTTGGAAAGTGGCATATGGGCGGAGAAACCGATGCACCACGACCAGGCTTTTCGCATTGGGAAAGTTTTAAAGGCCAGGGTGTTTATTATAATCCGGTACTAAATATCGATGGGAAAAAGGTTGAGTACAAAGATTCGACCTATATTACCGATTTGCTCACTGAACACACCCTGAAATGGCTTAAGGAACGCGATAAAACCAAACCATTCTTCGTATATCTCTCGCACAAAGCGGTACATGCAGGTTTTCAGCCGGCAAGCCGGCATAAGGGAAAATACAAGGGGATGATATATCCGCTTCCTGTTACCTACGATCAGACTAAAACCGGAGCTTACCGTGATCTGAAATGGCCTGAATGGGTTGCGGCGCAGCGCATCAGTTGGCATGGTGTCGATTACATGTACAACACAAATAGCGATATGCAAACCATGGTTCAGGATTACTGCGAAACCTTGATGGGTGTTGACGAAAGTGTTGGTTCTGTTATAGATTACCTTAAAAAAGAAGGGCTGGACGAATCAACTTTGATCATTTACATGGGCGACAATGGCTTTAGTTGGGGAGAACATGGACTGATCGACAAGCGGCATTTCTATGAAGAATCGGTTAAAGTGCCTTTTTTGGTCCGATGCCCGGAATTATTCAAAGGTGGCAAAGTAATTACCAAAATGGTTCAGAATGTCGATGTTGCTCCAGCTTGTCTCGAAATGGCAGGATTGAAAAAACCAACTTATATGCCTGGCTATTCATTTATTCAATTACTGAAGGGGGACGAATCCAACTGGCGCGACCGTATTTTCTATGAATACTATTGGGAATATGATTTTCCGATGACTCCAACCATGTTTGGCGTTCGAACCGACAAATACAAATACATCCGTTATCAGGGAATCTGGGACAGAAATGAGTTCTACGACATACAAAACGATCCAAATGAAATATACAACCTGATTGAAAAGCCTGAACTTCAGCCAGAAATTAAAAAGCATTTGGATGAATTGAATGAGTGGATGGAAAAAACAGATGGTATGAAAATTCCGCTAAAGAAGCATAATACGTACCGAAATGCAGATTACAGACATCAGAGACAATATTAAACTGAAGTTAGAAATTCGATAGTCAGCTAAGGTTTTGTTGTGCCGGAATTGATTATAAGATATTAAAGATTAACGAACAAATATTTAGATACGGTGCGGTTTTTCTTGTTCCAAACAGGAAAGATCGTGCCGTATTTTTTTTTAACAATGGAAAATAAAATTATCCGGGAAATTATCCGAGAAGATTTTGCATATTACTTTTTGTTTCGAGATTCAGTATTAACTTTTCAACTGATGGATGTTGTGTCAGTTCCGATTTGAGATGGGTTTTCACCAAATTCTTTTTTGAAACAGGTAGTAAAATAATTAGGATCGCTAAAACCAGTCAGATATGCAGCTTCAGAAACCCTAACACCTTCATTTCTAATGAGATGATATGCTCTTTTAAGCCGTAAGGATTTGATCAGATTGTTTGGTGTTGTCCCCATAAGTGATTTAATTTTATGGTTGAGTTGGGTTCTGCTTACTGCAAAATGTGCTGAAATTAATTCGATATTCAGTTCTGGTAAAGCCATATTTTTCTCGACATAATTCTTTAATCCTACAATGAAATCATGATCTCTTGACGTAATTAGTTTTTCATTTTCTTGATTTGCATCAATACCCATAAACTTTAGGCGCAGTTTTCGTCGATTTTCCAAAACTGAATTAAGAACGCTGTCTATAAGATTGATATCAAAAGGTTTAGTTACATAGGCGTCAGCACCGGTAGCCAAACCTTCAATGTGCTGATCAACGTCACTGTTGGCCGTAAGCATAATTAACGGAATGTGGGAAGTGTCGAATTGCCCGCGAATTGCCTTGCAAAAATCGTATCCATTCATGTTTGGCATCTGAACATCAGTCAGGATAACATCAGGATTAATATCTTTTGCGGTCTCAAAGCCCATCATTCCGTCTTCAGCCTGACTGACCTTGTATTTCTTCTCAAAATGTGTGGCCAGGTATTCCCGCAGTTCCTTATTGTCTTCAACGATCAGTATTTTCGGTCGATTGTAGAAACTTGGTGTTCCCTTCTTGCCAGCATTGATATCTTTGGTTTCGGGTTTATCATCAATAATAGGTATATTAGCTGTTTCAGGATTGCCTAATTCCGCAGGTTTGTACTGTACACTTTCATCTGGGATCACAATTTTAAATGTTGTGCCAATACCTAATGCAGAGTCGAACAAAATTTCGCCATGATGAAGCTCAACGAGGTCTTTTACAATTGAAAGCCCGATTCCTGTTCCTTCCATGGAGTTGGCTCTGTTTGTTTTTCCTTGAAAAAAGGGTTCGAATATTTTTGTCTGATCAGAAGCTGAAATACCAAGACCAGAGTCTTTTACAATTAGTTCAATAAACCTTTTATCATTGAGCAACAATTCGTTGGCTCCAATAAAGATTTTGCCTTTTGGTGGGGTGAATTTCACAGCATTCGATAACAAGTTCCACAAAATTTTCTCTACTTTTCGGACATCAATAAAAACAGCTTGTTCAACACGGACCTCCTTGTTAAAAATAATCGAGTTGTTTCTGCATTCCTCCTGAAAAGCATGATAAACCCCATCAATGAGTTCAGTAATGTCTGTTTCTGAAACTTCAAGTGCGAATTGTTTTTCAGTTATTTTCCTGAAATCGAGCAAATCGGTAATCAGCTTATAAAGCCGTCTTGAATTTCTCCGGATAATAATCAATTTATCAGTCTGGTCTCTTTCAAGGTTCTTCGACTGCAATAAATCGTTTACCGGGCCATCAATCAATGTTAATGGAGTTCGTAGGTCATGCGAAATGTTTGTGAAGAAAGCCAGTTTTTTCTCGGTCAGTTCATGTTCTTTCTGAACTTTATATTCTGAAATCTCGACTTCTTTTTTCAATTGGATCCGGTTAGTATATATTGAAAGTGATATGTAAATCAATCCGGAAACAAGAACTAAATATCCCATAAAAGCATACCAACTAAGATACCAAGGAGGATTGATACTGATGGTGAGTTGAGTGATGAAATTGCCGTCAATATTGGTTTTCGATGAGCTTTTTACTTCGAATGTATAAGTTCCGGGCGATAAATTAGTGAAATTAATGTGGTTGGTTTCACTCAAATAAGTCCATTCCTTATCGAGACCAACCATCCGGTAATTGTAATTGTTGTACTTTGGAAAATCTTTATTTTTTGTAAAGAAGTATATTGTAAACGAATTCCTATTATAAGGTAGTCTTATTACTTTGGCCTCCTCAAGCGGAACAGCCAAGTGACTTTTTCCTTTGGCACTTTTAATGCTCTGATTCTGAAACGTAATATCTGAAATAATTACCTGAATCTTTGAGCTGTCGGGTACTACATTTGCCGGATTTATGATAGTAAAACCAGCATACGAACCAAAAATGATTCTTCCATCGGAGGTTTTTGCCGAACATCTGACAGTAAATTCGTTGGCCGGAAGCCCATTACGATGGTTGAAATTCATCACCTGGCCGGTTTCCATTTCAAACCGGCATATACCGGCAATCGAACTGATCCATAAAAAACGGTCATCAACCGATTCGATCCTGATGAGTGAATTGGAAGGCAGCCCATCTTTGTCCGTCCATTTTTTCATTTGGTTGCCATTGGCTGATATTTTAACCAAACCTTCAGTATTGGTTGTCAGCCAGTAATTGCCGTTTTTATCGTTATAAAAGTCGTTTATCCAGAAATTTACCTTTTTATTAAGCTCACTATAACTATCTTCTAATTTGTTTTCACTGAAGTTTATCCTGAAAATGCCACCAGTCGAATTCAGTACCATCACTTCTCCTTTTTGGTTCTCGCGAATGGCATTTATCTGAAATTGTGTGATTTTGCCTGAATTATCGATCAATCCCAGAACTGAGGATGACTTGGTTTTCAGGTCAAAATTTATGAGGCTATGATTCTGGAATTGAGTTCCAAGAACTAAATTTGTGTTATTGTGATTGTACATAACAACAATTTGTTGTGATTCTTCCGGATTTCCGGTGCTCGGATAAAAAACTTCCGATAATTGATGCCCTGATGAATATTTCCCCAATAAACCATCATAAGTTCCGAGCCAAATATTTTTTTTGTTGTCTGAACTAATGCCCAGGGCTTTTACCCCTTTTAATTCTTTTTTAAGTTTATCCAACGAAAAATTGGTGAACACATCTGTCTTTTCATTCCAGATCGAAAAACCATAATTTGTTCCAAAATAGAAAATACCATCCTTTTCATAAATAGCCACACCTTCGCTGGAAATCAGAGAATTACGGTTGCCTTTTTCGGGTACAATATTTCGGAACAATAAATTATCGGGCAAAATGCATGTTAGCCCGGCACCGTACGACGCGATCCAAATTTCGCGGTTTATACCATAGAAAACATCATAAATACTGTTGCTGTTAATCGATGGGGCGTTCTGGTTACGGCGAAGAACATTTGTAATCTTCATGTTTTGATCGAGAATTATTAACCCGTTCCCATCAGTTGCAACCCAAATCTCCTGATCAATCCTCACAATTTTTTTAATGTTGTGATGGTTTGAAATTGGGATGTTGACATAACTTCCATCCGGATTACGGAGAAACAACTGACCGTTTTTGCATCCAAAAAGCAACTTGTCTCCAATTAATGTAACCGCCGAAACGTAAAAGTTGCCAAGATTGTTCTCAACAACTTCCCTGAAACTTCCTTCACGGCTTAATAATTTTACCCCATTGCCGACATACCACAAACCATTTTTGACAAAGTTGAAATAGAGAATGTCGCTCTCGGTCCTAATGACTTGAACATCATTTCCTTTTAGCTTTTTAACCCCTGATTCGTCGATGTAATAAATTTCACCATTATCTTCCTGGATTCTCCTGATATAGCCTTGAGTTTTGGGTTCGAAAATATTTGTTATCCTATTGTATAACAAAATACCTCTGCTTGATCCTACCCATAGGTTATTTCTCGAATCGATAAAGAGACAAATAATATTGATGCCCTTTAGCTGTTCGTAGGTAGTAAAAGTGTTCCCATCATATCGTGCTATGCCATTTCCTGTTCCAATCCATATATAACCGTACTTGTCTTGTTCAACTGAAGTGACAATATTCCTGGGAAGGCCGTCAATGTCGGTATAATAAAGAAATTTCTGATGTACTATAGCAAAAAGAGAATAGGCAGAAATGATCTGAAAAAATATAATAATAAAAGCTGCCCTTAAAAGTTTCATGGTTTTTAACGAAAAAAATTAATTAGGCATTAAAAGTAGTTATAACAATTTACAAAGCAATGCTGCCATTTCCAGAAATTTTGGTTTTAACTTAAATGATCTGGAATATGCCATATTAGTTGAATTTTAAAGATTTTAGTGTGTATTTTCAAGATAATTCCTCCAGCTTTTTGATAATTTCGACCACTGATCTGATTACCCGAAAAACCTATTTGTATGAAGAGATTATTCAAAATATTTATTGTTTTATTTGTAATTGTCAGTCACGTGAAAGGCCAAACATCTTACCTCGATGCATTTTGGAAACCGAAGACATTTGATATTCCATTAATCTCCGAAACTTCGTCGTTGTTATCGAGAGTTTTGCCCAATGTTGTAGTTTCAGTTTCTATTTCAGATACCATTGCAAAAGTGCTGCCTACCCTGTTTGGAGTCAATTCAAATTTCCGAAGCGGAAGCAGTATTCTGGAACGAGTGCCTCTATATAATCAGGCAAAGTTTGGTGAGTTCCGCTTTCCTGCCGGTAGTGGTTCAAATACTTATTTCTGGGATGGAATTTTACTAACCGATCTTTCAATATTAGATCCTGTAAAAAGTTTACCCATTGATGGGACAAAAAGCGCAGAAATTAATCCTGCCATTTTTGCGCAATTTCTGACTTCGACCAAAGCTCAGGCCAATATAGTTGTCAATTATTTCTATGCTCGTTATGGCAAAACGGATGTAGATTATCAGGTTGGAGCAACCGATTCTCAGAAAAGAACCGCCCGTGTACAACAAGCGGCAGATTATGCGGCTGGATTTGTTCGCAAAATGAATATTGAACTCAAGGCAAATGTTCAAAATTGGGAAATTGGGAATGAGTGCTATGGAAAATGGGAACGAGACTATTCGGTAAATGGAATAAATGTAATCGGAACAGAATATGGTGAGGATTTTAAAGTTTTTGCCGCCGCCATGAAGGCTGTTGATCCGACAATTAAAGTTGGAGCTGTTGTCGATATGGGTAATGTCATTTGGTCGGGCCAGGTATTGACACAAGTTAAAGATGTTGCCGACTTTATATTTGTCCACGAATATTTTACTGCTGAAAATAAAGCAACTCCGCCCAATATCCTGGCAAGTATTACCGCCATAAAAGCCAATGCTGATTCTGTAAATTATTGGGTTATTAAATATGCCGGCAAACCAAAAGGTTATTATCCAATTGCTCTCACCGAATTTAACAGCAAAGGGTATAGCACAACCAACATGGTAAATGGGATGTTTTTTGCTTCGCTTTTAGGAGAAATTGTAAAGAATAAATATGGTTTTTCAACGAGTTGGGTAAATGAATGGAGTAAGGGTCCTGATTTTTCTACCCATGGATTGATCGCATCTAATGATGATCCTTCACAGCCTCCGTATTCAGATAAACCTTTGGGGCCATTCACTTATGCGAAAAACAAGCCATTTTCATCGCGACCAGAAGGTTTTTCATGTGAAGCAGGACATGGATCAACTTTTGCCGATAAATATGGCAATTACTGGCACATTGCAACCATGACAATTTCGGTGAAACACATGTTCGAACGCCGTTTGGTTTTACTTCCAACCAGCTTTGATAAGGATGAAAATTTATACACCAATTCCGATTTTGGCGATTCACCAATCAAAATGCCCAACCGGAAATATCAAAATGTTAGTGAATTGAATCCCGGCTGGATGTTACTTTCGTACAATAAACCTGCAAAAGTTTCCTCGAGTATCGATACCGATCCGGTGGAACTGGCTTTCAATGAAGATATCCGAACCTACTGGAGTGTAAAATCGGGAAATATAGGCGAATGGCTAAGTGTTGATTTAAAGTCGCTGTCCACCATCAAAGCCTTACAGATTAATTTTGCTGAATACAATACCGAACTTTATGGCCGCGATGGTATTCAGGCTCATCAATATCTGGTTGAATATTCAACCGATGAGGTGAAATGGAACACAATGATTGACAAAACTGCCAATTCTGAAGATGTTACCCATACCTACTTTGAATTGAATAAGCCTGTTAAAGCCAGGTATGTCAGGATTACCAACTATCTGGTACCCGGAGGTACTTTTGCCATTTCCGGATTCCGAATTTTTGGACAAGGGAACAGTTCAAAACCATCAAAAGGGGCCACGTTCACTGCCAAACTTGATGCAGCCGACCGGCGTGTAATCGCACTTTCCTGGCCAAAACAGGACAATGCGATTGGATACAACATCGTGTATGGTTTTGCCAATGATAAATTATACCACAATTATCAGGTGAACAATGCCACTTCGGTGACCATCAACAGCCTGAATAAAAACCAGGAATATTGGTTCCGGATCGATTCTTTTGGTGAAAATGGTGTATCAAAAGGTGAAATTCAAAAAAATAATTGATCATTTCCTTAAAACGAAAAAAACAGAAACTCACATGAAGCCAGTTAACAAACTAATATTTATAACCTTAGTCTTTTTTTCTTACAAGGATATTGTTTCATCCCAAACCGTGGTCGAAATAAAAGGCAACCAGTTTTTTATCAACGAAAAACCAACTTATCCCGGACGAACATGGAATGGAAACCTCGTAGTAGGCTTGCTGATCAATTCGCGCATAGTTCAATGCATTTTCGATGATTTAAATCCAAATACAGCAAATTCCTTTGCTTATCCGGATACAAAAAAATGGGATGGCAAACGAAATAAATTCAAATGGTTTGAATAGTTTTAAACTCAATATGCAAGGTGGAAGCCCGGTTGGGTATGGTGCCTCAAAGTGCCTTAATCTGGGTTTTAATCCCGATGGTTCGTTGGTGAAACCGATTACAAGTAAGGATTCCAGTCGGTTCCTGTGGACTGGGACATTAATTTCGAACGAAAGAAAGCGTTTTTCAATTAGGTGAAGGAAATAACCGGCGGAAATAAAAATTAAGCAAAAGTTCAATTTAACCCAATTATGTCACAAAAGCATCGTCCTTTAACATCTGTATTGGTAAAGCCATCCGGTCCGGATTGCAACCTTGGTTGCACCTATTGCTTTTATCTTGAAAAAGAAAAACTAGTCCCTGAAACCAAGGTTCACAGGATGACCCCGGAGATCCAGGAAGAGATGATCAGGCAGGTTATGCAGCAATCGGGCGACGCGGTTTCGATAGGCTGGCAGGGTGGAGAACCGGCATTAATGGGATTGGATTTTTACAAAAGAGCCATTGAACTGGAGAAGAAATATGGTCACGGACAGTCTGTTGGAAATGGCTTTCAAACTAACGGGACCCTTCTCGACGT